>JAYVFP010000112.1:0-44611 GCA_043773025.1 Archangium sp.
CTCAGTCGAGGGGGCACTGACCGCCCGAAGGCGAGGTAATCCCTCGACTCCGCTCGGGATGAACGGTGGGCGCTCCTTATTTCGATCAACCCTGCGAGCGCAGTCGAGGGGGCACTTACCGCCCGAAGGCGAGGTAATCCTTCGACTGCTCTCGGGATGAACGGTGAGCGCTCCTTATTTCGATCAACCCTGCGAGCGCAGTCGAGATGCCACTGCTGCGCGATGCGGAAGTGCTCCCTCGACTTCGCTCGGGAGGACCGGTGTGAACGCGGCCAACCGTTCACCTGCGCCTTCACCCCGAGTGAGACAGGGGGCGCGCTGCTGCTACGCTCCACACAGCGTGGAAGGCCGACTCCTCCTCAAGAACTGCAGTCTGTTTCGCGCCGATGGCCGCGTGCGATCCGGCATGTCGGTGCTCGTCGAAGGCCGGCTGATCACCGCGGTCGGGCCCGATGAGACGACCCCGGTGCTGCCGGGTGATTGGGAAGTGAAGTGTGAAGGCCGGCTCGTGATGACCGGCCTCGTCGACTGTCACACGCGCCTGGTCGGAGGTCCGCTCACGCCGTGGGCAGGTGACCTGCTGCTGCGGCCTTTTCAGCAGCGCTTCGAGCAGGAGCACCGTCTCGAACGGAGTCTCACCGTCGGCGAGGTCGAGGCGCTCACTGCGTTCTCCATCGCGCAAAATCTCCGGAACGGCGTCTCGATGGTCGTCGAGCACCTGCACGCGCCCGGCTGCGTCGAAGAAGCCATGCTGGCGCAAGCGCGGGTCGCCGAGCGGCTGGGCATCCGCCTGCTCAACTCTCACGCTTCCACCAGCCTCATCCCCGAGTCGCCGGGCCCCGCGCAGGTCGAAGCCAACGCCCGCTACGCCAGCTCGCGAAAGCCCGACTCACTCGCTCGCGCTGCCATCGGAGTTCGCGCGTCGTTCTGCGCTGACGACGATCTGCTGCGATTGGCGGGCCGCGCGAAGGAAGAGCTCTCCATCGGCGCGCATTTCGCTCTCGCCGAGAACGACGACGATCTCGCGATCACCTGGTCGAAGACCAACTCGCGCATCGTGACCCGCTTCGAGCGCTTCGGTCTGCTCGGCGGCGCATCGGTCGGTGCCCATGCCCGCGCGATCGATCGTGCTGAAGCCGCCCGCCTGGCGAAGAGCAAGACGCTCGTGGCGTTCACACCTCGCGCTGCGCAGACCGTCGAAGGTGGATCCGCGCTCGGCATGGAAGCCGTGCTGGTGAATCAGAACCTGGTCGGCCTCGGCTCAGGGGGCACCGGCTCACTCTGGGAAGAGCTCGCTGCGAGCTACACGGGCGTGATGGCCATGGCCCGCGCGGGTCGCATGCTCGACCCCGACAACCTGATGGCCTCGTTCCTCGTCGGTGGCCCGGCTGAGCTGTGCACGATGATTTACGGCGCGCCGAGCGGCAGCGTCGAGCCGGGCTCGCTGGGTGATCTCGTGGTCTACGACTTCGTGCCCGCGCGCGAGACCGGCAACTTCACGCCGCACCTGCTCATGCAGCTCAGCCAGATGCCGGTCGGGTGGACCATCGTGAACGGCCGCGTAGTGGTGCGTGAAGGGCAACTGCTCGGGGCGAACTATCTCGAGCTGGCCCGCGAGTCGGCCGCTGCGTTGGAGAGCGCGTGGAAGCGCGGCGGCGTGACTGGCGGGGGCGCGGCGCCGTCGTGAAGGTGTTGGCTGAGGCCCTGGCCCGCCGGCTCGAGCGGCTTCCGGAAGGCACGACCTGCTTCCGGTGGATCGATGGCGAGCTTCCCGGCGTGACGGTGGACAAGTTCGGTCCTGTCGCGGTGCTGAGCCTGTATCGCGATGCGCCCGATGAGCAGGCGATCGCGGCCGCGCTCGGGGAGATCGTCGAGTCGGTCTACGTGAAGCGGCGGCCTCGCGAGGCTCGCAAGTTGGCGAATGAGGCGCCGGAGTTGCTCGCGCCTCCGCTTCCAATCATCGGCAAGGCGGTCGAGGCCATCACGGTCAGTGAACTCGGCGCGCAGTTCGAGATCCGCCCGGGGAATGGCCTGTCGGTGGGGCTGTATCTCGATGCGCGTGATGCGCGCGCGTGGGTCAGGGCCAACGCGAGCGGGCGCACCGTGCTCAATACGTTCGCGTACACGTGCGGCTTCGGTGTCGCTGCGCGGTTGGGCGGCGCGAAGCGTGCGGTGAATCTCGACGCGTCGAGGAAGGTGCTCGACTGGGGCGAGCGCAATCACTCGCTCAATTCACTGAGCGTCGATCGGTATGACTTCGTGTCGGGCGACACGTTCGATTGGCTTCAAAGGTTCGCGAAGAAGGGCGAGGCGTTCGACCTCGTGATTCTGGATCCTCCGGGTTTTGCGACCACCAAGACGAGCCGGTTCACCGCCGAGCGCGACTATCACCGGTTGGTCGAGGCGGCCGCGAAGGTGACGGCGCCGGGCGGGGTGATCCTCGCGATGTGCAACGTCGAGCAGACTGAGCGCGCTTTCGAGGAACAGATTTCTCGCGGCCTGGTGGGGCGGAAGAGTCGCGAGGTTGAACGATTTGGGGCGAGTTCAATCGATTTTGGGGACGCGGATCTCCGGTGTCACGTTTTGGAAGTGACCTAGTACTTCGCCGCGTTCACACCGGTCCTCCCGAGCGAAGTCGAGGGAGCACTTCCGCATCGCGCAGCAGTGGTCTCTCGACTTCGCTCGATGCGAACGGTGGTCAGAATCACTGTGGCGAAGTACGAGGCCCCTTCGGCGTCAGCGTCGTTGTTCAAGACGACGGATGCGCTCTTGAAGCTCGGCGATCTGCTGCGCCTGTGACTGAATCGTGGCGAGCAGCATGCTGGCGTAGCCGTACTCGTCGACGTGCTTTCGGTCGGGGCGAACCGCGGCGCTGGAGGGCGACTGGTCCTCGATGATGAACCCCAGTCGTCTCCCTTGTTCCGGCCTGTCCGAGGACTGACGCACTGACACGCCGTGAGGGTGAGGCCGAGGACGATCGCGATGCGAGTCATCAAGTCAGTGTACTGCTGTCTGCCGCTGCTAACCCCTCACCCTGACCCTCTCCCGAAGGGAGAGGGGAACATGAAAGTGGACGATGTTGATGACCCACGGGCCGTCGTGCTCGAAGTGATCCAGCGCGAGGTCTTCGTTTGCGGCCGTCAGACCGAGCAGCGACTTTGCGGCTTCGTGCATCGTCTCGACTCGAAGCTGTTCGGCCCTGAGCTCGCGGACCGCGCGGCGCCGGCGGATGTACGCCAGCACCACCAGTCCTGACGTTCCGATCCACACGAGCGTGCCTCCTGAGAGCAACAACGGCCACCACGGGTAACGCCGCGGCAGCTCGCGGCGGAAGGCGTCTTCTTCCATCGAGAGCGGCAGGTAGAACGCCACGCCGAACGCCTTCTCGAAGCTGTCACCTTGCGAGACGCGCTCGATCAACCGCTGAAACGCCAACGAGCCGTGCCGATCGCGGAGGAACTCCACGAAGGCCACGCTCTGTGCGTAGGCGATCTCCACGTCGTCGGGGAACCGGGGGAAGTGCTCGGTGAGATCCTCGAAGAAGAAGACCCGGTCTTGCGTGACGGCGCGGGTCAGCGTGGCCACCTGCTGCATGTGCCACTTGCGCTCGCCGGTCAGCTCTTGCGCGAGGCCTTCTTGAAACCAGTGCGGCCACACGGTCCCGAACTGTCCCAGCGCGGCGTGCACCAGCTCATGTCGCAGCGTGAGCGGGCCTTCGCCATTCACCAGCGAGTGCGCCTCGACCAACACGATGTTCTTCCCAGGGTAGGCCAACGCGATCGCCCAGCTCGGCGGCCTTCCACCCGGGAGCGCGAGCGCCTCGTACTCCTCACGCCCGAAGCCCACGCGGATCTCCGTGACGCCAGGCCAGTCGCGGCCCAGCAACTTCGCGATGTCATCGCGCACCGACTCGATGTCGCGCTTCAGGTACTCCGCGGCACCCTTCGCGCGAGGCGTGTGCACGATGCGGAAGCGCGGGGTGCGGATCTCCGAGGTCTCCATCGAGCCGGCTGTGACCGGGCCCGATGAGGGAATCTCGAAAGGAGCTGCATCCGAAGGGGGAGGGGGCGCGACCATCAACGCCAACGCCAACAGGGGGGCCAGGGCCGTCACTTCGGCAAGATGGCCATGACTTGCGAAGGCGCCACCCCCCGAACGGCCAGTCGCGGGCCTACTTCTTCACCAGAAACGCCACCTCGCCACCCGGCTGCGTCTTCCAGCTGTCGAGCAGCTTCTTGTGCGAGTCGACCAGCGCCTCGAGGTGCGACTCAAACTGCACCTTCTGCCGCTTGAGCTCGTTGAGCTCCCTCACCAACTCCACCAGGCGGTTGTTCGCGGACGCGACGATCTTGTCGGCTTGCAACTCGGCCTCGGCGACGATGACCTCTGCCTCTTTCTTGGCCTGCGCCTTCACGTCTTCGCTGATGCGCTGCGCAGTGACCATCGTCTCTTGCAGCGCCTTCTCACGATCGAGGTGCTGCTCGAGGCGGGCCTGCACGCGCTTGAGCTCTTCCTTGAGCGAGATGTTCTCGCGCACCACTTCTTCGAACTCACCGGCGGTCAGCTCGAGAAAGGCCTCAGCCTCTTTCTTCGAGTAGCCCCGAAAGTTCACCTCGAAGCGCTTCTGGCGGATGTCGAGCGGCGTCATCTTCATCGGTTGAGTCCTCGAACTACTTCTTGAGCAGGAAAGCTTCGCCGAGCTCGCGGGCCCGGTTGGTGGCGACTTCGACGGCGTCGATCAACGTGGTGCGCAGGCCACCCGCCTCGAGCGTGTGGAGCCCGGCGATGGCCGTTCCACCGGGGCTGGTCACCTGGTCCTTCAGTTGACCTGGGTGTTGGTTGGTCTCCATCAACAGCTTCGCGCTGCCGAGCACCGTCTGCGCTGCGAGCTTGAGCGACTGGTGCCGCGAGAGGCCGACCTTCACGCCCGCATCGCTGAGCGCCTCGATGATGAGGAAGATGTACGCAGGCCCGCTGCCCGACAGGCCCGTCACCGCGTCGAGCTGGTACTCGTCGACGACCGTGGTGAGGCCCACCGAGTCGAACATCGCGGTGGCCAACTGCAGATCTTCCTCAGTCGCGTGTTCACCCGCCGACAGCGCGGTCGCGCCCAGGCCCACGAGGCAGGGCGTGTTGGGCATGGTGCGCACGATGCGTGCGCCTGCTCCGAGCCGGCGTTCGATGGCCGCGATGGGCACACCCGCCGCCACGGAGACGATCAACTTCGACCGATCGACGGCCGGCGCGATCTGAACGAGCAGCTTGTCGAGCGCCTGCGGCTTGACGGCGAGCACGATGACCTCGGCGTCCTTCGCCGCGGCGAGGTTGTCGAAGCCCACCACGATGCCGTGCGCGCTCTCGAGCTCGACCTTCTTCTCTTCACGGCGAACCGTGGCGGTGACCTTCTCTTGGGGCAGCCCAGCGCGCAGCAGCCCGCGAATGATCGCGTTGGCCATGTTGCCCGCGCCGAGAAACGCGATGCGGCGGTCGATCACTTCGAGTCACCCATCGGGGGCCCAGCAGCCGCCGGGGCGAGGGGGGGCAGGGCCTGCTCCGGCGTGGGCACGGGCAGGGTGGCGGACAGCGTGCGCGCCTGTTGCAACAGCTCGTACGAACCCGTGGGCTGTTTCGCGACGGAGTGGATGAAGCGCAGCGCCGTCGCGGTGTTTTGAAACGGCAACAACGACAACGCGAGCTGCTTGGTGACGATGGGCGCGGTGGGGTGGCGCACCAGGTTCGAGAGGATCTCTTCTGCACGCGGGTGGCGCATGGCGCCGATGGCGCGCACGGCCGCCTTGGCGATGGCCGGGTTCATGTCGAGCGTCATGGCGGCGAGCGGGTTGAGCGCGCGCGGATCGCCGAGCAGGCCGAGATCTTCGATCGCCTGACCGCGGATCTCGAGGGGCGCAGGCTCGAAGGCCCAGGTCAGACCGCGAAGAAACGCGAGATCGGCGCCGCCGGTCGCGGTGCTTCGGGCCGGGCAGGGCTCGTCTTCCCTGGAGCTGCCGATGGCGAGCCCACGTTTGGCCGGAACAGCGGCGGCCGTGAGTGACAACGAGCAAAGAGCTGCGAGGGCGAGACGGGTCACGAAGCCCCCTGGGGCGACGGCGTTGGGTTGGGAAAGCAGGTTCATGATGCCCCAGAGGAAAAGGCAGCCAATTTTTTGCGTCGATCCACCACGCGCGTACAAGTCGTCACAAGGCTGTAGCACACCACCACGAGGACCCATCGACATGCCCCAGGTAGCAACAGCGTGTACCACCCTCGAAGACGTCGATGTCGAGTGCACGCAGTGTGGCGTTCGGATGAGCAGCCACGTGGGGAGCAGCAGGCAGATTCGGTACTTTCACTGCCCGTCTTGCTCCCGTTGGACGAGCAGCATGTATTCAGAAGTGCTGCGCGCTGACACGAAGATGCGTGCCCGCCGCCCTGCCGGCGAAGCGCCGGTCTCCACCATCGGGTCCGTGAAGGATCGTCTGGAGAACTGGCTGCTGTCGCTCTCTGGCAAAGATCCGTACCGGACGCTCGGCGTCATTCCGTCGATCTCCGATGTCGGCCTTCGAGAGCGGTACCTCGCGCTGGCTCGCACCCACCACCCCGACAAGGGCGGTTCGGCCGACGACATGCACCGCATCAACGAGGCGTACGAGCAGGCGCTGGCGCACCGCGAGCAGAACCGCACCCCGATGCACACGCCGGGTTTGCCCCTCGCTTCACGCTGAGGGTGGCAACCGTCAGCGGCAACCGTTAGTTCGTCGGCCATGAACGAAGGCGACGCAGTACCGGCGGTGTCTTTCACGCGGGCTGATGGCTCGAGCGTGGACATGAAGGAGCTCGTCGGTCAGCGCACGATCGTCCTCTATTTCTATCCCAAGGACGAGACGGCCGGCTGCACCGCGGAGGCCTGTTCGTTCCGCGATCAGTATGAAGACTTCAAGACCGCGGGGGCTGAGGTGATCGGGGTCTCGGCCGATGACGCGGCTTCGCATGAGGCGTTCAAGAAGAAGCACCGGCTGCCGTTCACGCTGCTGACCGATCCCCAGGGGGTCGGGGCGAAGGCGTTCGGCGTGAAGAAGACGTTTGGTTTCATCGCAGGGCGAGTGACCTTCGTCATCGATCGCAGCGGGAAGATCGTGCACCGCTTCGATTCGCTCGTGCGCGTGCAGAAGCACGTCGAAGAGGCGTTGCAGATCGTGCGCTCGCTCGAAGGCAAGACCGCCGCGTAGAGAGGCAATCCCTCGACTCCGCTCGGGATGACCGGTGACCCTGACCGTGCCCAATGCCCGGTCACCCTGAGCGAAGTCGAAGGGTCACTTCGCGCTGGTGAGCAGCCAGCGCCACAGCGCCAGTCCTGAGAGCAGGCCCGCTGCGAGCTTGAGCGGCCAGGGGAAGAACGGCCCGGGACTGACGAAGCCTTCGACGATCCCGATGGCCACCATGAAGGGCACGCACCCGAGCAGGATCTGCACTGCCACTTGAGCGTGCTCGCGAACCGCCGTGCCTCGCGATCGTTCACCGGGCTCGATCATGGCCCGCCCGAGGTGCAGCCCAGCCCCGCCCGAGATGCAGATGAGCGAGAGCTCCACCGGGCCGTGCGCCGCCATGAACGTCAGAATGTTCAGCCCCACGCCCGCCTGAAAACACGCGGCCACGGTCGCGCCGATGCTGACGCCGTTACCCAACAACACCAACACCGTGCCGATACCGGCGGTCACTCCGAACGCGAACGAGACGATCATCACGCGCACGTTGTTGAGAAAGATGGTCACCGCCATCTCAGTGGGCGTCGAGCTGTTCAGCGCGAAATCAGTCCACACCTCGCCGCGGCTGATGATCTGCCGCAGCTGCGCCGGCACCAACACGACCGCGCCGTCGGGGTGAAGGAGCACGGTCACCAACCCGACCACCAGGCCGAAGAACAGCAGCGACGCCGCCAGCTGCGTCATCTGCAACGTCTCGCGCACCAGAGCCGGGAACGTCTGCAGGTAGAAGACCCGCACCGACTCGAGCCGGGCGCCGCGCGGGCGGTAGATCGCCGAGTACGTGCGCGCACAGAGCTGATTGAGAAACCGCAGCACATCGGTGCCCGCGTACGCCGACTGCGCCACCGCCAGATCCGTGCTCGCCTGGCGGTAGAGCCCATCGAGGGTCGACACCTCGGCCAGCGTGAGCTTTCCCGCGCGCAGCTGCGTGAGCATCGTCTCGAGCCGGGCCCAGTCTGGCCTTCGGCGAGCCACGAAGGCGGGCAGGGGCTCGGCCATCTCTCAAGGCACCTGCAGGTGCGCGCGAATCGCCTCGCGCAGCTCGACCGCGGTGGCCGAAGGGGCCGTCGAAATTCCCAACCTTTCGGCCAACTTCATACCGATGCGCAGCTGCGCCGCGGGCTCGAATTGGTCGAAGCGCGACAGGTAGCTGGTGGCCAGCTCGAGCTGGTTGACCGCGATGGTCGAGGTCACCTGCTCGTAGCGCGAAAGATCGATCTGCTCATCGCGCACCAGCACCGTGCCCGCGAGCAGGTCGCCCAGCCGTCGGTGCCGCTTGTCGACCAGCATGGTGATGAGCCCCACCGGATAGCAGGCAGGCAGAAAGTCGACCACGCGCAGCAGGTTTCTGACGGCGCTGGAAAAGACGGTGACCGGTGAGCCATCGCTCTTCACCACGCGAATGCGCAGCAGGCGTTTGCCCACGCTCTGCCCGTTCCACAAAACCTCGAGCAGCGTCCAGTAGACCCAGAGCCCGAAGAACACGCCGACGAGGATCAACGTGCGCGTGAGGCTGGAGAGCGCCAGCGCCGCGTTGACGGGATCGGTGATGAGAAAGCTCAGGCCGAAATACAGCACCAGGCCCACGGCGCCGAGCAGCCCCACGTCGATCACGTACGCCATCGCACGCGAGCCGAGCCCTGCGATGGGGAGATCGACTGCCACGCGCTCTGGCGTGGCGACCTGCAGCCCTTCTTCCACGAGCTACTTCGCCTTTCGCACCAGCACCGCGCCGAAGAAGCCGTCGGTGTCGTGGCGATGCGGGTAGAGCCGCAGCATGCCGTCGCGCGTGGTCTGCGCTGCCAGCTCTTCACCCAGCCACGGCGCGGCGGGCGTGAGCTGGAAGTCAGGGTGCGCCGCGAGGAAGTGTTCGACGACGCCTTCGTTCTCTTCGCGCAGCAGGCTGCAGGTTCCGTAGATCAACCGGCCACCCGGCTTCACCAGCTTCGCGAAGCGGGCGATCAACATCTTCTGCTTTTCCACGTGCTCGGCGAGCATCGTTTCGGTGAGGCGGTACCGCGCGTCGGGCTTGCGGCGGTACGTGCCCGAGCCACTGCACGGCGCGTCGACCAGCACGCGTTCGGCCTGGCCGTTGAGCTTGACCAGCTGCTCTTCGGCTTCCGGCCCCTGCGCGATCACCTGAATACGAACGTTGTGCACGCCGGCTCTCCGCGCGCGCAGCTTGAGATCTTCCAGGCGCCGCTCTTCGACGTCGAGCGCGTAGATCTCGCCGCGGTTCTTCATCTGCGCTGCGAGCTGCAGGGCCTTGCCCCCCGCACCGGCGCACGCGTCGATCACCTTGCGAGGCGGCGCGTCGACCAGCATGCCCAGCAACTGGCTGCCTTCGTCCTGCACTTCGAAGTAGCCGTCTTTGAACGTCTTGAGCGCGTAGACGTTGGTGCGCGTCTCGAGAATGAGACCGAACGGAGAGAGCAGGGTGAGCGAGACCTTCACGCCTTCTGCCTCGAGCAGCTTCTTCACTTCTTCGCGCGTGCCCTTGAGCGGGTTGGTGCGCGCACACAGCGGCCCGCGCTTGTTCATCGCCTCGCCCACCAGGCGCGCTTCGGTGCCCAGCTCGGCCAGCAGCTTGACCGCGAGGAAGTCGGGAATGGAGGCCTCGATGGCGAAGCGCTCGAGCTCGGTCTTTTCCATCAACTTTGCGCGCGCGTGCGAGAGCGTCTTGAGCCAGCCCGCATCGGTGCCCGGCATGCCCTGCGTCTGTACCACCAGCGAGACGTCTTCCCCCTCGAGCACGCGCGAGATGGCGAAGCGGTAGATGTCTTTGCGGCTCGAGACCAGCGCCTCGAAGCCCTTCACCTTCAACTCGGCCAGGTAGTCGACCAGCCGCTGCTTGCGCAACAACGCGTAGACCCGCTCGGCCACGGCGCGCCGCTCTTGCGAGTAGAGGTGTTTGTCGCGGCGCAGGGTGAAGTCGAGCGCCCGATCAGCCAACCGGCCGTCGTGGCGCACGGCGCCGTACGCTTCGAGACACGCCAACATCACCAGGTCTTCGCGCAGCGCGCGGTTGGCCAGCGAGTTGGGATCCTTGTCGCGCTTGGGGCGGTCTTTTTTCTCAAGCTTCGGGCCCCGATCACGACGGGGGGGGCCCAACGCGCGCTTCTTCATGGTGCTCAAGAGACGTGCTCCTTACGACCGAACAAAATCCACAACCCGATGGCGAGCCCGATGGAAATCAGCCCGCCGCCCACTGCCCATGTCACCCAACCCGGCAACGATCCCGGAGAAACTGGAAAGACCCCCCTGACCACCTTGTGGTGCGTGGTGCTCCAGCTGATCTCGAGCCGGTACTCGCCGGGGTCGGGCAAGGTGACCTCTGTGGTCCACCCGCGTTCGCCCTTCTGGCGTTTGATGGTCTTGCTCCAGGTCGAGCCCATCTCGTTGAGCGGCCTGATCGCAAACGTGATCGGGCCGTCGAAGTCATCGCCGGAAAAAGGCTGCAACACCGCGGAAAGAGTGGCATTTTCACCCGCGCGCAGCGGGCTGGGGGTGAGCTGCCCCCGCAACGATTCGTCGGCGTCACCCCAATCGAAAGTGAGCCCGTTGGGGGTCACCTTGAGGTCGAGCTGGGTGAGCTTGTTCTCGCCTGCCCGGGCGTCGACCGGGAGCTGTGCCGCAAGGATGGCGAGGTAAACGCTGAGGAACATTGTGGATTCGACCAGCCTTTCTTACGATACGCGGCCCCGTTCGGGTACTGCGATGTCCGTCAATCAGTCATTCGGCAACTACACGCTCATCAAGAAGCTCGCGACCGGCGGCATGGCCGAGGTGTGGCTTGCGAAGCAGAGTGGCATCGAGGGTTTCAATCGACACGTCGTCGTCAAACGCATTCTGCCTCACCTCGCGGAGGATCCCGAATTCGTTCAGATGTTCTTGAACGAAGCGAAGATCGCCGCGCGCTTCAATCACCCGAACATCGGCCAGATCTTCGATCTCGGTGAGACGGGCGGCCAGTACTTCATCGCGATGGAGTTCATTCACGGGGAAGATCTCGGGCGCGTGATGCGGCGCGCCTGGAGCACCGGCCAGTGGATCGCAAGGCACATCGCGCTGCGGGTGATGGCCGACACCTGCCAGGGCCTCTACTACGCGCACACCCGCAACGACGAGCAGGGCCGCCCGCTGCGCGTGGTGCATCGCGACATCTCGCCGCAGAACATTTTGATCAGCTTCGACGGCGCGGTGAAGGTGGTCGACTTCGGCATCGCCAAAGCGAGCGATCAGGTCTCGAACACCAAGTCAGGCGCCATCAAGGGCAAGTTCGCGTACATGGCCCCCGAGCAGGCGGCCGGAAAACCGCTCGACGCGCGCAGCGATCTCTTCGCGCTGGGCCTCGTGCTCTACGAGCTCGTCACCGGGGTTCGCCCGCTCAAGCGCGACAGTGAGCTGGCCACGTTGCAGGCTGCGCTCGAGTGCAAGATAGACCCGCCTTCCGCGGTGGCTGAGGTGCCTGCAGAGCTCGACGGCATCGTGATGCGCGCGCTCGCCAAGGCGCCCGACGATCGCTACGTCGATGCGCGCGAGTTTCAGCGTTCGCTCGAGCAGTACTTGCTCAACTCGAAGGAAATGGCCACCAGCGCCGAGGTCTCCGAGCTGATGGCGGCCCTCTTCGCCGATCGCCTCGGTGAAGAAGCGCGCCTGGGCGCTCCCAATCCTTCCACCGATTCGAGCACCAGCAACCCCGTGCCGCCTTCGTACAGCAGCGCGCCGCAATCGGTGACCGTGCCTCCGCCGCGTTCGCAGCCTTCGCCGCGCCCCGCTGACCTGGGTGGTTCGGTGCGCGCTTCGCCGAGCATGACCCTCGACGAAGACAGCATGGGCTCCGAGTTCGAGCCCGAAGAGGACGATCCGGAAGTTTCGGGCCCCAGCCTGCGGGGTGGCTACGAGCTGCCTGCCGGCACCGTGGTGCCCAGCCGCGGGTACCTCAAGAAGTCCGACTCCACCGTGGCAGCGCGTTCGTCGCGGCCCGAGATGACGCGCATGTCGCCTGAAGACGAGGAGGCCGTCGCGCCTCGCGCCGGCAAGCGCAAGATGGCGACCCGGCAGAGCGCGGTCTACACGCCGGCGCAGACGAGGGATGACGACGAGCCGCGAGGGCGCAGACCTTCAGGTCAGCTCAAGCGCCGCACCAGCTCAGGCGTGATGCCCGAGGCGCCGGCACGCAGCAAATCGCGCGCGAACATGGAAGCGCGGCCCAGCGGTGACGGCATCTCGAAGATCGTCGACGTGCAGGGCATGAAGGACAGCCAACGTTCGCGGCTCAAGGCGCTCATCTCGGTGCTGGTGCTGATCGGCGCGCTGGTGCTGGTCTTCGTGTTCAAAGACAACCTGCTCAGCGCGCTCAAGCGTGACTCGTTGTCGGAGACCGGCGTACCGGTGCGCCTCTCGGTGAGCAGCAACCCGCCGGTGATGGTCACGGTGATCCCGGGTGACAAGGCGAAGGGCCGCGCTCCCATGGATCTCGGCCGCACCCCCATCGAGGCCCAATCGGGCGCTTTCGTGGGCGACACCGTGCGACTGGTCAATGAAGACCAACACATCAGCTACGAAGAGACGATCGAGTACGGCCAGCCCAACGATCTGCGGCTGATCAGCAAGACGTTCAAAGCGAGCTCTGTGCGCATCAAGACCAGCCCCCCCTTGAAGAAGTGCACCGTGTGGCGCGGGAACTTCGAGCTGGGTCAGGTCGGCGTGAACCTGAGCCTGTTCCCGGGCAGACACCTGCTGGAGATCCGGTGCGATTCGCTCGTTCGATCCCACCCGTTCGAGGTGAACTTCAGCGACAACTCCAAGAACCTCGAGATCAACGAAGACGTCTCGTCGGACGTGGAGAAGAGGTAGCCGCCTTGTTGCCTGTAAGACCCTCGTTATAAGAGAGCCCATGGACACCTCAGTCGCCAGCCCCGAAGTCGCCCAGACCGTCGTCACCCTCGAAGTCAAGCCGATGATCCTCACCGAGCGCGCCGTGGCGCAGGTGAAGGACGTGATGGCCGAGCAGAAGCTCGACGGTCACTACCTGACGGTGCGCGTCGTTCCCGCCGGCTGCAGCGGTCTGAGCTACGACCTGAACCTCGTCAAGGAGACCAAGGAAGGCGACATCGTCTGGTCGCAGGACGGCGTGATGGTCGCCACCGACGTGCTGTCGACCCAGTACCTCAAGGGCACGCAGGTCGACTACGTGAAGACGGACACGTCGGCCGGGTTCAAGTTCGAGAACCCCAACGCGAAGTCTTCGTGCGGTTGTGGCTCGTCGTTCTCGGCCTGATCGGTGCTCACGCAGCGCAGCGGCTGGCTGGTGGTAGCGCTGGTCGTGTGCGCCTGCGTCACCACCAAAGATTCAGTGGGCGGCGGTGACGCGCGGCTAGATGAAGACAAGCAGAAGGAAGACGCGGTCAAGGTCGAGGGTCGCTCGTGCGGCCCTGCGATTCCGGGCGACGTGGTGCTGCTCGACTCGCGCACCGGTGGTCCCGTGACCTGTCTTTCCGTGACGGTCACGCGTGAACCGATGTCCTGCCAGCCGCCCACGGAGTGTCTCTCTGAGGTGCTCTTCAAGGGCTTCACCAGCGCCAAGGGCCAGCTCAAGCTCATCGCGCCGGTGGCAAAGTCGCGGCTGGTCGCGGTGGCCGATGGCTTCTCGCCTTCTTCGTTCAACAACGCGACGTCGGTGAAGGACCGCGTGCTGGAACTCGAGCTGATGCCGGCTGAAGGCTACTGGCTCAAGGTGCTCGACGCTGACGGCAACTACCTGTCGGACACCACGGTGACCTTCAAGCAGGGCGACGACGTGATCGCACAGCTTCGGGCGAACACGTTGGCCAACGTCTTCTTCACGCAGAGGCAGCCTTTCGCGGGCCAGCCGGTGAACGTCGAGGCGCCCGGCTACAGGTCGCTGACGATCTCCTCGCCTGCCGATCTCGGCGAAGACGGTCACACGCTGACGCTGCAGAAGTAGCCGGAAAACAACTTCACCACCTGTCTCCCTGTGCCTCCCTCTCGCCGGGGGGGGGCAAGGGTCGGGGAGAGGGCATACCGAAATGTCGCTCTCGACCGACTGGATCGCCGCTCTCGAAGAGCGCTGGCCGCGGCTGCCTCTGAGCAGACCTTGCCGGGCCAGGTGCCCAGCCACGAGCTGAGCCCAGGACTTCGTGTCGGCCGCTACGAAATTGAACGCGAGCTGGGGCGGGGCGGCATGGGCGTGGTGTCCCAGGCGCGCGACGTGACGCTCGATCGCCGCGTCGCACTCAAGCTGCTGCATGCGCGGCGTGATGAAGCGGCGCAGGCGCGGCTGCTGCGTGAAGCGCAGGTGATGGCGAAGCTCGCGCACCCGAACGTGGTACCGGTCTTCGAGCTCGGCGAGTGGCGCAACGATCTCTACCTCGTGATGGAGCTCGTCACCGGCGTCACCCTCGAGGCCTGGCTCAAACGCGCAAAGCACCGCCGCAGCGACATCCTCGAGCACTTCATGCAGGCCGGCCGGGGGCTCGCCGCTGCTCACGCTGCCGGCGTGGTGCACCGCGACTTCAAGCCCGCCAACGTGCTGGTGGGCCTCGATGATCGCGTGCGCGTGACGGACTTCGGGCTCTCCCGGCCCGGCCCCACGCTCGAGCTGCCCGCGACGAACTCAGCCGTGGTCACCCGCGATGGCGCGATCGTCGGCACGCTGGCGTACATGGCGCCCGAGCAGCTCGACGGAAAGACCGCCGACGAGCGCAGTGATCAGTTCTCGTTCTGCGTGGCCCTCATCGAGGCGCTGGCGGGGCAGCGGCCGTTCAAGGGCGAGACGTGGTCGGAGCTCGCGGTGAGCCTGGGCGAGAAGCCGCGTTTCGGCACGGGCATCCCGGCGCAGCTCCGCGGGGTGCTTCGCAAGGGCCTCGAGCGGGATCCTGCGAATCGGTATGCGTCGATGACTTCGCTGCTCAACGCGATCGAGCGCGCGCAGAACGTGGGCTGGCGAGCGGTCGCTTTGACAGGGGGCCTGGCGCTGCTGGTCACCGGGCTCATCTCTGCGCAGCGCATGCAGCCGGCCCCGCTTGTGGTCGCGAGCAACGCTGCAGCCGCCACCCAGGAGGCAGAAGAAGCGGCAGAGGATCTGGTGCCCGTCGTGATGGCGGGTGTCGACATGCCCGCAGGCACGATCGTGACGTTCGACCTGTTGGTGCAACGCTGGATGCCGGCTCGGTACATCACCAGCTCGGTCATCAAGCCTGACTCGGCCTCGGACATCATCGGTCAGCCGCTCAAAGTCACCGTGCAGCAAGGCGACACGCTGCTCTGGAGTCAGTTCGAGCAGATGCCCGCGAAGGGCAAGACCGTGCTCAGCGTGAAGCAGGATGTGGGCGAGGGGACCGTGCTCACCCGCGAGCTGCTCGAGGAGCACCAGGTGCCCGAGGAGGTGGCTACCAACTCGGTCGTGAAGCCGCACGCGATCGCGCACGTGCTGGGGCACCGGGTGAAGGCGCCGATGCAGAAGGGCGATTTGCTGCTGTGGAGTCAGGTGGCCGACAAGCTCTACGACGAGCCGGGATCATTGGCCTTCGAGGAGATCGTGAAGGTCGCAGCCGAGCACCACGAGCAGCTGGCGAAGTGCGAGAAGTTGAGCGACCGGGATCTCGATCTTCACTTGAGCTGGAAGGTCACGGCGGGTGGCACTCCGTACGAGGTGGAGGCGGCTCAGGAGCGGGACGACCCGGCGACCAGGTGTTTGGTGCGGGAGATCTCTGGCTGGAAGTTTCCTGCGCGGGGTGTGCCGACTCTCAATATCGATCTTCCGGTGAGGCTCGTGAGGCCCTCACCCTGACCCTCTCCCAGAGGGCCCAGAGGGGCAGGGGAGGACTCATCAGTGCAGGCCCGGCGCTTCGCGGCCCGTGCGCGCGACGTACTCGGTGTACCCGCCGCCGTACGGCACGGGGCCCGTGGGGGTCAGCTCGAGCACCCGGTTCGACAGCTCCGCGAGGAAATGGCGATCGTGGGAAACGAAGATCATCGAGCCCTCGAAGCTGCGCAGCGCATCGATGAGCATCTCCTTGGTGGCGAGGTCCAAGTGGTTGGTGGGCTCGTCGAGCACCAGCAGGTTGGGCGGATCGAACAGCATCAGCGCCATCACCAGTCGGGCCTTCTCACCACCCGACAGCACGCGAACGATCTTGTCGACCTCGTCCTTCACGAAGCCGAAGCAGCCCGCAAGCGAGCGCATCTGGCCTTCGCTGGTGCGCGGGAACGCATCGATCAGCGTCTGCCAGACGGTCTTCTGCCCATCGAGCAGATCCATCGCGTGCTGCGCGAAGTAGCCCATCTTGGTGCTGCCACCGATGGCCACCGTGCCCGTGTCGGGGCGCGTCTCACCGGCGATCATCTTGAGCAGGGTCGACTTACCGGCGCCGTTGATGCCCATCACCGCCCAGCGCTCCTTGCGGCGCAGGAGGAAGTCGAAGTTCTTGTAGATGACCAGGTCGCCGTAGGCCTTGTTCACCCCGGCGATCTTCGCCACGTCTTCACCGGAGCGGGGGGCGACCTTGAACTCGAACGAGACCTTCTCGTTGCGGCGGGGCGGCTCGACGCGGTCGATCTTTTCCAGCTTCTTCACGCGCGACTGCACCTGGGCGGCGTGCGAGGCGCGGGCCTTGAAACGCTCGATGAAGGCGATCTCTTTCTTGAGCATCGCCTGCTGCCGCTCGAAGGTGGCCTGCTGCTGCTCGTCGGCGATCCCGCGCTGCTGCACGTAGTACTCGTAGTTACCCGAGTAGGTGGTGAGCTCGCCGCCGTCGATTTCCAGGATCTGACCACAGACCCGGTTCAAGAACTCGCGGTCGTGGCAGGTCATCAGGAGCGCGCCTTCGTAGCCCTTGAGGAAGGTCTCCAGCCAGATCATCGACTCGAGGTCGAGGTGGTTGGTGGGCTCATCGAGCAGCATCGCGTCGGGCTTCATCAACAAAATGCGCGCGAGCGCCACGCGCATCTTCCAACCACCCGACAGCGCGCCCACGTCGCCGTCGACCATCGCTTCGCGGAAGCCCAGGCCCGCGAGGATCTCACGGCAACGGCCCTCGAGCGCGTAGCCACCGAGCTCGTCGAAGCGCGCCTGCACCTCGCCGAAGCGCTCGATGTTCTTTTCCATGTTGTCGGCCTGATCGGGGTCGGCCAACGCGTGCTCGAGCTGCTTGAGTTCCGTGGCGATCTTCGCGACCGGGCCGGCGCCGTCCATCGTCTCTTCGAGCACCGTGCGGCCTTCCATGTCGCCGACGTCCTGACGGAAGTAGCCGATGGTCACGCCGCGATCGACCGAGACCTGGCCTTCGTCGGGGGTCTCTTCCTTCATCACGCAGCGAAAGAGGGTGGTCTTGCCCGATCCGTTGGGGCCGACGAGGCCGACCTTCTCACCCTTGTGGAGCGCCGCAGAGGCGTCGATGAAGAGGATCTGCTGACCGTGCTGCAGGGAGATGTTGTCGAGGCGAATCACGGCGCGCGCAATGACACACCACGCGCCGTCTGTCTCGCCCCTACGGCCGGGCCAGGGCGGCCGCCGCGTCGTGGGTCAGGGGGCTCGACGGGGGCAGGTCAGCCACTGCCTCCTCGAGCAGGGAGCGCTTGCGGGTGTCCATGCTGCCTTGGAGCGCAGTGGCCAGCCAGTAGGCGGTGACCGCCCGTTCGGGGCCACGCTCGCGCCGCAGCGCGAGGGCCTGCTCGAGGACCTCCTTCGCGCCCAACCCGTCGCCCGAGAGCAGCTTCGCTTCACCCAGGCCCGTGAGGTTGTAGGCGAGGTCGAGGTGCTGCTCGCCTTGCCGGGCTCTCCGAATGCCCAGGGCGCGCTCGTCGAGGGCGATCGACTCGGCCCACCGCTTGGTGCCGCGGCGCGCGCTGGCGAGGTTGGTCAGGGTGATCGCCACGGTGAGCGAATCGGCGCCGGTGCGCTGTTCCTTGACCTCGAGGGCACGTTGCAGGGCCTCTTCGGCGGCGGGCAGATCTTCGAGATCGAGCAACAGGGCGCCGAGGTTGGTCAGCGTCACAGCGACCGGCAGGCTGTCTTTTCCGAACGCGGCTTCCTTGATGCGCAAAGAACGTTCGAGCGCCCGCCGCGCACCGGTCGGTGAACCCTGCGCCTGGAGCACGTTGCCTAAGTTGTTGAGCGTGTCTGCCACCTGCGGGTGTGAGGCGTCGAGCGCGATTTCTTCGATGGCGAGCGCCTGCTCGTACTGCGCGCGCGCGTCATCGAGCCGGCCGAGCAACTTGAAGGCGGTGCCGAGATTGGAGTGCGATCGCGCCACGAGGGGATGCCTTTCGCCCAGCAGCTCGCGGCGCAAGGTCAGCGCGCGTTGATGCGCCTCGACCGCCGCCGCGTATTGACCGCGGTAGTAGGCGAGCACGCCCTGGTTGTTCGCGAACGACGCCTCGAGCTCAGGCAGTTTGCCCACACGATCGATCGCCGCGCGCGCAAAACGCACCCACCGATCTGCGTCTTGCGAAGACGCACCCACCGCAGCAAAGCCGATGCGCTCGACCCAGCCACGCGCTTGAAGCTCGTCGTCTTGCGCGGTCTGTGCCGCGAGAATGGACTCTTCGACCAGCGTGTCCGCCGCTTTCGCGTCACCGCTGCGCATCTTGCCGATGGCCATCCACAGGCGTGCTTCGGCGTAGGTCCGGGTGTCGCCCGAAGCGCTTGCTTTGGTGGCCAGCTCAGATGCGAGCGCGAGCGCGTCGGTGTACTTGCCCGCATCGATGCGCGCCTTCACCGCGGAGAGCTGAGCGCGGTTGGTCTCGCCCTCCGGCGTGCGGCGCACCACGACGTTCACCTGCCTGCAGGAGGCGAGGGGAGCGAGCGCACCCGCTGTGGTCACCGCCCGCTCCACCACGTCGGCATCGGCGTGCGCGAAGAGCTGGGTGGTCGCTTCGAGATCCGAGAGGCGGCGGCTCAGACAGACGATCTCCTGGCCGAGCTGCTCGTCGTTCCGCTCGAGGCTGCCTTCACACGCAGCGCGGCGCATGGTGAGCCACTGCGCGCTGTAGTCGTCGAGACGCGTCTCTACATCGCGCCAGGCGGCCGCGGCCCAGGGCTTCTGCGTGGCCTCGAAGGACTGACGGACCGCGCGTTTCACCGAAGGATCCCAGACCGCGCTGAGCCGGGTGTCGACGTCGGCGCAGCGGGTGCGGGCGCGATACCAGGCAAGGCCGGTCAGTCCCGCGGTGAGCACCGCCAGCGTGGCGATGGACCCCAGCGCCAGGCTCTGTTCGCGGGTCGAGCGCCGCCGGCCCAGTTGCACCAACAACGCGCGCATCGTCTGAAAACGTTCCTGCGGCTCGGCGCGCAAACCCTTGAGCAGGAGCTGGTGGATGCGCCTTGGAACCTTCGTGTCTTTGGGCGGGGGACGAACGCGGTTCTGTTCGATCTCGACGGCGAGCGCGCCGGGCGTGGCGCCTTCGAACGGCCTGAAGCCATAGAACCCTTCGTAGAGCGCGACGCAGAACCCGAACTCGTCGGAGCGGAAATCGGTCGGCCGCCCATGCAACGCCTCGAGCGACATGTACGCGGGCGTGCCCAGCATCGCGCCGGGGTTGGTGATCGATCGCCGCTTGGGTTCGCCCGCATCTTTCTTCCGCGCGGCCTGGCCGTGTGCCAACCCGAAGTCCATCACGCGGACGCGGCCTTCCGAGCCCACCACCACGTTGTCCGGCTTGAAGTCGCGGTGCGTGATGCCCTGGGCGTGCGCGGCGGCGAGACCTTCTCCGGCGGCGATGAAGGTCTCGAGCGTCGACTGCCAGTTGGGTGGCGGCTTCTGGTCGAGCCACTCCTTGAGGGTGCGCCCTTCGGCAAACTCCATGGCGAGGAAGACGCGATCGCCGGCGAGCCCGACGTCGTGCACCGTCACCACGTTCGGGTGCGAGAGCTTGGCCAGTGATTGCGCTTCTTGAAGCAGGCGGTGCTTCAACTCTTCGCCCAGCTCGGAACCTTCGAAGTCGGGGCGCAGCACCTTCACCGCGACCTTGCGATCGAGCACCGGATCCCACGCGGAGAAGACCTCGCCCATGCCACCTGAGCCAAGGCGATCGAGGATCACGTAGCGATCGAGCGCTTCACCGCGCTGGATGCTGCTGCTGATGAGGCTGACGGCTTCGCGTTCACCCGAGACGTGCGTGTCTTCGAGGCCGGGCACTTCCGGTGCCTCGCGAAATGCAGACGTCACCGGCGTGTCGCGCGAGTGTTTGCGCTGGCGAGCGGCGGGGGAATCGAAGTTGGTCTGGGTGAGGGCCGAGTTCTGCAGCGCCATCGGCAGGTAGCGCGCCTGACAGTTCGCGCAGCCCCGAATGTGCGCGGAAAGCTCGGCGCGGGCCGACAGGTCGCCATTGCCCCGGGCGAACGCCTCGAGTGCAGCCTCAGATGGACAGGGACTCACCACGCGTGCTCACTCTACCTGCGGGTGCGGTGCGGGCTCGTATTTTGGTCTCGAGTGACGAGGAAGTGACTGGAGCCTCCGTGCCCCGTCGCTCGGGATGCCCGCTGCACTGCTCGCCTCATCGGAATGCTGGGTGTTTCGGGGCGGCCTGGCTCCTGCTCTGGCCACGAGACGCAGCTCTCAACTACAGTCAGGTGGTCTCAACATGGTGACGGAGTTCGTGACGCGAGAGGAGTTCGACGTCTTGAAAGCAGAACACGAAAAGGTCGCCATTCGGTCCGAGGTGCTCTCGGAAGTGGTGACCGAACTCACCCGACAGCTCGCCGATCTGCGCGAAGAAATGAACGCGCGCTTTGACGCAGTGGATTCCCGCTTTGACGCAGTGGATTCCCGCTTTGCCGGCGTGGACGATCGTCTCTCCCGCCTCGAGAAGCTCGTGATGGACGGCAACGCCGCCCTCATGTCGGCCATCTTGAAGCTCGGCAAGCCGTGACTCATCGGGTGTACCTTCCCCGGCGTGACTGACATCCGCACGCTTCGCCTCGCCTCACTGCAACTCACCACCGCGCGCCTTGACGCGTTCGTCGTCTACCAGCGCACGCTGCTCGCCGAGCTGAAGAGCGCCCCGGCCCCCGACTGGAGCGGCCGGTACGCCTTCGCGCACGCCCATGCGCTGGCTGCCTCGAAGCTCGACCTGGTGGAGCTCGGAAAGCTCAAGTCGATGGTGGGCGACTTCTGTGGCCGCCGCTCTGCCGCGCAGCAGGTGAGGGATCGGCTGAGCACCATCAACGACTCGCCCAAAGACAGCGCCATTGCCGCCCGCGCCGAGAAGAACCTGCCGAAGCTCGACGACCTCTCGCAGTTCAGCAGCCGGTTCGGCGCCGAGGCGTTGTCCTTGCTGCAGGCCCGTGAAGCCGAGCTGCTCGAGCTGCACAAGGCGTTGGCGAAGCAGGAAGGCACGGGTCATCTCCACGCAGGGAGTTGACTTCCCCCCCGGGGTGACAACAAAAGGCCGCATGAAGAAGTACTTCATCCACACCTTCGGCTGTCAGATGAACGTCAACGACACCAACCGCATGGGCGAGGCCCTGGCGTCGATGTCGTACGCGCCGACTCCGGTGGCTGAGAACGCCGACCTGATCATCCTCAACACCTGCTCCATCCGCGAGAAGGCAGAGGACAAGATGCTCTCGTGGCTGGGCCGCTACCGGCAGGTGAAGCTGCAGCGTGGCGCGCTCATCGGCGTGGGCGGCTGCGTGGCCCAGCAGGAAAAGAAGAAGATCCTCGAGAAGGTGCCGTACGTCGACTTCGTCTTCGGGCCTGATGCCATCGGCAAGCTGCCTGAGATCATCGCGCGCATCGAAGCTGAGAACGTTCGGGTGGTGGAGACGGCCTGGGTCGACTCCGAGAGCTACGTCTTTCCGCAGGCTGATCCCAGGAGCTCGCTGGGCAAGACCACCGAGTTCGTCACGGTGATGAAGGGCTGCGACAACGTCTGCAGCTTCTGCGTGGTGCCCCACACCCGCGGCCGCGAAGTGAGCCGGCCGTTCACCGAGGTGCTCCACGAGGTCGCGCGCCTCACCACCGTCGGCGTTCGTGAAGTGACGCTGGTGGGGCAGAACGTGAACAGCTACCTGGGCGGCATCTCGTTCGCTCAGTTGCTGCTGCGCACCGCGCAGGTTCCGGGCATCGAGCGCGTGCGCTTCACCACCAGCCACCCGCACGATCTGTCGGACGAGCTCATCGAAGCCTTCCGCATCGAGCCGAAGATCATGTCGCACTTCCACCTGCCGGTGCAGAGCGGCAGCAACGAGGTGCTGGTGCGCATGAAGCGCGACTACACCATCACCAACTACCTCGAGCGCCTGGCCAAGCTGCGCGCTGCACGCCCGGGTATCGCGGTCACCACCGACCTCATCGTGGGCTTCCCCGGTGAGACCGATGAAGACTTCGAGAAGACCTACGCGCTGTGTGTCGAGGCGCAGTTCGACGGCCAGTACGCTTTCGTCTACTCGCCGCGCCCCAAGACCGTCGCCGGCATCAAGGAAGCGGAGTGGGGGCCGGTCGCCCACGAAGTGAAGGTCAAGCGGCTCGAGCGCCTGAATGCGCTTCAGAAGCAGATCAGCGTCGCCACCATGTCCGTGCACGTCGGCAACACCGTCGAGGTGCTGGTCGAAGGCACCTCGCGCACCAACGCGCTCAAGCGCATGGGCCGCACCTCGCACAACCGCGTGGTGAACTTCGATGGTGATGCTCCGGTGGGCGCGCTGGTCGAGGTGAAGGTCGACTCGTCGAGCCAGAGCTCGCTCATGGGCGTTCAGGCCCGGGTGATCTCGCTGCCGCTGGTGGTCATCCCCCACGTGGCCGTGCCGGCAGAATCCTGCGTCGTCGCCTGACCGTTTTTCACTTGAGGGCCCGCTCCGGGGTCCTCTCGTCTCCACGCCACCGTTCGCCCCGAGAGAAGTCGAGGGGCCACTTGCACACCTGGAGAAGCCCATGAAGAAGGTCCTCGGTACCCTCACTGCCCTCACGCTGGCCGTCGTCGCTGGTCTCTCGTTGTCAGCCGAGGCCGGTGGCTCGTTCAGCAAGTCGGGCTGCACGTTCAACGGCAAGCAGCTCTACGGCAACATTCAGGAAGTGACCTCGTTCCCCGACGTGAAGGTGCAGGTCGTCAGCTCTTTCCCCGACGTGAAGGTCAAGAAGGTCAGCTCGTTCCCCGACAAGTGTGGCCTGTGGAAGATGGTCACCAGCTTCCCTGACACCAAGGTGCAGTTCGTCACCTCGTTTCCCGACGTGAAGATTCAGTACGTCGATTCTTTCCCCGGCGCGAACTGAACGATGCTTTCGCTCGCCCTCGTCACGCTGCTCGCCGCCGCCGACAGCCCTGTGGTGTCGGTGATGTACTTCGACAACGACTCGAAGGACCCCGAGCTGGAGTTCATGCGCAAGGGTTTGACCGATCTGCTCATCACCGATCTGGTCGCGTGGGAGGGCGTGCGCGTGGTCGAGCGCACCCGCCTCGAAGACGTGCTCAAGGAGCTCGACTTTCAGCAGACGAAGTACGTCGACAAGGCCACCGCCGCGAAGCTGGGCAAGGTGCTCAACTCGACCTACCTCATCTACGGCTCGATGCTGATGCTCACCGGCGGCAAGTTGATCGTCACCGCGCGGCTGGTGCAGGCCTCGAACGGTGAAGTGCTGCTGACCGTCAAAGAGCAGGACGAGCGCGACAAGATCTTCGACCTGGAGCAGCGGCTGGTGAACCAACTCGTGGCGAAGATCGACGCGAAGCTCTCGGCCAACGATCAGGCGCGCCGCAAGGCGAAGGTGCCCAACCTTGAGACCCTGGTCGCCTACGGCAAGGCGCTCGACCTCTCCGACCAGGGGAAGATCGACGAAGCGCAGGCCGCCATGCGGGCGGTCGTCTCGAAGTCGCCCACCTTCCTGCTCGGGCGCGAGCGGCAGACCGAGCTGCTCAAGGCCTTCGAGGAGTACCAGAAGAAGAAGAAGGATCTGATCTCCGGGCGGGTCGTCGAGTTGGGCAAGATGGTCGACGAGGCGATGAAGGATGAGCCGAAGTTCGACGCTCTCACCCAGGAAGAGAAGGGCCGCTTCCTCGCCATGCGCATGCTCAAGGGCCGCTTCCTGGCGCGCGTCATGAAGCAGTACCTCACCAATCGCGACGAGAACTTTCGCGTGGCGCGCAACGGCAGTGAGGGCAAGGCGCTCATCGCCATGCGCGACTGGGCGGAGAACCAGCGCCGCTTCATGTCGGAGTACGCCCGCGGGGCCAAGCAGCACGCCAACGTGGCGGGCGGGGTCAGCTACCCTGCGTCGTTCAGCTATCGCCCCACTGACGCCGAGGAGCAGCTGCTCCAAGATTCGAAGATCGGTAGCTCCAGCATGCAGGACTACGAGCTTCAGACGCTCGCGGAGTTCGTGCTCTCAGGGCGGGTGGACGACGGGGTCAACTTTACCGTGGCGCCCACCCTCGGCGCGGTCGACCCCAAGGAGAAGAAGGCCATCACCGACGCCATCGACCTGGAGATCAAGAACGGCCTCAAGCGATCGGCTGCGGGTGACAAGCAGGCCGAGAACCAGGTCTACCGGCTGCTGGAGTTCAAGGCTGGCCTGGCGGTCTATGAAGGCTTCCTCGACGCGGCGATCGGCAGCTACCAGCAGTTGCTCGACGCGTACCCCACCAGCTCGCGCGCCTCCTGGGTGGAAGGCCGCATCAAGGAGCTGCTCGAGGGCCGCACCAACGATCTGCGCGACCTGGAGAACTACCAGGCCGCGATCAAGACCTGCGACGACATGAAGATCCGCATGTCGCACGACATCATTCGCAAGCGCATGCTCAAGAGCGGCCTCAAGGCGCTCGACGAGTACGCGGCCGACATCGAGAAGGCGTGCCTGCCGCCCACGAAACGCACGCAGAGCGCCTTCGCGCAGATCTACGGCTACCTCGCTCACGACGCGGCCACCCACGACGACTGCGAGCGCTACCAGACGTATTACCGGAAGTACCTCGAGGTGAACGGCTCGGTCTCCGAGATGCTGTCGTGGGCCAAGCACTACCCGTGGTGTGAGCTCGGCGCGCTCAAGAACGACGTCACCTACGTGCACGCCAAGCTCGACGACAATTGGGACTTCTCCGACATGACTCGGCACGTCGTCTCGATTTTGTCGAACGACAAGAAGGTGCTCAGCATCATGGCCAGCACCGACGGGCCGCGCGTACCGGGGGGCGAGGAGGAGTCGTTCGATCTGCGCCTCGAGCAGCAGAAAGACGGCGGCTACGCGTGCACCCAGGCGAGGTGGCGGCGCAGTGATGGCAAATACATCGAAGGCACGTGCAAGGTGGCGCTCACCAGGATGACGCCCAACGATGATGGGCCCGGCTTTGATGAGGGCACGTTCGACGTGCTCTTTCCCAAGGCAAGCCAGGTGGTGCCCGGCGTGATGCGCGACCTCAAGCTGAGCAAGGGCGAGTTCCGCGTTCGCCGGCAGTGAGCGCCGTTCATGCCGAGCGGGGTCGAGGGATTACCTTCGATTCACTCGGCAAGTGCCCCCTCGACTGGGCTCGGGGAGACCGGTGATGGAACCCGATCCCTATTTCCGCCAACCCTCTGGGGGGGACCGGCGTCTGGGGACGAACGGTCAACGTTTTCGTGATGACACCAGCCGCAGGACGATCACGGTGCCGAACACGAGCACCGAGAAGAACGCGGTGTAGAGCACGAAGAGCACCCACCCACCGGTCGTCCACGGCAGGCCCAGGCGCAGATCCATCTCGTTGAACTGCGCGCCCGAGAAGAAGCCCGACGCGATGGTGATGGGCAAGAAGACGAACAACATCACGCCCACCATCGCCTCGAAGCGCTGCTTCCGGTACTCGTCGAGCTCGGTGGTCTGATCGCGCAAGGCCGACACGGTGTCTTGCATGCCGTGCAGCTCTCGCCACGCGTCGTAGCGCCAGTTGAGCTCAGGGCTGTCTGACACGCGCGCGTACCAAAGCGAGTTGGTGAAGAGCATGACGTCGGCGCGCAGGTGCCGGGTGGGCGCCATCTTCTGCCAGCGCTCGGTGCGAGACGCGCGCTCCACCGCGCCCATGCGGCGGGTCAGCTCGAAGGCCACGTAGCGCTGGCCCGTGGCGAGGAGGAACAACGCGAAGTCCTGGTCGAGTGGGGGCGGCTCTGAGCTGTCATCCAGCCGCAGCTCGAGGCGCGCGCCGCCCCTGGGGGTGAACCAGTGTTCCACGTCGCGCATGGCCTGCACGCGCCGCGCGGCGTCTTCGGCTTCCGAGGGCAGGTTTTCCAGCGTGGGCGGCTCGGCGCTGGCCAGCGCGTGAAAGAGCCCCTGCACCGAGCGCGAACCATCGAGCATGGTGGAGCGCGCGCGGTTGAGCCGGTAGGCGCCGAAGACCAACCAGCGGGCGTTCTCCACCTTCTCGAAGCGGTTCTTCAAAGCGGCGATCGCGGGGATCTCGCTGAGCGTATCGCCCGATGCGAGCGCAGCCTGGCGCGTGGCGAGCTCGAGCAAGGTGGTGGCTTTCGTGTCGACGAACTCCACCCAGACGAGCGCGAGCTGGTTCGGGTAGAGCGAGAGGTGCAGGGCGCGGTGGCCGTCTTTGCGCTCGAAGTGCGTGACGTCGCCGCCCGCGAACGAGCTGGTCACCGATGGCAGAAACGCGTGCGCGACGTCGGGCGTGCCCATCACCGCCCAGCCATCGGCGCTCAACGCCTCACTCTTGACCCGCTGCTGGCTGCGATACGCGCGGCAGAAGATGGTGCGCGAAGAGGTGACGTGCACGTTCCTGCCGACGTGAAAACGCTGCCAGAGCGCTTCCCAGATCTGCTCACGTGACAGCCGGGAACCCGCGAAGGGCGGGGCGACGATGGTACAGCGCCGCTTCGTCCACGCGTAGCCATCGGAGTACCAGGGGTCGGCGAGGCCGCCGAGTTCTTCGGGCTGGTAGGTGAAGCGCGGTTTGCCTTTGACCCGCGGCGTGCCGTCGAGCGCCAGATCGCCTTCCACCCGATCGAGCTGCAGCGCGAGATCGTCGAGGGTGCCCGGGCTCTCGGGCGCGATGGTGAGGGTGTGCCGGCCCCACGCGTTGACCTCGTTGGGCGCGTGCACGGCCATCAGCTCGAAGCCGCGACCGTACGAAGACGACTGAGCGTCGGGGCGCGCCAGCAGCTTGAGCACCGTGACGTCTTGCGGTGATGACAGGAACAACGCGTCGATGCGGCGATACGCACCGGGCTGGTTGTCCACGGGCAGATCGACCTGCACCTTCCACCCGCGCGAGAGCTCGGCTTGGTAGAGATCGGCGTCGGCCTTGAGGCGCCGGCTCACCCGGTTGGGCACCAGTGGGTCAGGTAACGTCTGCAAGCCGTCGAGCTCGAGCTTGAGCTCGAGGGCGCCGGTGATCAGCGCCACCAGCTCGCGTGAGGGGCTCCCGTCAGCGGTGCGAAAGAGCTGCATCGACGCGTAGTAGACCGAGGCCAGCGCGCGCGCGTAGTGGCCGGCGATCTCCGTGCGGCCCTGCTCCCACTCGCTGACGTACTCGACCAACGCGCCGAAGTGGTCCGGCCAGCGTTTGTGCAAGACCCGGTGGGTGGCGAACACCGCCGCGGTGACACAGTCGAACGTGGCGTCGTGCTGGCGGAAGATCAGCGGCGTGGAAAGCCCGTCGAGCACGGGCCCGCTCAGCAGCACCGCCTCGGTGGTCGAGCGCAGATTCTTCGTGCGCCATTGCGGCAGCTTCCACGAGAGCATGCGCGGGTGGGGTGGCAGCTCGGCGTCGCGGCTGCCGACCCCCAGGAAGAACTCGTTGTCGGCGGGCTCTTGGCCGAGCTGGGTGCGCTCGCGGCTCCAGCGGATCTGCTGAGGGTCGAGCAGGGTGTCGAGGGTCGCGCTGAGTTCGGCATCCATGCGGGGCGACGAGCATACCTGCTAGAAATCCCCCGCCATGCTCAGACTCACTGCGTTGCTCTTCCTGGCGGTTCCCGCTCTCGCTGCCACGCCTGACGCTGGCGTCAAACCCCGCGTCGCCGTGTTGTACTTCGAGCCGCGCACGAACGACCCCGACATGATTGTCTTCGCCAAGGGCCTGGCTGAGCTGATGATCAACGATCTGCTCGCCACCGACGCGATGCGCGTGATCGAGCGGGCCCGCCTCGAAGAGATCCTCACCGAGCTCAAGCTGGGCGAGGGCCGGTTTGCCGACAAGAGCACGTTCGCCAGGGCCGGAAAGATGCTGGGCGCCGACTACCTCGTCACCGGCTCCATCCTCACGGTGGGCAAGGGCAAGTACATGCTGGTGCCGCGCATGTCGATTCCAGAGCTGACCGAGTTCGTGCCGCTCAAGAACATCCCCTTCGATGCCGACGACGTGCTCGCCGCCGAAGCGCAGTTGGTCAGCGACATCGCCGCGTTGCTCATCAAGCGCGGCAGCATCACCTTCGCCATCGAGCCTCCGAAGCGCAACCACAAGCTGCCGTTCTCCACGGGTGTGAAGTACGCCCAGTCGCTCCAGGCGAAGGACAAGAAAGATCCCGTAGCTCAGAAAAAGCTGCTGGCCGAAGTGGTCAAGGAGCAGCCCGACTTCAAGCTCGCGCAGCTCGACCTGCTCTCGCTGAGGGACTGAGCGATGGCCGTCGACATCGAGCCGCTGCTGCAAAAAATGTCTGACCTCGCGCCGCGATTCGGCCGTGCGCAGGAAGATCTCCAGACCATGGTCGCCCGGGGCCGCGCGCAGGATTACAAAGGCGTGATGCAGAACGCCCGCCTGGTGCTCGAGGCGATCCTGCGTTCCCTGGTGACCGAAGAGCTCAAGCAGACGCCGGGCAAGGCGATGCTCGATGAGCTCGTCACCAAGTTCCGCCAGCAGGCCAACGCCGGCATCATTCCCATGAACGTGCTCGCTCACATGAGCACCGTGCAGGCGTGGGGCAACCTGTCGGCGCACGATCACGCGGGCAGCCTGGGCGACTCGGGCGTGAAGGTCGGCCTCGAGGAGGTGGTGGCCAGCCTCAACTCGATGGTGACCATCCTCGCCTGGTACTCCGAGAAGAAGGGGCTCACGGCGCCGGTGGCTGCTTCGGTTTCGCAGGCAGCAGTGGTTCTGGTCGCTGCGCGGCCGACTTCGAAGGGGCCGATGATTCTGGGCGGCGTGGTGTTGCTGGCGGTGGTCGGAGGCGCAGCCGTCTACCTGAGCCGTGGGGCGCTGACGGAGGTGAAGATCCCGCAAGGAGATCCCTTCGCCACGCTCGACACCGTGTTTTCCACCTGGAAGGAGCCGCCGCCCCCCCCCGCCTGCCGCCGCGCGGAAGACGCCCCTCAACTGGCCAAGGTCGCCAACGACGTTCAAGCTCTGGGGCTGGTGGAAAACCCTTCGCCCGAGGCTTCGTACCTGCTCGCCCGCGCCATCAACGCCTCTCTCAAACAGACCTCGCCCGCGCTGGCCATCGCGTTGGCCTGCCCCCAGTTCGCCGCCGCGCAGCACCTGGCCGGTCTGGTCGCCGTGCGTGAAGGCAAGCTCCCCGAGGCGCAGAAGTTCTACGAAGAGGCCCGCCGCGTCGCGCCCAACTGGCTCGACAACCGGCAGGATCTCGCCGCCCTGCTGGTCACCACCCATCAGCACGAAGAAGCCTGGAAAGAAGTGGAAGGGCTGATCGCCGCCGCGCCCGATGACGCGGTGCCGTGGTTGCTCCGCGGCCTGCTCAAAGACGCCAAGCTCGACAAGGCGGGCGCCGCTCGAGATCTGTGCAAGGCGGTCAAGCTGGGTTCACGCAAGGCGAAGGCGATGGTGGAGAGCGCAGGGCTGACCTGCCCGTGAGCTGGCTGGAAATGCGCCGCTCGTACTTTGCCGTGGTACCTTTCTGCCCATGACGGCAGCGGAAGGGCTCCGGGCCTGCGGATTGCTCTCAGGTTTTACGGACACGGGCATTCAGATCCTCGCGGGTATCTGCAGCCCCAAGAGCTACCCCGCGGGCGCGCTCATCTTCGCGGAGACCATGGTCTCCGACTCGATGTTGATCGTCGGCGAGGGCAAGGTCGTGCTCTCCACCCGCGGTGAACGCGGCGATCTTTCTCTCGGAGAATTGGGGCCCGGCGACTGGTTGGGTGAGCTCTCGTTGATCACCCCCGGCCAGCGCCTGTGCACCGCCACTGCTGCTTCGGCCGTCACCGCCTTCGAGATCCGCCAGGCTGATTTTCAGAAGCTGGTCGCCACCAAGCCGCAGGCCTGCATGAAGTTGCTCATGGCCATCTGCACCCAGTTCGGCCTCAAGGTCGCCGCGAACAAAGACGCGCTGCGTTCGCTCGTCGCGCGGACCTGAAGGCACCTGCCTGTCTCACCGCAAAGCCCCTTGATGCAGGTGCCTCCGTGGGCTACCTCGGCGCAATGGCTCGTCTCTTCGCGCTTCTCGTGATCCTCGCCTCGCCCGCCTTTGCCGGCTCGAAGGGCGACTGGTTCGCCAGTCTCTACACTGGTGAAGGTGTGGAGCTCCGCAATGATGAGCGCGTCTTCGCCCTCTTCGCGGTGTTCAACGCGATGGGTTTCGATCAGGGCCCGGTCACCCGGCGCGACCCGATCCCCAAAGTCATCTACCACCCGGTTCGTCAGCAGGTCCGCGGCCGGGTGATCGGGGGAGACCCCGAAGTGCGCAAGGCGGCCGACGCCTTCTTCGATGCCCACCCGACGGGGCTGCGCCGCTACCTCTCGTACGTGGTGGGCAGCGATCAGCCGCCTTTCGCCGCGGGCGCGAAGGCGAAAGATCTTCAGGAACTCAAGGGCCTCGAGCAGCTGCTCGCCAAGGCGTGGGCCGGCTGGAAGCTCGAAGAGCTGATGGGCACCGTGCAGGGCGACTACCGCAAGGTGCTCAAGTCGTACCTCACCGGCACCGACTTCCCCCTGGGCCGCGCGCGCGCCCTGCTCAAGGTGCCCGAGGCCACCGAGTCGTTGATCGTCGTCAACCTGCTCGACTCGCAGGATCAGGTTCGCTCCGTGCTCGGTGAAGCAGGCGAGGCCTTCATCATCGTCGGCCCCAGCGACAAGCCGAACGTCGAGGGCGTCATCCGCGAGTTCTCCCGCCTCTGGGTGGAGCCCGCGGTCTCGCGCCAGGTCGGTAAGTGGGCGGGCGGGGTGGCCGTGCTTCGGGAGGCGCAGTTGGCCGGCGCCACCGAGCAGTCGTTGCAGGACTACGCCACCGCCACCATCACCTCGGCCATCGCCCTGCGCGCCACCGAAGCCAACGACGCGGCCTTCGACGCCGCGGCTGGCCGCGGGTACTACGGAATCAAGGACATCTCGAAGCTGTTCGACGAAGGCAAACCGCTCGACACCCTCGTCCTGGACGCCATGCAGAAGATCGAGACCCGCCGCCCTGCGAAGAAGTAACGCGTGAAGGACTTCCTGATCGCGCTTCTCGGCAGTGCTGCCGGGCTGACCGCTTATGGGCTCATCTTCGTGGTGCTGCTCGCGGCCGGTTTCGGCCTCCCGCTGCCTGAAGACATTCCGCTGGTGATGGGCGGGGTGCTGGTGCACCGCGGCCAGGCCAACCTGTGGGTGATGATGCTGGTGGGGTACCTGGGCATCATCATCGGTGACTCGATCATGTTCGCCCTGGGCAGCCGCTTTGGCCGCAAGGTCGGCTCGAAGGTCAGCACGGCGCCCGGCTTCTTCGCGCGCATCGTCACCCCTGCGAAGCGCGCGCAGGTCGAAGGAATGTTCAAGAAGCACGGCGAGAAGATCGTGATGCTCGCGCGGTTTCTGCCCGGCGTGCGCACGGTGACGTACTTCACGGCCGGCTCGGTGGGCATGCGCTACTCCCACTTCCTGCTCTACGACTCGGTCGCGGCGCTCGCCTCGGCGCCCATCTTCGTGCTGCTCGGCTACTACTTCGGCTCAGACATCGAGTCGTTGCTCGCGCGCATCGCGGCAGGCGAGCGCAAGGTCATCGGCGTGCTGATCGCGCTGGTGGTGGCGAGCATTCTCTTCAATCGTTGGCGGGCGCACCGCAAGGCGAAGAAAGAGAGCGCTGAGGCGCTCGACAAACAGCTCGTCGCGCAGGCCGCCATCGAGCCGCTGACGGCCCAGGTCGAAGCGCCGCCCTCGAGGCAGCAGCTCCCCTGACTGGTGAGCGGGTCACTCGCCTCGGTCGACGCGCCGCTTCGGCCGCTGACGGCTCGCTCCCGGTGTCAGCGCGCTTGTTCGAGGTACGCGCGAATCGCCTCGTGCAGCGGTGAAGGCGCCTCTTCCACCTCGACCCGCTCCGTCACCTTCGAGCCGAACACCACGCGCGGTCTCCACGCCATGGCGAGCGGCTGCATCACGGCTGCTCCTTCTTCTCGTACTTGCTGAGCAGGTCGTCGACCGCTTCACGCAGGTACTCGCTCTGGGCGATGCGCGTGCGGCGCGAGAGTTCGCGGAGCGCGTCGACCTTCTCCTGCTCCACCAACACGTGGGTGCTCACCACCGCAGTCTTCTCAGGATCCACGTGGGGCGAGTTGTGGCTTTGAACACCACTGGTCTCCAACGTACGTCCAAGCATCGTCGTGTCTTGCATGCGGGTCTCCTTCAGGCGCTACAGGTCGCTACCAACCTGCAGCCCGAAGAAGACCGTCGCTTGGCCAAGAGGTCAAAAAAACAGCCCTGGATGCCGAAGCATCCAGGGCTGAAAAGTGGCCAAGGTCGGACTCGAACCGACTACCTGCGGATTATGAGACCGCCGCTCTAACCAGCTGAGCTACTTGGCCGTGAAGGGGCGCGCCTTACATGGGGTCGCGCGGTGTCGCAAGAGGTGTGTTTGACCTGAGTGACGAGACACCCGTACTCTTCTGACCAACACCGTCTCCTGATCAGGGCACACCCGGGGAAACCCTGGGGTCGCAAAGCCGCGGGGCCTCACTTCATCGCAGTCTGGATGAAACGGTCGGCCGTGGTCTCCGGGAGAAACGAGTGGTCGGCCGCAAGGCCACTCGTGCCCTGATCGGCAGACCCGTTGTACCGGCGAGGTTGTCCGGTTGGGAGGCACGATGGGCACACTGGCAGCAACGGTTCTCTCGATGACGCTGATGGTGACGCCCTCGAACGGCGGTCTCCTTTTACCTCCACAGATCACCATCAACGACCAGCCAGGCGAGCAGTTCGACCCCCACGTCGACGCCAACACCGCCGCGTACTCGAACGCAGTCGACCTGGGCCCGGCGGGCCTGCTGCAGCAGATTCGGTACTACGACTTCCCCACCAATCAGGATCTGGCGATCAGCAACCTGCTCGCGGGTGGCGGCATGGCCAACGATCTGCTCAGCGACGTCGACCAGGGCCGCATCGTCTTCACCCGGCTCTTTCCCGACCGCAGCGCCATCATGTTGTTCGACACCACCACCCAGGTGCTGACCGAGCTCGCGCCTGCGCCCAGCACCACGCGCATGGGCGTCGCGCTCGGTTCGCAGACGGTGGCCTTCGTCGACTACGCCAGCGGGCCCGGTGAGCTGATGGTGCTCGACCTCACCACCTCGTTGGTCACCCGGCTGACCAACGACGCGGTGTTCGATACGAACCCTGCCGTCTCGCCCGACGGCAACGTGATCACCTGGGAGCGCTGCGCGAGCTCGGCGAACTGCGACGTCTACCGCGCCAATCGTTCGGGCGGGCTGTGGCTGATTGCGCCGCTCTCGTCGCAGATCCTCAACGAGCGCAGCGCTGACACCAACGGCACGCTGGTGGTCTTCCAGCGCGAGAACCTGGCGGGGCCCACGGGCACCAACATCGTGCTGGTGCCTGTCGTCGGTGGCACTGAGACGGTGCTCGAGATTCCGGGTGAACAGTACAACCCGTCGATCCGCGGCCAGCTGGTGGCCTTCGAGAGCCGCGAGACCTTCGGCAACCCCGACATCTTCCTGGTCGAGCTCACCAGCAACCGCATCTTCCAGATCACCAACACCCCCGACCGGAGCGAGTCGCTCAACGACGTGACCGTGCTTCCCAATGGTGAAGTGCGCCTGGTGTGGCAGTCGGTCGCGCTGACCGAACCGAACAACGCCAACATCTACGCTGCGACCTTCACCCTGCCCGCGGCGCCGGTGGTCGACGCCGGTACGCCCGACGCTGGCTCGCCCCAGAACGACGCCGGTGTGACTTGCCTCAACCGCAGCCTCACCCTCGAGGCGACTCGTTTCCACAGCCCGACGCGCAGCGTCGATGGTCAGGTGAACTTCACGCCTTCGATGTCCTTCGCCATCCCCGCGACGATCCCCGTGGTGGCCGGCAACGCAGGAAACAAGAAGGCCTCGCTGACCATCAACCTCGGCAACCGCACGGTGAATTGCGAGTACCGCAGCCGCTCCCACCAGGCGCACCCCACCAGCCCCGCGCAGCTCGCGCTCGCCAGCAGCTACGTGCTGCAAAGCTGCCGGGTGCAGTACGGCCGCTGCGACGACGACGATGACGACCACGATGATGGTGACGATGACGACGATGATGATGATCGTCGAAACACGACGTACACGGCCGGCACGGTGGTGGGGGCGATCTCTGCCCGGCTCCACATTCAGAATGGTGACACGCACCAGCCGCTGACTCGGGCGCGCCTGACACTCGCTGAGGTGTGCACCGCGACCTCGACCGTCTCTTCACCTCTCGAAGCGGGCAACGACCTCGACGGTGCCCAGGCGGCGGGTTGCTCGAGCTCGGGCGCTTCGTTGACGCCGTTCCTGGTCGCGTTTGCCTTCCTCGCCCTCATGCTGCGTCGGTCGGCTTCGATTCGCCTCGTGACGCAACGGGAGCAACGTAGACTGCAGCGCTGAAATGCGTGGCGGTGCCGCTCTCGTCAGCTTGCTGATCGCCGTCTGCGCCTGGGGCCAGGCGCCCGCCGCTTCCATCGTGACGTTGACGCTCGCGCCCATCGCCCCCGTGAAGGGCCGTGACGCCGAGGCGACGTTGGAGATCGCCATCGGCGGGGTCGATCACCCCGCGCCCCCGGTGCTGCGCGCCAACGTAGGCACCTTCGCCGCGGTGGAGCGCGTGGGCCCGGGGCGGTTTCGCGCGCGGTACGTGCTGCCCACCACCCGCTTCCCCGAGGTGGCGATCATCGTGGCCTTCGCGCCGTGGCCTCACCCCCAATCGGTGGAAGGTGCGTTCGGCGTGTTGCGCGTGCCGATCTCCAGCGCGCTCGAGGTGCCGGGCCGGGCCGAAGCGGGCGCAGAAGTGCGGCTCACGCTGGGCGAGGCGACCTTTGGGCCGGTGACCGCGCAGCCGGGGGGCACCTTCAGGCTGCCCGTGGTGATCCCGCCGGGCATCGGTATGGCGAAGACCATCACGGTCGATCGCGTGGGCAACAAGCGCACGTCGCCGCTCGATCTCATGTTGCCGCCGACCGACCAGTTGGCCTGCGTGGTGACGCCGACGAAGTTGCCGGCTGACGGCGTGTCGCGCGCGCGCGTGTTGTGCGCGTCGTCTGATCGCTACGGCGCGGCCAGCCGGGGCGCGAAGATTCAGTGGAAGGGTGGCCGTGGCACCTGGAGCGCGCCGAGCGATCTGTCTGACGGCGTGCACGAGTGGACGTGGACGGCCCCGCGCGAGCTGGGCACGGGTCTCGAGCGCCTGACGGCGACCTGGAAGCAGGGCAAGGTCGACTCGAGCGAAGAGATCGTCGTCGGCCTCTCGCAGGGGCCGGTGGGTTCGTTGACGGTCAAGCCGGAAGACACGGTCGCGCACGCGGGTGGTGTGTGGCGCGCGCTGGCCACCACGAAGGATCAGCTCGGCCGGCTGCTTGCGGGCGTGGCGGTTCAAGGGCCAGGCTCCGATCGCGCGGTGACGGACGAGCGGGGTGAAGCGCGGCTCACCTGGGCGCTGCCGCCCGAGGAGATCCTGGGCACCCGTTGGGTGCAGGTGCGCGCGACCGGGCCGCTGGGCAAGGAGCCCGCCCGGTTGGAGGCTTGGCCCAGCGACGGCGGCGTGACCGTGACGGTGACCGATCTCGCGGGGCTGCCAGTGCCTTCGCAGCGGCTGCGCGTGGGGCAGCTCGAGCTGACCACCTCGGCCGACGGGATCGCCGAGCTCGCCTCGACGGGTGAGTTGGTGCACGCGGAATGGCCGGGCTTGCGGCTCCAGCTCGGAGCGGATGGCGGGCTGAGGCCCGGCGTGATCGCCGAGGTGCCCGTGGCGGTGGGCCCACCGTTGCCGATGAACGTGAAGGTGCTGCAGCGCAGCGGCGGGGTGGAGTGGTGGGTCGAGACGCCCCAGGGCGAGATCCTCGACGGCCGGCCAGTCGACATCAGCGATCCCCGCGGCGCGCGGCGCGTGGTGAGCCACGGCAAGACACGTGAGGAGTTCTCTTTTGGCCTGATGTCGATCACCGACGTTCAGAGCCGCGTCTGCGCGGTGGTCGAGGCGAACCGGTGATCGCCCTTGGACTGGCCGCCTGGTTGCTCGCGCAAGCGCCGGTGGTGAGCCAATTCGACGATGGCGTGGTGTTGGGCCGGGTCTGTGAAGATCTCGACGGCGATGACCGCTGCAGCCTTGATGAGCCGGGGGTCGAGGCGGCCCGCGTCGTGATGGAGACCGGCCTCGAGACGGTCAGCGATCGCGACGGGCGGTTTCACTTCGCGGCCGTCTCGGGCCGCACCGCAGAGCTCTACGGCGGTGGGCGGCTTGCTCCGGGCCGTCATCGGGTGAAGGTCGACCCCGGCTCGTTGCTCGGCAGTTGGGCAGGCGCCGATCGCGGGAGGACCATCGAGGTCTCCGCGGGCTCCGCGCTCTTCGTGGACTTTGCGCTGCGCCGGGGTGAGTCGACGGCGCCTTCACTCACGCGCGACACGGCTGCGCTCAAGAGAGAAGCGGCAGGCCTCGAGTACGAGCTGGCGGTCTGGGTGCCCGAAGGAGAAAAAGCCAGCATCGCGGGTTCCCCTGCGCCCAACGGCAAACAGTGGGTGCGGCTGGTGGAGGGCGCCAACACCATCCCCATCGCGCTGCAGCGACCGGGGGAGCTGAGGCTCTGGGTCTTCAAGCTCGACGTGGTGCGGCGCGAGGGCAGCACGCTGCTCATTCCCCGCGGCATCGAGCCCTTCGGCAAGCTCGCCTGGCCGGTCTCGGGCGTGCTCTGGGCTGAGCTTCCCCCCGGCACCACGCTCTTAAGCGAAGGCGAGCCGCTGCAGCTCGATCCCTCGGGGCGCGGCGCACGGGCCGTCTCCGGCGACGAGCTGGTGCTCTCGTTCGCTTCCGGTGCGCTGACGTGGACGCAGTCGTTGCGGCGTCTGGGCGCGGCAGGCGTGTTCGTGGTGGGCCTGCTCGATGTCGAAGCGAACTTCGATTTGCGCACCGGTGCGTTCAACGTCTTCGGGCGGGGCGCTGCGGCCGCGCGTGCGTCGTTCGGTGGCTTCAAGCTCGGCGTCGAGCTCGATCTGCGTGACGTCGACCTGCGCGGTGCGGATGGTGTCACGGCCTTCCAACCGCGCACGCTGCTCGACGCCCGCCGGGTGGACGTGTTCGGGCGTCAGCTCGACCCCATGCGTACGCCGCTCGCTTTTGCCGACGACAGCGCGACCATCGCCAGCAACCCGTCTGAGGGCCGCTTCCGCGTGGAGCTCGCTCATGAAGGGTGGGGTCGTCTGGGCTACGGCAGCGCGCGTTGGTTTCAAGCCGCCGCCGACGCAGGCCGCGCCCATCGAGCGGTGCAGGGCGCCTTTCTCGAGGTGAAGACACCCACGGAAAAGTCTGCCTTCGGAGTCGAGCTCCGTGGGCTCGCAGCCCCAGCGCAGGCTGACTTCGTGAGCGGGCTCGCCCGGCGGCCGATGCACGACCGGTTCGAGAGCACGGGCGGCAGCTTGTTCTTCCTCTCGAAGAGCTCGGTCGTCGCGGGCAGCGAGCTCCTTCGCGTGGAGTGGCGAGACGCGGTCACCCAGTTGCCCGTGCGTGAGCTGCTGCTCGCGCGGCTGCGCGACTACACGATCGATCTCTTCACCGGCCGCGTCTTGCTGACAAGGCCGCTTTCATTCCTCGTCAGCGAGTCGTTGCTGCAGACCGACCCGCTCACGGCCGGCGTGGTGGCGGTGCTGGTGGTCGACTACGAGTATCTCGAGTCGGGGCTCTCGACCGATGGCGTACTGGGCGGCGAGCTGCGCGCGCGTTTGGGTCCCGTGAAGGTGACCGGCAGCGCCTTCCGCGACGGCACGTACAACCTGCTGCGCGCCTCAGCCGAAGCCAGGCTGGGGCCGGTCTGGTTGTCGGCTGAAGGGGCACGCAGCTTCGGCCCGGTGCAGGGCCTCGCGTTCTCGCGCGATGGTGGTCTGACGCAGCAGCTCGCGACGCCTTCGGGGCTCGACACCTCGGGCTTCGCGGTCACCCTGCGCGCGCGCTCGAAGGGGCTCTTCGGCAAGGGCTCGTGGGATGCCGCGTGGCGCTGGCGGCAGGCGGGCTTCGAAGACGTAGCTCAGCTCGGTGCGTTGAATCAGGTCTCGTTGCGCGGCGAACAACCGCTCGGGCCCATCGTGGTGGCCGCGCTGATCGATTTCCGCGACATGGCCGACCCGCGTGAGCCGTTCTCTGGCGCGCGCGTGCAGGGGCGCACGCTCGGCGGCGGGGTGGGGTACGAACGCACCGAGTTCGGCGTGCGGCTCGAGGCGCGCGAGTTCCAGCAGACGGTGTCAGGCGAGACGAAGGGCGGCTTCACGCTCGGGCTCGCCGCGCGCTACCGCTTGACGCCCTGGCTCCAACTGCGCGCCGGCTATCGGCAGCAGCTCATCTCGCTGGGCGGCATGGAACTCTCGTTCGCCAGCCTCGGCGTCGACTTGAAGCCCAGCGAGAAGCTCGAGCTCGGCGTGCGCGGCGGCTGGGGCCCCGCGCTCGGCCCTCAGGTGTGGGGCACGGTCTCGTACAAGGTGGGCAATGAGACCTGGTACGGCGTGCACGCGATCGACGCCGATGCGCCGGGCGCGGGTGAACGCCGGCTCGTGACGGGCGTGCGGCAGCAGATCGACTCGAACACGGCGGTCTTCGTGGAAGACGTGTCGGCCACCGATGTCGATGGGCTGCGACTGGCGCGCGCGGTCGGTCTCACGCAGCGGGTCGACGACGCCTTCACGGTGACCGCGCGCTACGAGCACGGCGCGCGCGCACTCGATGGCCTCGCTCCTGACCTCGCACGGAACGCAGGCGGGTTGACCCTCTCGTACGAACGCGACGCCTTGCGCTTCTTCGCCCGTGGAGAAGTGCGCGATGAGCAGGGCGCCAGCACGCTGCGGCAGTTCGTGGCCTCGGGCGGCGGCGAGTGGCGGGCCCATCGTGATGTCTCGGTCACCGCGCGCGCGTTGTGGACGCACTCGACGAAGAACGACGCGCTGGTCGGCCGCACGGTCGACGCGACGGGCTCGGTGGCCTGGCGTTTTGCGCGCGGGGCCCTGCTCGCTCGGTACGCCTACCAGCAGAACTATACGGCCTCGCTCGACACGCGCGTTCACGTGATCTCGCTGCTGCCCACGGTTCGGCTCGGAGATCGGGTCGCCATCGGCGCGGGCGGTCATCTCGCCCTCACCACCGTCGGGCCGATCCTCGCGGGCTCGGTCAGACCCTCGGTGCGCATCTGGGAAGGGCTGGAGATCGCCGGTGAAGCGGTCGCTCGTTCCGTCGCACCTGACGGCGGCTCGTGGGCCTCACTGCGGGCAGAGGTGGGATACCGCTTCGATCACCGCTTTTTCGTAGGCGGTGGTTACAACGCCTTCGGATTTACGGGAACCGGGCTGGACACGGGCGCGACCGCGTCGCGAGATCGCCTCTACCTGCGCACGGAGATCAGCTACTGATGAGAGTGTCGAGCGCGATGCTGGTGTTGCTGCCGACGCTCGCGCTCGCGGGCTGGCGAGAGGTCGGCTCCGTCACGCCTGCCGTCAACGACGTGCAAATGGTCGATGCCGGAGTGGTGCTCGTCAGTTCAAGCATCAGCGGTGCGGTCGCGTTTCAGGTCACGGATGCGGGCGTGACGACCCTCAGCTCGCTCGCAGGCAGTTTCGTGGGCGCGGGCTACTTCGGTGCCAACTGTCTGCTGGGTCTGACTTCGGCTGGCGTCATCACACCTTTTCCCGGGTGTGGTGCGCTGACGCCGCTCGGCGTGGGCACGTGGAACAAGTTTCGGTTGGTGACAGGTGCTCCTTTTGGCGTCGCGGTCGTCTCGAACCCGGGGGACATTTTCTGGGCGGGCCCTGGCGCCGCACCGGGGTGGTCGGCGCAGGGTTTCTCAGTGACGAGCAATGCAAACCGCTCGCTCCAGACGGCTCGAATTGGCGGCATCGACTACGCTGCGGTGAACAGTGGCCTCGGGCTTCGTATGAGCGTCGATGCCGGCGCTCCATCCAACCTCGTCATCCCGGGGACCTCGGGCTGGCGGGACGCGGTGCCTTTCCCTCTCGCCGGCGCTCCCGCAATTCTGGGGGTCACGCCCACCTCGTTACAGCTCATTCGCGACTACCGCGCGCCCGTCGTCTTCACGCCGTCGATTCCAGCGGGTCTCTTTCCCCGTTTCGTGGGCATGGGCGGCGCGATCGGCATGGCCACCACGACCACGAGCGTAGTGCTCTCCCCCATCCCCGATCCTTCGCGGCCCGCTGAGAAGTGGGTCGCGCGTCCGGCTCCAGTTGGGCTCGATCGGATCACCTGCATCGATGACCGCTACTGCGCTGCGGCGAGCGACGCAGGCGTGATCTGGTTCTGGGAGAATGAGGCTGCTCCCGGGGTGGCCCTCATCGTTGCGCCGGTCGACGTGGGGCAGACGATTCGTCTCGTCGCTGATGCGGGTGACGCTGACGGCGACCCGGTGTTCGTCACGTGGTCGAGCGATGCCGGCCTGCTCACGGCCGTGGCGGGCATCGCTGATGGAACGCAAGTCGACTTCACGGCGCCCTCTGTGGGCTGCGTTCCGCTCACGCTCGCCCTCACGGTGACTGATGGTTTGCTCGAGCACGACCGCACGGTGCAGGTGCCCGTGACCGTGCTCGCGCGCGGTGCGCTGAAGACGAACGTGAGGACTCAGGTCGCGCAGGCCGGTGGTCCCGCGGTCACGTTCAACGCCTTCATCGATGGGGGCTGTGTGCCCGCGTCGCTCTCGTGGTCGACCGCTGACGGACAGTCGGGCTCAGGCGCCTCGTTCACGTGGACACCGCCTGCCACCGAGTGCAATTCCGATGGCGGCCAGCGTGCGGTCACCGTCACCGCGACGTGGGCAAGCTCGAGCCCTCCGACGACCTTGGTGGTCGACGTGGTGACCGTCACGCCGTGGGGCGCGCCCAATGCACCTGCCTTCTCGAGCCCCGCCACGCAGCCCAGCGGTTCGCAGGTCGACTATCGGGCGACCGACGTCGAGCACGTGTGCAGCGCCAGTGGTGGTTTTCCCGGCACGATCCTCGAGTGGATCATCGATGCGGGCACCTCGCGCGTGACGGAGTTCGACGGCGGCCTGACCGTCTTCGCCCGTGACTGTGCCGTGGTTGCCAGCCAGGTGACCGCCAGCGCCGTTCGACGTACCTTAGGCGATCCTTCGGGGCTCACTTCTGACGCGGGCAGGCTCCTGGTCGACGTCGAACCCATCGCTGCGCTCGATGCCTCGACGGAGTTCTTCATCAGCGTGCAAGGCGACGCCGGCGTGCTCTTCGGGGGCCTCGAGGTCGATGCAGGCTGCCTCGATGAGCGGGGGGTACTCGCCAGCGTGACGGTGTCGAGCGCGGGCACCCCGGTGGCCCAGGGTGACTTCGCGTTGAAGGACGGAGGCTGGTTCTTGCCCATTGCCGGCGGGTGCGCGGGCGGCACGTACGACGTGGTCGCCCAGTTGCTCGAGAACGGCGCGCCCACAGGTGCGAGCGATCAGGGCTCGATCACGCTGCCCTTCACCCCGGCGGGCATCGGCGCGTTGTCGACTGAACGGGTCGAGGTGCGCTGCGGCCTGGGCGCGCGCTCGTCGCTGACGTTGCTCCCTGAGCCGAACGCTTGTGCAGCGGCTTCGTTCTCCTGGCGCTCAGTGAGCGGGCCTGCGCTGACGATCAGCTCGGGCAGTGGAGACACGCTCGAGCTGCAATCCGAGGCGCTCGACTTCTCAGTGGTCGGTGAGCAGGTCGAGCTGGAGTGGACGGCCGACGCGGGCGCTGGGAACAGCGTGAGCGCCACCCGTCGCATCGAGCTCAGTGTGCAGCCCTTCATCGAAGTGAACGTGAAGGCCCGGCCGCCGCTGCGCCGTGAGGAGGAGTCGGTGGTGCTCGACGTCATGCTTCGCAACACCACTTCGTGCTCGGTCGACGGGGTCTTGGTTGCGTTGCCGTTGAGTGGCGGCACTGCGATTGCCGAGTCGATTTTCGTCGATGGGGTGCGGGCGACGGCGCGTTCGACGGATGACGGTTTGGTGCTTGATGGCGTGTCGGTGCCCGCGTTGGGCGTCTCGACGATTCGGATTCGGGTGCGTCCTCGCTTGCTCTCTTCACCCAGCTTTCTGCCCGTGGCCTCGTTGCGTGGTCATGTGGTTTCGATTCAGCCTCCTTTCGTCGCTCCTTCGACGGGGTGTGGTTGTTCTCAGGTTGATGGGTCGGCGCTGGTTTGGGTGTTGGTGGTGGTGATGGTTTGGCGGAGGCGCAAGTGGGCCCCTCACCCGGACCCGCTCCCCGCTGCGCAGGGCGAGGGAGCAAAGAGATGAACGTCTTGGGTTTTCATCACGTGGCGGTGCAGGTTCGTGACGTCGCTCGCGTCGCGGCTTTTTATACGGAGCTGCTCCAGCTTCCTGAGCTGAAGCGTTTTCATCGCCCCGATGGCTCGTTGCGCAGCATCTGGGTGGGTACCAGCACTGCTCAGGCGCAGACGCAGGGTGGCTTCATCGCGGTCGAAGGCGCGGAGGAGGGGGCTTCAGGCGCGCTCGGTTTTTCGATGGTCGCGCTGCGCATCGAGGCGTCACAGCGGCGCACGATCGTCGAAGAGCTCACCCGGCGAGGCCACCCCATCGAGCGGGAGACCGGGTGGACCCTCTACGTGCGCGATCCCGAGGGCAATCTGGTGGGCCTCTCGCATCATCCCGACGACAGCCCTCCGACGAAGTTATAGAAGAGCCGCGTGCCGCGACTGGGTGAACTGCTTGTGGCTGAGAAGCTGGTCCAACCGGACCAGCTCGAGGAGGCCCTCGAGACGCAGGTCGTGCACGGCGGCCGGCTGGGGACCAACCTCGTCGAGCTGGGCTTTCTGAAAGAAGCAGACCTCGCGCGCATGCTCGGCAAGCAGCACACCTTGCCGTTTGCCTCTGGCGAGATGGTCCCCGACCCCAGCGCGCTCGCGCTGGTCAGCCGGCAGTTCTACGACGACGAAGACGTGCTGCCGATGCGCATCGATGCCACGCGGGTCACCGTGGCCGTGCTCGGGCCCGCTCAGCTCAAGGCGACTGACGCGCTGGGCTTCAAGGCGGGGAAGCGCGTGGTGACGGTGGTCATCCCCGAGTTCCGCATGAACCAGTTGCTGCGCGCGCACTGCAAGGCCTTCCGGCCGATGCGGCCCATCGACGTGCACGCGCTGCGGCCTTCGAAGAAGAAAGACGAAGGGCCGAACCCCGGCGATGCCGAGCTCATCAACGAAGACGATTTCGCCAATCTCTACGCCAAGGCGATCGACGCGCAGCAGGGCGATGACGAGGAGATCATCGACGGGGCCCTCATCGAGGATGAGGTGGCTCCGGCGATCTCCGCTCCGCTGCCTTCAGCGCCGCACCCGACCGGCGTGAGCGCCGAGGTCCAGGCGCCCCCCCTCACGTTCGCAGACGCCCAGAAGCGGCTGCAGACCAGCACCAACCGCGAAGACATCGCGCTGACCGTGCTGCAGTTCGCTCGCAGCAAGTTCCGCCGCAGCCTGCTGCTCAACGTGCAGGGCGACCTGGTCACGGGGTGGAAGGGCATGGGCAAGGGCGTCACGGTTCGTGCGGTGCGGCGCATCGGCGTCACGCTGCGTGAGGCCAATACGTTCAAGCTGGTTCGCGATTTGAAGTCGCACTTCATCGGGCCGATGAAGCGCACGCCGGGCATGGACGTGTTCTACGAGCTGCTGGGGGGCGGGTACCCGCAGACGGCGGTGATCTTGCCGTTGCTGGTGCGGGGGAAGTTGGTGCACCTGCTCTACGTCGATCACGGGCCCGACAAGCTCACACCGCCCGATGTGGGGGAGTTGTTGATCTTGTCTCAGAGCGTGACTCGCAGTTACGAGGCGTTGATTCGTGCGCGGAAGGCGCTGAGCTGAGGAAGCGCCCTCACCCTGTCCCTCTCCCAGAGAGACTGTTGAATTAGGTGCCTCGACTCCGTTCGGCCCGACAGGGTTGATCGAAATAAGGATCGCCCACCGTTCATCCCGAGCGGAGTCGGTTGCGACCAGGAAAGGCTGGTCTGAATGGAGGGAAGCCATGCGATAGCTTTCTGAAACTCAGTTTGCCG
>JAYVFP010000113.1:0-14737 GCA_043773025.1 Archangium sp.
GTATGGGTTCGTGCCCTTCGATATTACCCCCGAGGAGCTGGCGACTTTTCACGGCCGCGATGAGCGGGTCAGCGTGAAGAACGTGCACCGGGGGCTCGAAATTTTGTACCGCGCGGTGGTGGATGTGGCTGCGGTGCCGTGACGAACCATCATCGGACTACTGCTTCCCAGCAGTGACGACCACAAACTCGACCCGCCGGTTTGCCTCACGCCCCGCGGGGGTGCCGTTGGAGGCGACCGGCCGAGTGGGGCCGTAACCCGCAGTCTGAAGCCGTTCTGTCTGGATGCCGGCCAGCACGAGAAACTTCTTCACGCTCGCCGCCCGTCGTCCCGACAAATCGAGGTTCATTGCGGCGTTACCCTGACTATCAGTGTGACCCTCGACTCGAATCAAGTCGAACTCGGGGTGTGCCTTGAGCGTCGCAGCCACCTGGGACAACAGGTTGAACGAGCGTTCGAGAATGACGTCTTTGGAAGTTGCAAAGTAGACCTTTTCGAGGATGATAATTTTGTCACCCTCGATGATGACCATCTGCTTCCCCTGGTCAGGGCAGCCATCATCATCGTCGATGCCGTTGATCGTCTCAGGCTCGTTGACGCACTTGTCAGCCACATCAGAAATGCTGTCTTTGTCGTTGTCTGGATCGGGGCAGCCATCGAGGTCTTCAAATTCATCCATGTCTTCGGCCGCGCTCGGGCAGCGGTCGGCGGAGTCGATGATGCCATCGCCGTCCGAGTCTCTCGGAGCCTCTTCATTTTTCGGCGCTGACACGAGCGGCAGCGGGACTGGCAAAGCGACCGGTCGAGGCGGTGCCGGACACACCGGCGCGTAGCTGACGCCTCCCAGCACCCGAAAGTCGGGGGCACCGTAGCTGCTGACGATGCCTCGACCCACCGCAACCGACACCGACACTGACCCGGCGATCAACGCTCGGAGCCCGAGGTCGAGCTCGATGACGTGGTTCTCATCGCGCCCCGGAATGGAATTGAGGCCGACCAGCCCGTGCGCCCCGCCCATCGCTGCCAACGGTACCCCAGCAACTGCGAAGGGAACTTCAGCCGCGAGGCTCCAGGCAAACTCCTGGCCCACCACCAGATTGCCCAACGTCTGGGCTTCGCGAAGGTTCGCCCCGAGGTTGGCAACAGCACGCACGCGTGGGTGCGACCACTCGACGAGCAGGCGGGGTTGCACGCCAAGTCGTCCGCCCATGAAGTCATTCTGGCGAGCAGTCGGCAGGACCACTGGCACAGCAACCCCCACAGTGAGCCCGAAGTCGCTCGACCACAGCCGGGCACGCGGAGTCACCCGCAGGTCACCCAAGCCGAAATCGGTGCCTTGACCGATGAACTTCGAATCGTAAAAACCCAAGGCCCCACCCCGGAAGATGATGTTGAGGGGCAACTGAAGCCCCAACTCGAGCCACTTGAAGAGACCGATTGACCCCAGCAGGTCTGCGGTCAACTGCTCGCCTACGAGCCTTGCCAGGGTGCGGTTGGTCGCCACGTCCTTCACCAACAAGGGGTTGAGCGCGTAGTTGAACTGGAGCCCGACATTCCAGCAGAGGTGCCCACAGGTTTGCGCTGACAGAACGTTGAGAATGTCGTTTCGCCCCGGCCCCGGCTTGTAGATCTGCACGTCGATCGACGCAGACGTCGATGAAGTCTGCGCGGTGGCAAGGCCACTCATGAAGCCAACCGCGACCGCGAGCCACAGCCCTGCTCTCTTCATGCCTGCCGGGGCAGCCAGCCGCCGAGTCCGACTCGGCAAGAGCCTCACCAACGCCATGACGAGCAGCGCCCACACGCCAGTTCCGTCGTTGCTGCTGCACCCGCATCCGCCTCCGCCGACGTAGATGTCGTCGAGTGGGTCGAGCGGGTTGCTTCCCCGAACGACTTCTTCACCGTCCGAGATTCCTCCACGGTCGGTGTCCGCGAGGGTCGGGTCGGTCTCCGTGGCGTCGACGATTCCATCGTGGTTCGCGTCTTCGTCGCCGTCAGTGAGGCCATCGTCATCGCTGTCGGGATCGAGTGGGTCGGTCGGAACGGCTCGATTGACTTCGATGCTGTCGGTCAGCCCGTCGCCGTCGGTGTCAGCGTTGTTGGGGTTGGTGCCGACTTGTCGCTCGACGACATCGGTGAGGCCGTCGCCATCCGAGTCGAGCGCCACCGTCCAGGTCGATGTCGCGGGGGTGGGGTCGACGTTGCCAGCGGCGTCGCGCGCCCGAACCGCAAGGGTGTGTGTGCCATCATCGAGGCCACTGAAGGTCACCGGGTTCGTGCAAGGAACAAAGGGGCCCCCGTCGAGGCTGCACTCGTAGGTCACGCCGAGCTTGCTCGATGAGAAGGTGAACGTCGCGGTCGAGGCCGAAGCGAGTGCTGGCGGCTGAGTGACGATCGCCGTGTCTGGCAAGCCGACGTCCACCGTGAAGGTGTTGAGGTTCGATTGGGCGCTCAGATTGCCAGCGGCGTCCACCGCGGAGGCCGAGACCGTGTGGTTTCCAGCGGAGAGAGGCGCGGCGGCAACACACGAGAACAGGCCTTGTGAATCGGCACGGGTCACACAGACCGGTTGGCCATCGACCCGGACCGTCACGGTAGCGCCGGGCTCAGCGGTGCCGGTGAAAGTCGGGAGTTCTCCGGTGGTCGAACCGTTCGCGGGGCTGGTGACGACGGGAGCACCGGGTCTGGTGGTATCGACGGTGAATGGCACTGACGTCGAGGCGCCCCCGACGCCGCTGCTGTTGGTCGCGGTGGCCGAGACGGTATGAGGCCCGTCAGAAAGCGGGCTCGAAGGGACGCACGAGAAAGAGCCCTGTGCGTCCGCAGTCGTGGTGCACACGATGACCCCATCGACGCTCACTGTCACGGTGCTGTTCGGCTCTGCCTTGCCCGACAAGAGAGGAGTACCACTGGCCAACGATGAGCCAGCAGCCGGGCTGAGCACCGTCGGCGCGCCGGGGGCCTGGCCAAGGGCGACCGTGAAGGGCACCGAGGAAGACACCAGGCCCCTGTTGCCCGCGGCATCAGTCGCGATGGCCTCGACGTCGTGCAGCCCGACAGCCAACGCAACCGCCGCGGTGCACTGCCAGCGCCCCGCGAGGTTCGTGAGGGCGGTGCAGATGACCATGCCATCGACCACGACTTGCACGCTCGAGCCAGGCTCAGCAGAGCCGGCGAACGTGGGTGTCGCAGAGGTGGTGCCGTTGACAGCTGGGGAAGTCACCACCGGGGGAAGAGGCGCAGCGGTATCGACGATGAAGGGAATCGTGTTCGAAACCGGGCCGGAACCAGAAGCGTTTGTGGCTCGAGCGACCACTGAGTGCGGCCCATCGGCGAGCGGAACACTCGAGGTGCACGTGAAGGCGCCGTCAGCAGCGGCCGTCGTCGTGCAAACCGTCACGCCGTCGACCTGAATCGTGACGGTCGAGCCGGGGGTGGCCGTGCCGGTGAAGTCGGGGGTGGCGTCGTTGGTGGAGCTCCCGGCGACAGGCGCAGACACGACCGGGGGCCCAGGCAGCTGGTTGACAGCGACGGTGAACGGCGTGCTCGAAGCGGGCGAAACGTTCCCCGCGGCGTCGGCGGCAGTGGCGGTCACCTGGTGCAAGCCGGGGGCGAGCTCCGTCTGCGCGATGCACGAGAAGTTGCCCTGCGCATCAGCGGTCGCGGTGCAGGCCAAAACGCCGTCGACCTTCACGGTGACGATGCTCCCAGGCTCGGCAATTCCGGAGAACGTGGGGTGTTCCCCGGTCACGGCGTTGGCAGTCGGAGCGGTGATGTTCGGCGCCGCCGGTGCAACCGAGTCGACAGTGAAGGGTACCGGCGAGGACTGCGAGGTGCTCATGCCGCTGGTCGAAACTGCCAGCGTGACGTGAGCCCCCTCTGCGAGCGGCATGGTGGGTGTACAGGAAAATTGGCCCTGCGAATCAGAGGTCGTGGTGCACACGACGACGCCATCGACGCTGATGCTGACCGTGAGGTTGGCGTCGCTCGTGCCGGTGAAAGTCGGAGTGGTATCGCGCGTCACGCTCTGTGCGGTGGGCGCGGTCAGGGTCGTCGCCCCGATCGACACGGACCACGTGCGCTCAGCAGGGCTGGCGTCGACGTTGCCCGCGGCGTCGACCGCTCGAACTTGCAGTGTGTGGCCCCCTCCGCTCAGCCCACTGAACGTTCCGCTCGCTGGGCACGCGACGAAGACGGCACCATCGAGGCTGCACTCGAAGATCGAGGCCCCTTCCGTCGACCCAAATGAGAACGTCGCTGTCCTGCCGTTGACGCTCCCTGAAGGGCCGTTGACGATAAGGGTATCAGGGGGTGCGGTGTCGACGGTCCACGTGTATGACGCAGGGCTCGCGTCGACGTTGCCTGCGGCGTCCCTCGCGCGCACCAACAAGGCGTGCGTGCCGTCAGCCAAACTCGCCGTCGCCAAAGGTGACGTACACGCAGTGAAGGCGGCTCCGTCAATCGAGCACTCAAACGTCGCCGTAGCGTCAGGCGAAGTGAAAACGAAGTCTCCCGTCGGGTCATTTGTCTGCGTCGGCTCCGTCGCCGTGAAGCTGGTGTCCGGCACCGTCGTGTCGACGGTCCACGTGTGTGACGCAGGGCTCGCGTCGACGTTGCCCGCGGCGTCCCGCGCGCGCACCAGCAAGGTGTGCGTGCCGTCAGCCAGGCTCACCGTCGACAGCGGTGACGTGCACGTCGTGAAGGCGGCTCCATCAACCGAGCACTCAAACGTCGCCGTCGCATCGGGTGAGGTGAAGGTGAAGTCTGCCGTCGGGTCATTTGTCTGCGTCGGCTCCGTCGCCGTGAAGCTGGTGTCGGGCGCCACGGTGTCCACCGTAAATGTCGTCGGTGCGCTCGCAGGCGTCGTGCCGTTGGCGTTGGTCGCGGTAGCCGTGACGACGTGAGATCCATCCGCCAAGGGAGTAGCGGGTGTGCAACTGAAGACCCCCGAAGCGTTCGTACTGGTGGTGCATACCACCACGCCGTCGACCCTCACGCTGACGCTCACACCAGGACTCGATGTGCCTGTGTAGGTCGGCAAGTTGTTTGCGGTAGAGCTGTTGTTCGTCGGCGTCGTGATGACCGGCGTGAGCGGCAACGGGGCGAAGGTCGCCACGACGGCGTGGTTCACCACCACGTTGCTGAGCGTGTACGAGCCGGCCGAGACTGCCGCAGTCACGTCAGACCCGTTGTCAGTGAGCGAGACGAGCGCAAACCCAGTGGCAGGAGTGATGGTGCAGACCGAGCCGCCATTCTGGGCGACATCGGAGGGCGAACAGTTGACGGACCCATTGCCGGTCGCGGCAGACCCGACGACGTCGAGGCCCTTGAAGTTGGCGGTGACCGTCGCGGCTGCAGCGAGGGTGACCGTACACGTCGACAGACCCGTACACGCCCCTGACCAGCCCGTGAAAGTATCACCCGGCCGGGCAACCGCGGTGAGCGTGACCATCGCGCCGTTCAAGAAATTCGCGCTTGCTGTCGCACACCCGACACCGCAGTTGATCGCCGCGGGCGAAGAAGTCACGGTGCCCTGACCCGCTCCCGTTTTGGTCACGGTCAAGGCGACCAGAGGGCCCACTCCATCGATGTCGATGTCTGAGTTGTTCGAGGCGAAATTGTCGGTAACGCCAGCCGGGGGCGAAACTGATGCGATGTTTGAGACGGAGCTGTTGCCCGTGCCCGCCACCACGGTCGCGTTCACCCGAAACGTCGCGCTCGCCCCGACTGGCAGGTTGACGGTGTGGTTGATGTTTCCGGTGCCGCTGGCGGTGTTGCACGAGCCGCCACCCGTGGCGGTGCAGGTCCACGACGGGTTGGCAGCCAACTGGGCGGGGAAATTGTCCGTCACCAGCGCGTTGACCACGTCGATGGGCCCGTTGTTGGTCACGGAAATCACGTACTGAAGCGACCCGCCCCAGTCGACCGCAGGCACGCCGTCAGTCTTGGTGATCGCGAGATCGACGAACGGAACACCGCCTGTAATTGAAGTTTCGACGCGAGGCCCCAGCAGGCGGCTCACGGTATCGGCTTTGACTCCGTAGTCGCCGTTCGTGACTTTAGGGTCACGTTTAATTGCATACACGCTGGTGTTATTGGGGTTTGTCACCCAGTTAGCCGAAACTGTCAGTTGCGTCGCAGTGCTCGAAGTGACGGGCCGCTGCTGACCCACGCCTGTGCCGCCGACGATGTGAACAGTCCAACCACTCCACTGGTTCGCCGCCCAGGCCTGAGTAGAGTCGGTGAGGGTGTTGTTCGTACCAGCCGTCGCCGTCCGTTGCGCGCCCGCTGCGTCGACGACCGCGTAGGTGCTGGTGGTGTTGGGAATGGTCGTCCAGGCGTTGCTGACAGTGAGTTGATTTGCCGTGTTGGAACCGATGACCCGCTGCTGTCCGGACCCCGTTCCGCCGGTGATGTAGACGCTGCGCCCGACCCAGGCGTTGGGCGTCCACGCCTTGGCGCTGTCGCTCAAGGTCGTCGCGGTGCCCGCCGTGGCAGTGCCCTTGGAGTCAGGCGTGTAAACGTGCACTGTCACCTGAAAGCTCGCGCTGGCGCCGTTGTTCATGAAGCCGAAGTTGCAACTGACGGTTCCCGTGCCTCCGACCGGAGGCGTCGTACACGTCGCGCCGGGGGCGTTGATTGAAACAAAGGTGGTGTCAGCGGGCAGCACCTCATCGACGACCACGTTCGGCGCTGCGCCGCCTGTGTTGTTTTTGACGAGAAAATTGTACGTCAGGTCCGTGTCGACGTTGGCAAGAGAGGGCGCCGTCTTGGCGACAGACACTCCGGGAAAAGACGCACCGAAGCCGTCGACGTAGACCTCGCCCCAGTGGCCATTGAGTGAACAGCCAGCCGCAAAGACTTCGATTTGAATGGTGTCACCGACCTGAAGCGCGATGTTGCCGGGCGCGATGTCGAAGATGGTCCAGTCTGTGTAGAGCACCGCGGTGGCCCCCGTGCCCTGCCGCTGCCACGGGGTACCGGGCGAGTTTGCAAAGTTAAAGGTGTTGTAGAGGTCACCCACGCGGGGGGCAGTCTGGTTTCGCAGCGTGACGAAGAAATAGGGCTGCAGCTCCTGAACGTGCCCTGCTGCCTGCAGCGCAGGGGCGAGAACAAACCGAACGTGAACCTTGCCGTCGGCAGGTTCAACGTCAGCGGTCGTCACCGTGTACGACTGCTTGAGCGAGTTGACGTTTCGGCCCGTGCCGACCCTGTTCACCTCGGCGGAGTTGACTCCGAACTTGGGCCACCGAGGCACCCCGGGGGCGGCGACCATGCCAGCGAAGAGCTGCGACTCTGGCGCAGGGTTGTTGACGATGTTGGTCAAGTTGGTGCCGCCAGCGGCGAGGTTCAGATTGGCCTGGCTGGCGGGCGGCCATGGAGCGCTTGCCGGGCCCGCCGGGTTGAGAAACGTGCTCACAGTCCAGCCGGGAGCGAACGCACCCGACTCGAACCCCCCGTTCACGAACAGCGGCGCAGTAGAGGAGGACGCCGATTCAGGATCTGTCGCGGTGTCCTTTGCCGACCCGCACCCGAACAAACCCAGAGCGATTGAGCAGAAGCCCACCATCAAGCGGACGTGTCGCAAGGCCGAAGCGGTCGAAGACAAACTCATGAAGAAAGGCTCCCGGGAACTTCAGTGAAAAACGTCGAGGCGAACGCTTTGAGCAAGAAAGGATCCTTCAGCTTCACCAAGCGAATCAGGTCGCTTGAAACGTCCGCTCGGCGCGCTAAACGCGACGGTGTCGCAAACTGCAACATCGACTGATGTTGGAGACCTGATCCCTGAACCTGCGGCGCTTGAGGGAGGAGGTCGCGATTGATCGCCTCTGACTCAGGGCAGCGTGAGCTGGACTGCCGCGACGGATGTCACGGGACTGTCCGGCCTCCGCTCCAGTCCCCCGATGACGCTCCAGTCGGCAGCGCCGAAGCGCGCGCTGAGCCGAACAGCGGCGCGCACTTCGAGTCGAGTCGACGAGAAGGCGTCGCTCCGAACGTGGCCTTCGGCTGAGAGCAACCACTGCTCACCCAGCCTCTGGTGAATCTGAAGACCGGCGACGAACGCGGGCCCTCCCACGTCGACGCCCTCTCCTCCCAAACTCAAGAAAACCCCGCGTGTGTCTCCTCGTAACCCAGCGGAAGCGAGAAACTGCCCGCGGAGTCGGCTCGCACCCACCACCGGCGTGAGCGCCGCTCCACCCTGCACCGAAACGGCGGCTGAAAAGAGCCCACTCCGAACGAGTCTCGCCGTCAGGGCTCCACCCAGATCGAGCCGTGCGCCCCCCGAAGAGCTCCACTGCGGCGTCAGCGAGGCGCGCCCTCCCAGAGAGGCTGTGAAGTCGCGCTCGACCTGCGCGGTCAATGACACCTCAGGGCCAGAGACGGGCAATCGCCCCTCGAGCCTGAAATCGAGCACCGTCGACTGCGCACTTCGATGAAGCCACGGCGCTGAGAGCGAGAACGCACCGGGGCCCACGTCGCGGACAAACGGAACAACGACCGGCTCAGCCGTCCGCGTCGAGCCCTCTGCTTCCACTGCTGTTCCGCCATCCTCAGTTAGACCACCGTCCGGGGCCACCGCACTGGGAGCTGTCGCGTACCAACGCCAAACGGTGAACTCGAGCGAAGCGCGCCGACTCCCTCGCGCGATCGACAGCGTGTGGCGGCCCGCGCTGTTGACGGGAGTGGGCCGGGTGAGCTCGACCTCGTCGACCCAGGTGGTGACCCCCTCCATGTTCAGAGGCGCGACCGTCAAGGCCTTCTCAGCTTCGTTCGGAAAATCTGGCACCGAAACGACCTCGAGTTCGAGAGTCTCTGAAGGCGAACTCCACAACCCGCTTTCGTCACGCGCGGACAGCCTCGCGAACACGCGCCCCGTTGAAAGTGTCACGGGGGCTTTCCCCCCGACGACTTCGAACTCAGCCTGCGACGTCGCGAACTTCGGGTCGGCTGACAACTCGACACGCGTCGCCTCAGCTTTCACTGCGGATTCGAAGTGGAGCGTGACTGCGACCTGAACCTCTCTGATCAAGAACAGCGTCTGCGTCGCCCCCCACTTGGGTGCGGGGGGTAAGAGTCTGGGCGGTTCGGGAGGCTTGCCGAGCGCCACCCGTGTGCCGTGACCCTGAGTCACTTGAACCTTTTTTCCCATCGCCGACACCTGCGCTTCCCCGCGATGCACGCTGACCCGCGACATCTTCTGTTCATCGACCGACACCTGCACGTCATCGCCCGTGGCCGCGATTCGAGACGCGGGCGTGGTGACCGGCATGACGCCTCGCAGCGCCGAGAGGCTCACCCGAGCCTCACCCGACACCAACTCGACACCCGAGGCCTGGCGGGGGCTCGCGCGCCTGGCAGGGTCTTCCCCCGCGATGATGATGAGCGCGTTCTCGCGAAGGGTCAGCCGCGTCTCATCGCGGAAGGTGAGCACTGCGGCAGCCTCCCTGCGGGTGGTGACCTCGTCGCGGCGGTAGAGAGGGTTGTCCTGCTGTGCCGAGGCCCATTCGGGGGCCCGCGAGGGGCGAACTGAAACTGCGGGCCGCAGCCACGTCAAGAGTGCCTCGGGGCTGCTCGCCGCGGACAGCTTCAATCGGGTGCCCGGCACGAGCTTGTGCGGCGAGGGCCCCAACGCGTTGAGTTCGTGAATGAGACGGTACTGGCCTGGGCTGCCAAGCACTTTGGTCGCGATGGATTGGCAGGTGTCGCCGGGCTGCACGACGTAGTCGAGAGGTTGGGCCAGCCCCCACGTCGCGCCGAGCAACGCGGCCACCATGAGCACGCGCGTCGAAGCAGGCCTCACGAGCACACCTCGAAGACGCTGGTGGTCGAGGCGCGCCCGCGAAGCGTCTGGGAACCCACGCTGCGAATCTCGAGCGGCGACTTCGCGAGATGTTCCTGCGTCGCGTCGCTGACGAGAATTTGACCGGGAGCGGCGGCCGCCTCGAGCCGCGCTGCGATGTTCACCGTGTCTCCGATGACGGTGTATTCCATACGTCGCTCCCCGCCGACGTTGCCGGCCACCACGAACCCCGTATGGAGCCCCATCGCCAGCTTGACTTCGATACCCCACAGGCGCTTCCAACGCCGGTTGCCCGTTTCCACCCACCGCCTCAGCTCGTCGGCGGCAGCCACCGCGTTCACCGCGTCGTTCGCGCTCGCCTCGGGCAACCCCCAGACGGCCATCACGCAGTCGCCGATGAATTTGTCCACCATGCCGCCTCGCGCGTGAACGATTTCAGTCGCAACGGTGAACAGTTCGTTGAGAAACGCGACGATCGTCTCAGGGGCGAGTTGTTCGGAGAGCCGCGTAAAACCCACGACGTCGGCAAAAAGCACGGTCACCAGCCGGCGCTCGCCACCGAGCCCCATCGCCTCTGGCTTCGCGATGGCTCGCTCGACGACCTCTGGGGGCAAGAAGCGCGCGAGGGCTGCGCGCGTCTTCGTCTCGGCCACCACCGCCGCCTCGCTCTTGGCGAGCGCGCTGGACATGTCATCAAACGCGCGCCCCAGCGCTCCGACCTCGTCGCCACGGCTGCTGACGGTCGCATCGACCCGTTCGAAGCGTCGCTCGGCGAGTTGGCGGGTGGCGTCGACGAGCCGAGAGAGCGGAGCGGTCAGCCACCGGGCGCCCGCGAAAGCCAGCGCCAGGGTAGTGACCACCATCGCAAACACGAGGACCGCGACGAAGAGACGCAGCCCCGCCAGCTCGGCGTAAGCGTCTGACTGGGGGCGCTGCACGATGACACCCCACGAGAGCGCCGGAACGGTGGCCAGCACTCCGAGCATGGGCGTTCCGTCCGAATCGTTGAACTCGGTCGCCAGTACGGTGTCGGTGCCCAGCAGGAGCCCCCCCTCGAGCGCCGTGAACAAGGCAGCCGGCTTGGCCTCGGTGAAGCCCGCGCCTGTGGCCAGTACGCCCGTGGCGTCGACCACCTGGACGGCCGATGACGAACGCAAAGGAGGCCGGAGCGAGACAGCTTCGATCTCCGAGAGCCATCGTTGGAGAGGCATCTCTGTGTAGGCCCACACGGGTTCGCCCGCGAGGTCAACCCCCGGGTGAGCCATGGGCAATACGAACAGGTTGCCTTTTCGCTGGGGTCGACCGAGTTGAGGACCCTCGCCGCGAAGCCCCGGTGGCAACTCGAGAGGGCCCTCCTCGGTCACGTCGGAACGACGAACTGAACCGCGCCTCTTGCCTTGCGAGTCGTAGAGCGTCACGAAGAAAAAAGGGGCGTCTTCGGAGTCGAGCTGATGGGTGATGCTTGCGAGGGTCAACGCCTCGTCTCGCGGTGAGAGCAGCTCACTTGCCACCTGCTGGAGTTCACGCTGGCTTCGCTCGAGACCGCCGGTCAGCTCGCCGCGCAGACGTTCGGCGAGCACGGTGTGCTGGTAGCCAGCCGACAGGCGCAGCGCAGCCTGGTTGCGTGTCACGCCCACCCAACCGACCAAAATCACCGGTGGAATCGAGGTCAACACCACCAAAGCGGTCACCCGCAGACGAATGCCTGTGTTCACGCGGCGTGACTCATGCAATCCCGGGTCTCATGAACGTGGGCGAAGTGGTGGCCGGGCGCTTTCGCCTCGAGCGCGAGTTGGGCCGCGGCGGCATGGGAGCGGTCTTCGAAGCTCTTCAACTCGACCTACGGCGACCTGTCGCGCTCAAGGTGCTCCACGACGCGACTCAACTCGACGCGCTGGCTCGCTTCCGCAGGGAAGCCCTCGTGATGGCGCGGCTCGATGACCCACACGCCGTGCGCATCTACGAGTTCCTCGAGTTCGGCGAGGGCGCCGCGCTCGTGATGGAGCTCGTCAACGGCGAGCCGCTCGATTCGCGCTTGAAGCGCACGGGCCTGCCCGCGATGGACGAAGCGCTGGCGCTGCTCGACCAGATCGCGGGTGTGCTCGACGCTGCGCACGCGTTGGGCATAGTTCACCGTGACTTGAAGCCGGCCAACGTGATGGTCGAGACGCGTGAGGGCAAGCCCTTCGCGCGCGTGGTCGACTTCGGCATTGCTGCGCTCCAGCCGCGGCCCGATGAAGTTCTGGCGCGCGTCACGCGCACGGGGATGATTGCAGGCACAGCCTCGTACATGTCGCCCGAGCAATGCCGGGGAGCCTCGGTCGATGGTCGCTCCGATGTGTACGCGCTGGCGTGCCTGACGTGGGAACTTCTCGCGGGCCGGCCACCGTTCGACGACCAGAGCACTGCCGACGTGCTCGCCGCGCACCTCTACCGCCTGCCCGAGCCGCTTTCGACACACGCCCCCGCGCGCGCACTGACCCCCGCTTTCGATGCAGCCGTCTCCAGCGCGCTCGCCAAACGCCCCGACGATCGCCCCTTCTCGGCTTCACGCTTCGTGGCCACCCTGCGCTCGGCACTGACGGATGACGGAAAGCGTGCCGGAAAGACCGCCCGGAGCAACGCCGACACCGACGCGAAGTGGCCCATCGCCAGCCTCGACGACCTTCCCGTGTGTGTTGTGTTGGGCCCAGGAGCACGCGTTGCAGAATGCGACATGTTGCTGAACGCCCTGGGCAGTTGGGGTTTACGCGCCACGCGGGGTGAGGCTGGGCCGAACGAGAAGACCTTCGGGGCCGTGGTGGTGCTTTGTGACGAACCCGCCGCTGGCCTTGCGCTGTGCGCGGAAATCAGTCAGCGCAACGACTGCCCTGTGTTGTGGTGCGTCGCCGACGATGACGTTCGGTTGATGGGGCGGGCCATCGCAGCGGGTGTGTTCGACATGCTCGTGTGGCCCCTCGAACCGGCCGAAGCTGCGCAGCGCGTGCTTCGGGCCCTCAGAAAGAGCAAACGGTGACCTCAAGCGAGAACGAGGTGGAGCAGCACCGGCGAACCATCATCGCCGAGTTGACGCTGGGCAACGCGAACCCTGAGGCGTCGCTCGACGATCTGGTGTCGTTGGCTGCCCTGGTCTGCAAGGCCCCGATGGCGGCTTTCACGGTGCTCGACGGCGAGCGGCAATGGTTCAAGGCCCGGGTGGGGCTCAGCGACGAAAGTGCCCCACGCGTCGGGGCCTTCTGCAACCACACCATCGCGCAGGGCGGGCTCTTCGAGGTCGAGGATCTCGACGCAGAAGCCTCGTTCACCGAGCACCCACTCGTGACGGGCGCGCCGTTTCTCCGCTTCTACGCGGGCGTGCCGGTCGGGCTGGCTGACGCGCCTGCCGTCGGGGCGCTGTGTGTGCTCGACCACCGGGCGCGCCGCCTGAACCCCGCCGAGCGCGAAGCTCTCAGCGCTCTGGGGCGGCAGCTGGTCGTGCAGCTCGAGTTGCGGCAGCGAATGACGCGTGAACGGGTGGCGCGCATCTCTGCACAAGAGCAGTTGCTGCGCGCTGATCGACTCGCGACGGTCGGCAGGCTCGCGGCCGGAATGGCGCACGAGGTCGGTACGCCGCTGGCCATCGTCACCGGCCGTGCTCGAACATTGGCGACCACCGTCATGTCGACCGTCGACGTGCAGAAGAGCGCAGCCATCGTCGTCGAGCAGAGCGAACGCATCGCCCACTTCATCAGGCAGCTGCTCGACTTCGCGCGAAGGCGTGAGCCGCGCAAAGCGCGCTACGATCTCTCGGTGATCGCGCGTCAGGCGGTGGCGCTGTTGCTGCCGATGGCCACGGCGCGGGGCGTGCGCCTGACGTGGCGAGAGACGGGGAAACTGCTGGCGGCCGAAGTCGACGCAGCGCAGTTGGGGCAGGTCATCACCAACCTCATCGTCAACGCGCTTCACGCCACGCCTCGTGGGGGCGATGTCGAGGTCAGCGGCCGCGACACCGCTTCTGCAGTGTGTCTCGTCGTGGCCGACAGCGGCGGTGGCATCGCGTCGGAGCACCTCGCACGCGTCTTCGAGCCCTTTTTCACCACCAAGGAAACGGGTGAAGGCACGGGGCTGGGTTTGAGCGTTGCGGCCGACATCGTGCGCGACCATGGCGGCTGGTTGTCCGTCGAAAGTGAGGCAGGTCATGGCGCAATCTTCACCGTCCAACTCCCCCGCTGAGCCGCATCCCAGGGTCCTCCTCGTCGACGACGACCCTGCGTTCTGCGAATTTCTGGCCCTCGAGCTCAAGACGCACGGTCCAGCGGGTCTCGAGATCGAGGCGTTCACCCGGCTCGAGGCCGCTTCCGCGCGGCTCGACGAGGCTTGGCGCTCGTTTCACCTCGTCATCACCGACCTGAACCTGGGGCGCTCCGGTTCTGGTCTCGCGCTGGTCCGGCAGGTTGCGCAGGCGCAGTGGCCGCTTCCTGTCATCGTCTTGACGGGCTTCGGCACGGTGGACGCCGCCGTGGTCGCAATTCGAGCAGGCGCGTACGACTTTCTGACCAAGCCCTTCGAACCCGACGTGCTGCGGCTCGCGGTCGATCGTGCGATCGAGCTCGCAGGCCTCAAGCGGGAACTGCAGCGCCTACGTCTCGAGGTGACTCCGCGCCGGGCGGGTCTCTGGGGAGACAGCCCTGTCATGGAAAAGGTGCGCAGCTTCATTGAGCGGGTTGGCCGAACCGCCAGCACCGTGCTCATCACCGGCGAGAGCGGCACGGGCAAGGAGCTGATCGCGCGCGCGCTGCATGATTACAGCCGCCGCCGCTCCGGGCCTTTCGTCGCCATCAACATGGCCGCCATCCCACGCGAGCTGATCGAGAGCGAGCTGTTCGGCCACGAGCGCGGCGCTTTCACCGGCGCGCTGAACCGCGCCCAGGGCCGCTTCGAGCAGGCCGCCGGCGG
>JAYVFP010000114.1:0-4744 GCA_043773025.1 Archangium sp.
TGCGAGATGGCCTGCCGGTAGATCGAGTCGGCTTCCTTCTCGAGTGACCGCACCTTGCGGCCGCCCTCCAAGAGGTTGTGGTACTCGTGCGTGCGCAGCAGCGGCACGGTCTCCGCGATGATGGCGGTGCAGGCTTCGAGCTTCTCCATCAGCTGCACCATCGCCGGCGTGGGACGCTCGAGGTGGTACAGGTTGAAGCAGCGCGCTGACAGGTTGCAGAAGTCGATGATGTCGTCGAGCGCGCTGGTCAGCCGGTGCAGATCTTCACGGTCGAGCGGGGTGACGAAGGTGCGCGCAAGCGCGTCTTCCATCTTGCGCACCACGTCGTCAGCCCGGTGTTCGATGGCCTGCACCGACTCACGCACCTTGGAGGCCGGCTGATCCTTGAAGGTGTGCAGCGCCTTGCTGGCTTCCAGCCCCAGGCGGCCCAGCTCCTCCAACATGTCGTACCAGTGCTGTTCACGAGGCAGGAGGAAGCGGATGAATCCTTGAAGTGAGGCCATGGGGCCATTGAACAAACCTTCGAGATCCGCCCGGTTACATCTGTGTGACGGTTGTGTGACTCAGCGCCGCCGCGCGCGCAGGGCCAGCCCGAGCAGCAGCAGCGCAAGGTTGAACGGCCCCGGATCGACCGCGGTGCAGCCGCACCCGCCCAACACCTTCTCGGGCTCAGGCGGCGTGACCGGCGCTTCGCCCGCGATGAAGGCGACCGCGGTGCTGCGAGTCGTGTTGCCGGCCGCATCGGAGGCGACCGCGACCAACGTGTGCGGCCCTACGGCGACCTCGAGGGTGTGGGTCCACGGAGAGGCGTTGAGCGTGGCCATCACGGCCCCGTCGAGCTCGAGCTGCACCTGCGTGACCGCGACGTCATCGCTCGCTTCGATCGACACCGCGACCGAGAGAGCCGTGCGTGCGTCAGCTGCGGGCGTGAGCACCTGCACCACTGGCGACGTGGTGTCGCTCGGCAGCACGCCTGCGATCACGAAGACGCCCGCGCTCGTGGTGGCGTTGCCCGCCGCATCCACCGCGCGCGCCGTCAGCACGTGTGCACCATCGGTGAGCGTCGATGCATTGAACGTTGCCTCCCACGGAGGCGAAGTGACGGAGCCAGGTGAGGTGGCGCCGTCAACGAAGAACTCCACCCGCACCACGCCCACGTCGTCAGTCGCCGAGGCCGCCAACGTGGTGGTGCCGATGAGCCGGGTGCCTCCGAGTGGCTGCACCAGCGAGACCGCCGGCGCCTGCGTGTCGGGCGTCGTGTTGATGGTGATCTGCGCCGAAGCTGAAAGCGCGCCCGAAGAGACGGTGAGCAGATGAGGGCCACCCGGTGTGGTCCCCGCGATGAACTCACCTGCACCATTCACCGAGCCGCCCGCTGCGATGCTCCACGTGAAGGTGGGCTGCGGCGCGAGTGGCGCTCCGAATTGATCGTTCACGCTCGCCGAGAACACCTGCGTCTGGCCCGCCTGCAAGTCGACCACGCTGGGCTGCACGTCGAGCACCGTCGGGGTGGCCTGCACCGTGACCAGGACCTGGCTCGTCGCGCTGTTCCCCGCGGGATCGACCACCGTGACGAGGAACTCGTAGTCACCCGCTTCACTGAACGTGGCCACCACGCTCTTCGAGGGGTTGTCGTCGTTGGTGGTGAAGCTCACCGGTGAAGGCGCGAGGGAAGTCGACCAGCGGTAGACGAGCGACGGTTCTCCGGTGTCGTCGGTGGCGCGCACCGAGAGTTGAGTGGTCGTGCCCGGCACCGGGTTGGGCGTGGCGGTGGCCCTGCCGAGGATCGTCGGCGTTCCTGCGCCCGTGATGGTGACCATCGCCGTCGCCGTACGCCCGCCGACGGTGGCGGTGATCACGAAGGGTCCACCTGGCGTCGCGCCCGCGGTGAACGGGGCCACCGTTCCCGAAGGGCTGATGGTGCCACCGCCGGAGAGGGTCCACGCGAGGTTGCCCACGAACATCGCGCGATTGAATTGATCGCGCTGCGTGGCCTGGAAGTTCTGCATCGCTCCCGTCATCACCGTCGCGGTCGCAGGCGTGATGTCGAGGCCGGTCGAGGTCTGTTGCACCTGCACCACCACCGAGCTGCGCGCCGTCAAACCGCCGGGATCCTGAATCAGAGACTCGAAGGTGTACGTGCCCGGGCCGGTGAAGGTGACCGTGCTGTTCTTCGCCGCGTTGGTCGCGTTGGCCGAGAACGACACGGGGTACGAGCCGACCACGTTCCACGAGTACGTGAGCGAGGGCTCTCCCGAGTCATCGGCACCGAGCACGGAGAGTCGAGTGCTGGTGGCCGTCACCGGGTTGGGCGTCGCGGAGGCCGCGGTCACCACGCTCGGAGGCACGTTGACCATCGTGGTGGCGAAGTCTCTGCCGGTGAGGTTCGTGGTGCTCACGGTGATCGCCAGCGTGGCCGGCACGAAGGAGTAGCCCGCCAACGTGGGCGTCAGCGTGTACGAGCCCGCGGGCACGCCCACGAGCCTGTAGTTGCCCAGCGAGTCGGTCGTCGCGCTGCGGGCGCCGTCGCTGACGACGACGTTGGGCAGGGTCGTGCCGCCCGTGCGCGCGGTGCCCTGCACCTGGAACGAGGCGCCATTGGTGACCTGGAAGGTCAAGTTGCCGCGGCTCTGTCCCTGCACCACGACCGGGTTCATGAAGCTGCCCGGCGTGAGCGTGACGCCAGGGCTCGTGGCCACCAGGTTCCACGTGCCGTTGGGAACCGAGGAAATGAAGTAGTTCCAGTTCGAGCCACCTGCCGTCGCGGTCACCGTGCGCACCCCGTCGGTGACCACGGGCGCGGTAACGACTCCCGCGTTGGGAATGGTTCCGTACAACGTCTGGCCGGTCGCCGAGTAGTTGAGCGCCGACACGTCACCGCCGAACACCTCGAGCGGGTTGGTGAAACCCACGGGCCTGAATTCCCACCCGGGCTTGGTGGCGGTCAGCGTGAAGCGGCCCGTCGGAACACCGGCGAGCACGTAGTCGCCACTGCCGTTGGTGGTGGCCGCGCGCGTGCCGTCGCTCACCGTCACACCCGCCACGTTGACCGCTCCGAAGGTGACCTTGCCGCTCAGCGTGTACCCAGCCACCGCGGTGGCGGTGAAGTCGAGCGCGCTCTGACTTCCACTGACCGTCAACGGAGCGGCGAACGAACGCGTGAAGGTGAAGCCCGTCTTCGCTGCGGTGAGCGTGAAGCTGCCGGCGGGAACGTTGGTGAGCACGTACGTGCCGTCGTCTGTGGTGACGGTGGCGCGGGTGCCATCGCTGATCCGCACGCCTGAAACCGGGGTCGCTCCTGAAAGCACGGCGCCTGAGAGCGTGAAGGTGGCAGGCGTGCCGACCGTGATCAGAATTGAACGGCTGGCCGTGCCGCCCTTCATGTCGCTCACCGTGAGCCGAACGTTGTGTGCGCGCGCGGCCGTGAAGGTCCGGCTCACCACCGCCGCGTTGGCGCCCCACGAGTCGTCGTCGAAATCCCAGGCGTAGGCCAACGTGTCGCCATCGGGATCGCTCGCGGTCGCGGTGAAGGTGAGCACCTGGCCCACCGTCGCGGTCTGGGTACTGGCGGCCAGGGCAAGAGTCGGCGCGCGATTGCCGGGGAAGGTGCCCAGGTTGATCACCACGTCGATCGCCTCGGGCGTCGTGCCCGCCTTGGCCACTGGCGTGAAATGAATGCCCGCCAGCGAATCAGAGAACGTGCGCCCGATGATCAACGTGGAGTTGCCCCTCAAACCGTCGCCCGGCGTGAGGTCGAGCAGGTTGCTCGCCGCGTTTCCCGCGTAGCCCCAATTGATCGAGACGCCGTCTTTGGCGTGGGGCGTGTTGATCGCCGGGCGGTACTCGACCCAATAGTCCTTCGACGGGTCGCGGATCACCTTCGCGGCGTGCAGGCCCGCGGGGATCGGCTTCTCGAGCTCTTGAATCCGGTAGGTGCCGCTGGTGGTGACGTTGGCGATCTCTCCGGGAACGACCCAGTCGAAGCACTTCTTGAACCACGCGTTGAAGTGGTTGCCCTGGCCACCGCCGCCACCCATCACGTCGTAGGGATTTCCATACTCGGTGCTGGTGCCGGGCCCGATCACCGTCATGCCCGCCGAGTTCCAATAGTTCGCGTGGTACGCGCCGTAGTTGTGGCCCAGCTCGTGGGCCGTGACGCGCAGGCTGAAGTTTCCGTTGAGCCAGGTGCCCTTGCTGCCCAGGTAGCCGCGGCCGGCCCAACCCGAGAAAGTGGGTGCGAAGGCGATCACGTCGAGGCTGTACAGGTTGGGATCGATGCCGGCGTCACGCGCCGCCCCCAGCGCGTCGTTGCGCAAGCGCAGGTACTGACTGCCCGTCTTGTACTCGGCCTGCGTCAGCGGGAGCCGCAGGGTCGGTGTCACCGTCGTGCTCAGCGACGTCTTGCCGTACGAGTTCGACTGGAAGAACTGGTTGGTGGTGGTGTTGATCGCGGTCTGAGCGCCGGCCATTGAGATGGGGTCGCCCACAACATCGGAGAAGTCGACGCGCACGTAGAGCACCGTCTTGGCACCCTCCGTCCACGCGCTGGCGGGAGGAAGACCTTCGTCGGCGGCCGTCTGTTCTTCACCGAGTGCCAGCGTGCCGTCGTACTGCTCTGCGTGAGTGGGCATGCAGAACCCGTAGAGCGTGTCTCCGCCGTGGAAGAGCAGGTCGGGCTCGGCCTTCTTGCGCGAGATGGGGCAGGCGCGCGGCAGCTCGACGGGAAGCGCAGGCCGCGCTTCAC
>JAYVFP010000115.1:0-4739 GCA_043773025.1 Archangium sp.
CATGAGCATCCTCGCGACGTGCGAAGAGCCCGCACGCGATGAGCACGAGGGAGACCCGGGCAGCCAGCACCTTTCTTTCGGGCTGCAGGTCACTGAACCCACTCAGCTTTGTCATGGGAAGAGCGCCACGCGCCCTCGTGCGTTTCAGGTCCGCATGTTCACCGCGCTCGCCGCCGCGCTCATCCTCTCCTGAAAGCCTTGCCAGCACCCGGAGCGCCCGCCCGTGAAGGTGACGTGCGAAGGCAGCGCTCAAGTGCGCTGTCGGGCCGGTGAGGCTGGAAGCACTGAAGGCCGCGGTGCGTGAGGAACGGCCCCTCGCCCTTCGTTCGGTGGAGCTCGCCGCCGGAGTTTCACGAGCCTTGAGATGCGATTCCCCTGACCTTCGGAGTGAACGACCCACTCGAGGAAGAGCCAGCGAAAGCAATGGGCTCGCCCCGCGCAGAGGGGCAACTGCGCTGCGGCCCGGGGCGGTTGCGGCACCTTCGTCTGCAACTTCAACGTCTGAATGATCACCGCCCCGCTCGCCTGGGCCGTGTCGCGCACCTTCAAACGCAGACGCTGCGCACACGACGGCGGGCCGCGGCGGTTCGTATTGTGGCCGCTTTCGCGTAAAGAGGACCGGTGCGCGCCGATGCTTCGCTCGAGCTTGAAGTTCCCTCCGCGGGGCTGCACCGGCTGATCAACGCGCGCGGCTGGGAAGTGCCGACCCTCAAGGATCCCCGCATTCCCTTCGCCACGTTGCTCGCGGTCTACGCGATCCTCGGCTTCACCCTGCTCGGCTTCAACCGGCAGTGGTGGCAGATGGCGCTCATCGTCGGCACGGGCTGCGCGCTCGAGGTGATCTTCAGCTGGGTCTTCACCCAGCGAAAACTCGTGCCGCTCTCGGCCTTCATCAGCTGCACCTCGCTGGGCATTCTCCTCAACTACTCGCACCACTCGTGGGTGTTGTTCTTCCCCGTCTTCCTCACCATCGGCTCGAAGTACCTGCTCACCTTTCAGGGACGGCACGTCTTCAATCCGTCGATGTTCGGGGTGGCGATGTCGCTGCTGCTCAGCCAGGAGTTGATCACCGCGGCGCCCGCGTACCAGTGGGCGGGCGGCTCGTTGACGATGTCGGTCTTCATCGCGACGGGCGCGCTGATGCTCTTCGTCTTCCGCGTGGGCAAGGGTCCGTTGGTGATCAGCTTCCTCATCTTCTACGCGCTGCAGACGGCGATCCGCGCGTACGTCATGCGGCATCACCTGCCCTGGCAGACGTTGTTCCTGGGCACGCTCGAGTCGCCTCCGTTCTTCCTCTTCACGTTCTACATGATCACGGATCCTGCGACCTCACCGAAGGGCGCGCGCGGTCAGATCATCCTCGCGCTGGCGCTCACGGTCATCGATGGCGTGCTGCACTTTCGCCAGAGCGTCTACACCTTCTTCTATGCCGCGCTCACCGTGGGCACGGCGCGCTTCGTGTTCATGCACGCGCGCGAGCTGCTGCGCGGCAAGGGTGCGCGGCTCAAGGCGATGTTCGATCTCGACTCGTTCAAGCGTGCAGGCATCGTCGGTGGCCTGGGGCTCACCATGCTCACCGCGTGGACGTACGGGCTCTCGCCGTACGATGCGCCGGCCGACGTCGGGTTCAAGCTCGAGCCGGTGTCGTTGCAGCACTCGGGCCTGGGCTCCACGATGGGCAAGACGCTCGAGGAGGTCGACCCGCGGTTGCTCCACGTGGCCAAGTGGGTGCTCTCGGTCGGTGACGCGGTGGCCACCGCTGACGTCGACGGTGACGGCAGGCTCGATCTGCTCGTCACCCACCCGCTCGCGGTGCCGGGCGACCGCGTCGGGCTGTACCTCAACCGCGGTGACTTCCGCTTCGAGCGCGTGCCGCTGCCTGAGCTCGAGTCGTTGATGAACGACCCCTGGAGCAACGGCATGGCGGGCGGCGCCGTCTTCGTCGACGACGACGCGGATGGTGATCAAGACCTGCTGCTGTGCGTGGCGTTCGGCAAGACGCGGCTCTTGCGCAACCGGCGCATCGAGACGGGGACGCTCGCCTTCGAAGACGTCTCCAGGAGCCTGGGCATCGACGAACACACCGTCTCGCTCGGTGCGACCTTCGCCGACTTCGACAACGACGGCGTGCTCGATCTCTACGTGATGAACGCGCTCACCACGCACCTGCCCGGCTACGAGCAGCCCACGCCGCTCAACGTCTTCAAGCTGCCCCCGCCTGCGTACGAAGGTGATCGCCGCGCGCTGCGCTTCATGCACAACGGCTGGCACGACGCGGACAACGGAGGAAAGAACCACCTTTACCGCGGCCAGGGCGACGGCACCTACGTGCGGCTCGATCAAGACGCGATGGGCATGCCGCAGACGTACTGGTCACTCGCGGTCGGCACGCAGGACTTCAACCACGACGGCTACACCGACCTCTACGTGGCCAACGACTTCGGGCCCGACGATCTCTACCTCAACGAAGGCGGCACCCATTTCCGACGCCTGACGGGGAACCGCTTCGGAGACATCGGCAAAGACACCTACAAGGGCATGAACGTGTCGATCGCCGACTTCGATCGCAACGGCTTCTCAGACATCTACGTGTCCAACGTGCACCACGCGCTGCAGTCGGAAGGCAGCCTCTTGTGGATGACTCGCCCCTCGAAAGATCCCTTCGTGCCCGAGTTCACCGATGAGGCCACGCAGCGCGGCGCGCTCAATGAACGGCGCTTCGCCTGGGGTGCGGCAGCGGGCGATCTCAACCTCGATGGCTGGGAAGATCTACTGCAGGCCAACGGCATGCTCGACGCGCGGCTCGACCCGGTGGTGCTGAACACCCGGCGGCGTGACTACTGGTACGTGAATCAGAAACTGATGCAGTCGGGCCCCGACATTCACACCTACGCCGATCGTTGGGGTGACATCCGTGGGCGTGACTTGTACCCAAACGAAGCGCGGCGGGCGTATCTGAACCGTGGGCTCGCAGGGCCAGGCACCTTCGTCGACGTGGCGAAGCAGCTCGGAGTGGATGCACCCGACAACTCGCGCGGCGTGCTGTTGGCAGACCTGGACGATGATGGAGATCTCGACGCGTTGATCACCAACCAGCACGCACCTCTTTCCCTGTACCGGAGCACGCTGCGTGACGGCGCGCTCAAGCCTCACTTCATTGCCTTCGCGCTCACCGGCACCGGAAAGACCAACCCGGCTGCGCTCGGCACGCGCGTCACGGTGATGGGGCAGACGAAAGAATCGCAGTTGATGGCGGGCTTCGCAGCGCAGGCAGACCCGCGGTTGCTCTTTGGCCTCGGCACCACGGCGCCAGCAGAGGTCGAGGTCACCATCGCCTGGCACAACGGCCCCACGGAGACGCGGCGGCTGGCGATCGATCGGTACCACACGATCACGCTGGCGCAGCCCGCGGTGAGATGAAGCAGCTCCTCGTCGTGCTGGGCGTGCTCGGCATCTCGGCGTCGTTCATCGTGTTGCTCTCGGTCAAGCAGCTCACCCGCCAGCCGCTCGAGGTGGAAGACTTCGCGCACCTGCCGCGCTCGGAGAGCCCGGCGGCGTTGTTCCCTTCGCCCGACTTCAGTTTCAAGGCGCAGACCGGTGAGCTGGTCACCAAGGGCTCACTGACCGGCCAGCCGTACGTGGCGAACTTCATCTTCACCACCTGCCGCACGGTCTGCCCGCTGCTGACCTCGAAGATGGTGCGGCTGCAGCGCAACCTGCCGGGCGCGCCAATTCACTTCGTGAGCTTCTCGGTCGACCCCGAGCACGACACGGCCCAAGCGCTCGCGGCGTACGGCAAGCAGTGGAACGCCGAAGAGAAACGGTGGCTGTTGCTGGAGACCACTGCGCCGGGGCTCGCTGAGATCGCGAAGGGGTTTCACGTCACCGCCGAGCGCACGGATGGCGGCCTCGACGCGGTGATGCACAGCGCCGTGTTCGTGTTGGTCGATCAGTACGGCGTGGTGCGCGGCGTCTACAACTCCGAAGAGACGGAAGACTTCAAGGCGCTCGAGCGCAACGTGCGCACCCTGGTGGGCAGCGCGCCTGCGCCGGTGGCTGCGAAGGCGCGGTCGGGTGAGGTGCTGTTTCACGAGCTGTCGTGCGCGAACTGTCACGAGCACCCCGAGCTCGCGCCTGCGCTGGGTGGGTTGTTGGGGCAACGCCGCGAGCTGGAGACCCGGCTGCTGGTCACCGCTGACGAGGCGTACGTGAAGGAGTCGATCCTCGCGCCCGTGGCCAAGAGAGTGGCCGGGTACCCGTTGATGATGCCGTCGTATGCGGGGCACCTGTCGACAGAGGAGCTCGAGGGTCTGGTGAAGTACATCGCCGCGCTGCCTCCGCCGATCGTCTCACCCGACGTCGCGGTGGAGATCGACCCCGTGTGTCACATGAAGGTTCGGGTGACGCCGAACGCGCTCACGCTCGATGCGGGCACACCGAGGTACTTCTGTTCGGAGTGGTGCAAGGCGCGCTTCGCAGAAAATCCCGACGCCTATCGATGAAGACGTAGGTTCTCGACCTGAAGGAACAACCACCGGTCATCCCGAGAGGGTTGGCGGAAATAGAAATGACTCCAATCACCGGTCTCCCCGAGCGCAGTCGAGGGGGCACTTGCCGCTCGAAGGCGAGGTAATCCCTCGGCTCCGCTCGGCTCATGATTGGTCACAACTCTGCGCGGCGAATTGCCGCAAGCGCGCGCTGCGCGGCGAGGAATTCAAAAAAGCCGTCGCCCAACGTCT
>JAYVFP010000116.1:0-4721 GCA_043773025.1 Archangium sp.
CTCGCGCACGCCGCGCAAGCGCCTTGCTGCGCTCAGCCCGGTAGGAGACTCTCCAGGGCGGCGCCCGGTTTGGGCGGTTCATTTGTCCTCTTCTTCTTCGCCGCCGTTGCCCTCGGGCAGCGCTTCGTACTTGAGGCGGTCGGGATCAATCTCTGCGTTGCCGCCGAAGACGAGCTCGCGCGCGCTGCCGCCCCGGCCCACGCCGGCGCCGCCCATGCTCTTGCCGTCGTCCTCGCCGCCTGGTCCGTCGCCCTGGCCGCCTTCTTTCGTGGAGCGGGAGGCGTGCTCGCCGCCGTTCTTTCCCTCGCCGTCTTTTCCTTCGCCCTCGCCCTGCCCTTCGCCCTTGCCTTCACCCTTCTCCTCGCCCTTTTCGCCCTTTTCGCCCTTGCCCTGGCTCTTGCGCGAGGAAGTGCGGCGCGCCTGCGGTGAGTTGCCCTGGCTGAACTTCTTCGAGAGCTCGTCTTGCCGCTGCGCGAGCGCCTTGCGGAGATCGCTCACCTGCTTGCTGCTGGGACCGCCCTTGCCGTCCTGGGCCTGCTGGCCGTCTTTTCCCTGCTGGCCGTCTTTTCCCTGCTGACCCTCTTTGCCCTGCTGGCCGTCTTTGCCCTGCTGGCCGTCTTTGCCCTGCTCCCCGTCCTCGCCCTGCTCCCCGTTCTCGCCCTTGCCCATCGCCTGCTGCATCGCCTGCTCGCCCGACTTCGCCTGGCCGTCGGAGAGCTCCATCAGCGCCTGCTCGAGTTCATCGCGCTCGCGCTTTTCGGACTCCCCGGACTGCGCGTTCGCCATCGCGTCCTCGAGGTTCTTGGCGGCGTTCTCGGCGCGCTCGAGCTCGCGGGAGGCCTCGGCGGCCTGCTTGTCGACCTGCTGCTCGAGCGCGTCGGCGGCTTCCCAGTCAGCGGCGTCGAAGGAGTTGTCCGCGAGCTCGTCCTGCAACCGCTGCAGCTCCGCGAGCGCGGCCTGCTCGGTGGGTTCTTCCTTCGTGATCGCCTCCATCTTCTCAGCGAGCTCTTCGACGCGGGTGGCGGCGGCGGCGTTGGGCGGAATGAGCACGCTCTGGGCCTGCGGCACCAGCATCCCCACGGCCAGAAAGCACAGCGCGAGGCCGATGAGGGAGAGCGGCCGGCGGAGATCGATCTCCGGCAGCGGGATGGTCTTGAGCTGTTGGTTGAGGCCGAGCTCCCACTCACCGACCGGCACCTCGAGGCGGGTGAGCAGCAGCCCCCCGGCTTCGGCCTGGCGATCGGCGATCACCGCGGCGCGCGCCTGGGAGACGCCGTGGTTGCGCATGAGCAGCCAGGTGACGAGGGCTCCGAGCGCGAGCGCCAGCGGGCCGACGATGAAGAGGCCCTTCTGCACGAAGATTCGCCAGACGACGAAGGCGGTGACGGCGACCCACACCGGTCCGACGGCGGCGCGAAGCAGCACCTCGAGGTTCAAGTGCCGACGCACGCGGGAGATGCGTGCGTGGACCGCTTGTCTCCGTCGCTCTTCTCCTGCGGCCATGGCGTCGAGGAGCCTAACTCGCGAGCCCCCCCGACCCTTCCCCTTTCTGGCGGGCAGTCGGAGGTGGAACTGAAGCGTCGAAGCACGTGTCTGAGCGGCCGGAATCACGCTCACCTCGTGCGCAGAATCGCGCGCACCTTCGCGAGTTCGGCCGTAACTCGTCGTGAGGCCGCCGAAGTTGGGCTGCGCTACGATGCCTTCATGAGCGGCGCCGCCCTGAAAGCTCCTGCGACTCTGGCTGACTGGCTGGCTCTTCCGGGCGACGCGCGGGTCGAGTTGATTCGCGGCGCGCTGATCGCTCGAGAGCTCAATGGCCCGCGCCACGGGCGCGTGATGGCGCGCCTGGGGAGCGCGGTGACCCGACGCTTCGATCGCAAACCCGGTGGCCGTTGGCCGGGTGGCTGGTGGATCGTGGTCGACGTCGCGGTGCAGTTTCAGGAAGCGGCCGTCGTCGCCATCGGAAGCCGGGGTGACGCTCGCAGCTCCAGAGGTGGGCGGTGAAGGTCTCGAGCGGGGAAATGCCGGCACACCAGGGGCAGGGATCGCTCTCGCGCTCCGCCACGTGCATGGGCCGGCGCAGGTCGTGCCGAATGGACCAGGCGGCGTCCTTGCGCTGTTGGGCGTTGAGGTCCTGGCGGCCGAGGCAGGCGACCGCCTCGGCGAAGCGGACGTAGCTGATGAAGTCGTCATCGCGGCTGCGCTCAGGGAAGGTGAGCGGCGGCTGGGGTTCGAGATCGTTCACCACGCCCCGCCGCGCGCACATCGCGGACGCGACGCGGGAGAGCCGGGCGTAGCGCTGACGCGCGGGGTGGCTCCGGGTCCTCCAACTTCTCGAGCAGCTCGACGAGCAGCAAGACCCAGCTTCACTCGTTCTCGACATCGATGCCATCGGGACCGGGCCATTCGAGTTGGAAGAGGCCTCGCTCTGGGCTCAGGTCGAGCGGCTGCGCGACATCAAGAACCGTTTCTTCTTCGGGAGCGTGACTGACAGGGTCATTGCGTTGAGCGGAGGGTTCGTCTGATGGCACAGGCACTCAGGGAAGGCTCCTTCGAGCAGACGCGACCGCACCTGTTCGACCAATTGACCCTGGAGTGGCGTGAAGGCACCGCGTTCACGCCCTCCCTCGCAGACATCGTCGCCCACCCTTCGTACCTTCGGATCATCGGCATGGGTCGAGAGGCGCTGCCCTACATCCTCAATGAATTGAGGCGAGCGCCAGATCACTGGCACTGGGCGTTGTTCTCGATCACCGGCGAGAACCCGGTGCCCCGCGAGGCGAGCGGCGATCTCGAGAAGATGCGTGAGGCGTGGTTGAGCTGGGCCTCGTCGAACCCCGTTTTCAAACGCGGTGACGAACCCCGGTGAAGCAGCTCTTCAGGACCTTCCCCCCGCTGGAGGCAACGGGTGGGCGGCTCACCGCCGCGCCGGGTGTCGGAGGAGCCCTTCACCCTCACCGCGCCCCCGTCCCCCGACGGGCGCTGGTTGGCCGGGTTGGATGGCGCGCGCATGCCGGTGCTGGTGTCGGTGGCCGACGGTACCCGGCGCCCGCTGGCGGGGTTGGAGGCTGAAGACACCCCGGTGCAGTGGACACGCGACGGGCGCGCGCTGTGGGTCTCCCAGAACGCGCCCGCCGAGGAGGGGCTGGCGAAGGATCTGCTGCGCACGGAGTACCGGCTCGATCAGCTCTTCCTGCTGGAGGGTTTGCGCTGAAGTGGACTCTCCGGGACACGCCAACTGGACCGAGGGTGCGCTCTTCGCCAACGAGTGCAATCGGACGAGAGCGCTACCCCGTGAAGCGGCTCAGGGAGTGGCCGCGCGCGGACCGGGCGAGTGTCCGGTCGCTGCTTGATCGAGCGGAATGACCAGCACGGTGGCGGCACCGGCAGGGCCAGCGGAAGAGATGGGGACTGCTGCCGGCAGTTCTTCGGACGCCGCACAGACCGCCTTCCGGTAGTACACGTTGGTGCCGCCCAGGTAGCGAGCCGCATCCATCACCTCGGCCCTGCTGAGGGCCTCTGCGTCCACCACCTGGAGCCAACGTCGTCCCCCGCCGGGCGTAGCGGTGGCTGCTTCCTGAACAGCGATCGGCCAGTCCTTCAGGGCGCTCGCGTGCAGGATGACCAACCAGTGCGCCGACTCGTCTTCGGTGTCCTTCTCGGTCGCCAGATAGGCGTGCCAGGTGCCCGGCTTGATCTCGAGCCGCGCCAGGCCATTGTTCGTTTCCTGAAACCGGTCAATGCGTTCGCCCACCAGGATCGCCCCGGAGAACTCCACCGAGCCCAGCGGATCCAGGCCGGGGACCAGAGGAACCTTCTCGGACGAGCCGACCTCCTCCCAGGGCAACTCCGGGGGAGCGATGGCGGTCGCGGTGAACACCGGGTGGTGCTGGTGGATGCGCTCGGTGAGCTTCGCGGTCTCGGTGTTCAAGACCAGCGCCAGCTCGGGAAGGAGCGCGTCTTCGTATTGAGCGATGAGCTTCCGGTCGCCGAAGGTCGGCTGCCAGGGGGAGGCGTAGAGCTGTCGGAGTCGCTCGACCATTTCGGGCCCGGTTCCGCGCGAGAGGGTCTTGATGCTCGCGATGAAGCGAAGCTTCGAGTGGCGCGGGTCGGGCACGCCCGGCGTCTCCAGCTCAGCGAGCCCGGCCTGCGCGGCGCCGCTGTCCATCAGTTCGCGGGTGGTCTCCTTCAGGGTCACGCGGGGCAGGGTGAGCGCCCAGTTTCCCCCAGCGAGGGCGAACACGACCCCATCCGCCGTGACGGAGCGAATGGTCGCCAGTCCCCGAACAGGCCCCGGTGCCAGCACCACCCGCTTCGTATCGACGAGGAACTCCGAACTCGCAGGCGGCTCGCTCGCGCGGGTCCGCCTCAGCAGGAAGGCAACGACGGCAAGCGTGGCCAGGACCACGAGGACAAAGACAGTGATCCGCATCGTGCGTCCCACTTCCACGGAGCTTCGCGCCTCTCAAGCGCAAAGAAGATCCGAGCCCCAATCGGCGCGTGGAAGGCCCTCCACGGATGTCTTCGCTCTTCACGCGGCTCGGTGCGCTGTGGGCCACCGCTCGGCGCTCGCTGGCGAGTCGTCAGGAGCTGGTGCTGGAGAATCTCGCGCTCCGCCAACAGCTCGCCGTCCTGCGGAGGGAGACGCCCCGTCCGGCGGTGCGCACCGTCGACAGGCTCTTCTGGGTGATGCTCTCCCGCGTCTGGCGACAGTGGAAGGA
>JAYVFP010000117.1:0-4714 GCA_043773025.1 Archangium sp.
GGGGCTTCTTGAGCGGCGGAAGGGATTCGAACCCTCGACCCTGAGCTTGGGAAGCTCATGCTCTACCAACTGAGCTACCACCGCGTGGATCGATGAATAGCCGCACCAGCTTCGGTGCGTCAACGCTTTCGACGGTGAAACGGCAGCACGTACCCGAACTTGAGCAGGCTTTTGGCCCCCGCCGCGAAGCCCTCGGGCGACTGGATCTCCCAGTCGAGGGCGTCGGCGATGCGAACGATTTGGTTGAAGCAGAACGCCACGAACAAGGCGTCTTCAGCCGCTTCCTTCGAGACGCCTGCGGCCTTGAGTTCCCGCGCTTCGGCCACCGTGACCGTGCCGACCGTCATCTTCTCGAGGTACGCGCACATCGCCTTGACCTGCGGCGAGACGGGCGCCGTTCGATGGTCCGCGAGGACCGCGTCGACCACCTTCGCTCCGAGTTCAGACGACGCGACCGCGCCGTGGGCAGCCGTTCAAAATCGACATCGATTGAGGTTCGCGATGAACGCGGCGAAGAGCTCGCGCTCTCCGATGATCCACGCACCTTCACCACGCATCACCGGCTGCAGCAGATCGTTGTACCGATCGCCCCAGAACGAGCGCCGGTAGAGCAGCGTGCGCACCACGTCGGGCGCCGGCCTCCCGCCACCCGCAAGCCTCAGCAGCCCGAGCACCAGGCGTTCTTTGAACGAGTGGCCGTGCGCGACACCGGCGAGGCGAATGGTGGTCATGACTCGCTCCACGCGGCATCCAGCGCAGCGAGCCCCGCGTCGTGGCGCTTCTTCGCGGCCCCAAACGCGGCACAGACCGTGACCTCGAAGAGCACGTCATCGGAGTGCGACTTCTGCAGCTCGCTCACCTGCTGCGCCGTCACCTTGTACGCAGCGGAGTGGATCTGCCGAACGTAAGCGCCCAGGCCGCCTTCGCCTTCACCTGACGCCGCCGCTGCACGAAGGGCGGGCGCCGCGTGGCCTGGCCCCTCGAGCAGGGTCTCTCGCAATACTTCGAGGGTCTGCGTGTGCGTCGCGCGGCGGGAACTCACGAAGCGGCACCATGCCACAACCGAGCGAACACTCGCAGCGTGGTATGAGCCGCCCGCCTCGGGTGTCCCACGCGAACGGGCTCGCGTGTCACAAGCACCGGCAGGGAGTGGTCTTTTGATGGGGCCGCCAACGAGCGGAGGGCTGACCCGTGACGAGGTGCAGCGTCTCTATGCGCAGTTCGCGCCGATGGTGTTCCGCCGTGCCCGGGTGCTGCTCGCTCGTGACGCTGACGCGTGGGACGTAGTCCAGGAGGTTTTCGAGCGCATGTTGACTCACGGTGCAGGCTTTCGCGGCGAATCGAGACCGATGACGTGGGTCTACCGCGTCACGACCAACGTCGCGCTCAACCAGATCCGCAGCCGCAAGCTGCGCGAGCCGTTGTTGACCGTGGTGCCCGTCGAGCCCTCGACCTCGGTCGATCACGTAGAGGCGCGCCAACTGCTCACCCGCTGGCTGGGTCACCTCGATGAACGCGAGATCGAAGTGGCGACCCTGCTCTTCATCGACGGGTTGACCCAGCAGGAGGTCGCTGACGTGCTCGGTCTCTCGCGCAAGACGATCGTGCGTGAGGTCGAAGAGCTGCGCCAGAAGTTGGAAGCGCTCGGTGCGTTGCCGGAAGGAGTCGAGTCGTGAGCGGACATCTTTCCGTGCTGCAGCTCGATGAAGTGGTCGCGGGGCTCGGCGAGGCGCCTGCGCATCTGAGTCAGTGCGCGCAGTGCAGGCAGCGGGTCGAGCTGCTGCGCGCCGAAAGCGCGGCGTTCATGGCGCGCCCTGAGGCGAAGCGGCAGCTGGAGGCGCTCGCTCCGAAACCGCAACGGGGCTCGTTCTTGCGAGTGCTCGCGATCGCGCTGCCCCTGGCCGCGGGGATCGCGTTGTTCTTCGCCTGGCCGCGCGAGGTTCCTGAGGACCGGATCAAAGGTGCTCCGACCATCATGCTGCTTGATGGCGAGGGCAACACCGTGACGCATGCGGCGCCGGGCAGTCGGCTGACGCTCGCGGTGGGTGCGGCCGGGTTCTCGCGGGTCGAAGTGTTCGCCGTCGATGCAGAGGGGAAAAAGGAGTCTTTGTATTCGGGTCCGGTCGCGGCGGGGGCGCGGGTGCCGCTCACGCAGCTCGAGGTGACCCCGGGGGACGTGACGGTGACCGCGGTGTTCGAGCGCGACGCTGAACGGGAGCGCGTCAGCGTGAAGTTGGCCGTTCCATGAACCCACCGGTCACCCCGAGAGGGTTGGCGGAAATAGGAATCGGGTTCCATTACCGGTCTCCCCGAGCCAGTCGAGGGCACACTTGCAGTGCGAAGGAGACGCAATCCCTCGACTCCGCTCGCAGGGTTGATCGAAATAAGGAGCGCCCACCGTTCATCCCGAGCGGAGTCGAGGGATTACCTCGCCTGCGGGAGGTAAGTGCCCCCTCGACTGCGCTCGGGGAGACCGGTGATTGGAGTCATTTCTATTTCGGCCAACCCTGTCGGGATGAGCGGTGTCCGTTCGTTATTTCGATCAACCCTGCGAGCCCAGTCGAGGGGTCACTTTCGGTCCGCAGCGCAGGCACTCCCTCGACTCCGCTCGGGAGGAACGGTGTTTTGTCCGTCCTCGCCGCGGTGGCGCTCCTGTTCGCCCTGCCCGCCTCTGCTGAAGGCCGGCGCTTCGGCCTGGTGGTCGGGGAAAACCGCGGGCTGGCAGCCGAAGAGCAGCTCCGCTTCGCCGAGACCGACGCGCGAAAGGTGAAAGAAGCGCTCGTCGACGTCGGCGGTTTCGCCGCGCAAGACGTCACCACGGTCGCAGGCGCCGACGCCACCTCGGTGCGCGAAGCCCTCGCCCGCCTTCGCGAGTCGATGGGTCCGGGGCCGCACGAGCGCCTGATCATCTACGTCTCCTCTCACTCCGGCGACGGCAAGCTCCACCTCGCGGGCACCGAGCTCCCGCTGCAGGAGCTGGTCGACTTCATGCGCGCGGCCCCGGTACAGGTCGGGCTCCTGGTGATCGACGCCTGCCAATCTGGCCGCGTGACGCAGCTCAAAGGCCTCAAACCCACGGACGTCCCGGCGACGCGCATCGAAGCGTCGGGCGTCGAGGGCCGCGTGCTCATCTCTGCTTCGGGCGCCGATGAGTACGCGCAGGAGAGCGATGCGCTGCAAGGCAGCTACTTCACCCACTACTTCGTCACCGGCCTGCGCGGCGCCGCCGACACCTCGCGCGACGGCAAGGTCACGCTCGACGAGGTGTACGGCTGGGCCTGGGCACGAACCATCGAGGCCACCTTCTCGTCTCGTGGCGGCGTGCAGCGCCCCGCCTTCTCCGTCGATCTCCGCGGCGCAGGTCAGCTCGTCCTGGCGGAGCCCCAGCGCAGCGTCTCCCGGCTGACTCTCGACGTGCGCGCTCCGGGCCGATGGCTGGTGGTCTCCGATGCCACGGGCAACGTCTTCGCCGACGTCGACAAGGCCGAGGGGCCGGTCTCACTCGCGCTCCCACCGGGCATGTACCGCGTGCAGCTGCGGGTGCCTGACGGCGTGATGGAGCGCGTGGTGCTCGTGCCTGCGTCCGGCGGGGCCACGTTGACGGGCAGCGACCTCGAGCAGGCCTCGTTGCTCCGCGTCGCGCGCAAAGGCGGCGAAGAGACGCGGCTGGTGATCTCTGCCGGAGCGGGCATCGCTTCGGGTTTTCTTTCCGGCCTCGTGGTGCAGCCCGGCGCCGAGCTGCGCGTGCGCCGCGATGGGTATCTGCTGGGCCCGCTCAATCAACTCTCAGCCGCCTTCGCGTGGCGTGACGGCACCTCGGCCACCTTTCACCAGACCGAGCTCGAGCTGCGCATCGGCACCGGGCATCGGTTCTCCTGGTCGCGCGCGAGCCTCACCCTGGGCGTGGAGACGGGGCCGATGCTCATTCTTCAGGACGGCCTCCCCGACGGCACCTCGCGCACCAGCCTGGGCCTTGCGCTCGCCCTCGCCCTCGAAGGCCGGGTGCGCCTGGTGGGCCCGCTCGAGTTCTTCGTGCACGGGATGGCCGGCGGTGCGGTGGTGAAGAAGCTCACCGGCACCACCCTCGCGCCTCGCCTCGGCGGCACCGCGGGGTTGGCGCTCACCTTCTAAAACTCCCTCGCCCTGCGAAGCGGGGTGAGGGGCACGTACGCTCCCGAAGAATCGCTGATCGTTGTCCCACTGCGGGGGGCTCAGGTGTCGAACGGCCGACCGATGACAGCTATAGAGGGCGCTCGCATGAAGTTCCGCACGTCCCGCACTGCCCTGTTCTTCGGCCTGGTGGCAGCGGCCTGCCTCGATCCGCTCTACGAAGAAGGGGCGCACCTCACGCCGGGCTGGGTGCTGTGCTGTCCCTCGGGCGTGGTCGACACGTGCTTCTGCGAGTCGGCGAGTTCCTGTCAGCCTGAACCAGCCGCGTGTGCAGGAGGGCGCTGCGCACCCGCGCTCGCCTTGTGCCCCGGCCCCACGGGAGGCGGCGGTGGCAGCGATGCTGGTGCGGGCACGGGGGGAGGCGGCGGAGCTGGCACGGGCGGCGGTACGGCGACAGGCGGTAGCGGCGGCTCGTCGGATGCCGGCGTCATCCTCGACGGAGGCTTCGCTGACGGCGGGATCTTCGATGCCGGCATCGGCGGCGGCACAGGCGGCGGCACCGGCGGCGGCGGCGGCACCGGCGGCGGCACCGGCGGCGGCACCG
>JAYVFP010000118.1:0-44014 GCA_043773025.1 Archangium sp.
GGGGCTTCCCACGCTTCTTCCGCGGGGGCACCAAGCCCGTACCGACGCTGAACCACCTGCCCGTCTTGCCAGCCCCCGACCCCCACCACCGAGCCTCGCTCGAAAGGAAACCTTGAACGAACCCGGTCCAGCTCGCACCGCAGCAAGGCGGCATCCGACGTGATGAGAGCGAGTACCTGCGACATCGATGACTCCTGACCGGCCGCTTCCAGCGTCTCAACACGCGGCGAGGAACGCCACTTCCCCTATCGGGAAGGAAGCACACAGAAAGGAAACACGGTAACTTCCCCGCCATGTCCGAAATCGCGGTCGGCATCGACCTGGGCACGTCTTATTCGTGTGTTTCTGCAGTCATCGACGGGCAGCCAACGGTGATCCCCAACGAGTGGGGAGAACTCACCCATGCGTCGTGTGTCTCGTTCCTGGAAGACGGAAGCGTGCTCGTCGGGAATGCCGCAAAGAAGAACATCGTCACCAACGCCGAAAACACCGTGTACTCGGCGAAACGACTGATCGGCCGCTTCTTCTTCTCCGACGAGGTGAAGAAGGCGACGACGGTGATGCCGTACACCATCGTCGAAGGCCCCAACAATTCGGTGCGCATTCAGGCGCGCGGCAAGACGTTCTCGCTGCCCGAAATTTCTGCGCTCGTGCTCAAGGAGCTCAAGGCGATCGCCGAGAGCTACCTGGGGGTGCCGGTGACCAAGGCCGTGGTGACGGTGCCCGCCTACTTCAACGACAACCAGCGCCAGGCCACCAAAGACGCAGGCCGCATTGCCGGTCTCGACGTCTTGCGCATCTTGAACGAGCCCACAGCGGCGGCGCTCGCGTACGGCTTCGGCCGTGACGTGAACCAGCGCGTGGCCGTCTACGATCTCGGCGGCGGCACGTTCGACGTCTCGGTGCTGGAGATCGGCAAAGACGTCTTCGAGGTGCTCTCGACTGCCGGCGATACGTACCTGGGCGGCGATGACTTCGACGATCGCATCATGAACTGGCTGGCCGAAGACTTCCTGGCCCGCCACAAGCTCGACCTCCGCCAAAACCGCTTCTGTCTGCAGATGCTCAAGGAAGCCTCTGAGCGCGCGAAGATCGAATGCGGCCAGAACGGTGAAGCCGACATTCTGTGCCCCGGCATCTGCCAGGACGTGAACGGCCGCGTGCTCGATCTGTCCGGGCACCTGACCGCCGATCAGTTCAACCGCATGGTGATGGACCTGGTGCAGGGCACCTTCAAGGTGACCGACGAAGCGCTCCAGAGCGCGCGCATGACGGTCAACGACGTCGACGCGGTGATCCTCGTCGGCGGCCCCACCCGGCTGCCCATCGTGCGCAACTCGGTGAAGCACTACTTCCAGAAAGACGTGATGGAGGGCGTCGACCCCGATCAGGTCGTCTCGCTGGGCGCCGCCCTGCAGGCCCACGCGCTGCTCGACAAGGCGACCGAGACCTTCCTCGTCGACGTCACCCCGCTCTCGCTGCGCATCGGCACCGTCGGTGGCTTCACCGAGAAGATCATCGAGAAGAACACGCCCATCCCCATCGAGAAGTCGAAGACCTTCACCACCAGCCGTGACGGCCAGGAAAAGGTGAAGATCCGCGTCTATCAAGGCGAGTCGAACCGAGCCGACGAGTGCGAGCTGCTCGGCGAGTTCGAGTTCGGGGGCTTTCGCATCGGGTACCGCGGCGATGTGAAGATCGACGTCACCTTCGAGATCGATTCGAACGGCATCGTCAACGTACAGGCCGCTGACCCGGAGACGGGCCAGAAGACCTCCACCACCATCAGCTTGTCGTCGGGTCTGTCAGAGACCGACATCGAGAAGTCCATGCAGTCCAACCGCCAGACGCACCTCGCCAATCGCGATCTCCCCGCGCCGGCGCGTTAAGTCACGGAAGACCGATGTCCAACGGCCAGGACAACTCAGGCAAACCGTCGGCTCCCCCAGGGCCCGGTCGGCCTCTGCCTCGCGTGACCGCTCCCGGCGGGCCCGGCATCGTTCCGCCCGTGAGTCCTGCGCCTGTGCGCGCGCCGATCGATTCATCTGAAGAAGTGACGCCCAGGCCGGGCCCCGCCCCGCTAGATCCCCGGCCGCCCCAGCTCGCCGCCCCGGGCACGCCCCGCCCGACACTTCCCCCGCAGGCAGGTGGAACACCGCGGCCCGGCCCCGCGCCGCAGCCCCCCGCGTCACGCCCGCTGCCGACCATCTCCGCACCCGTGGCTGGGTTGCCCAACCCGCTCCCTCAGGTGAAGCCGCCGTCGGTGCTGCCCATGGGCCCGTCGGCCGTCAGAGCTTCCGCACCGCCCGGGCCCCAGGCCGTGCGCGCGCCTCCGCCTCCTGCCGTGGGACAGCGGCCCGTGCCGGCGATCGCACCGCCCGTGCCCATGCGCCCTCCAGGGCCCGGCTCACTGATTCCTCCCGTGGCTGCGCCCGCCGCTCGCGCTGTCGCGCCCCCCGCGCCGCCCCGCCAGGGTCCGTTGCCTTCGACCGGCGCGGTGGAGACCATCGACCCCCAGCAGGCCGCCGCGTTGCGAAAGCTCGCGCAGGGGCGCGACGCGCTCGACTACTTCCAAACCCTCGGCATCGCGCACACCGCCACGCCCGGTGAGATCAAGAAGGCGTTCTACCGGGAAAGCCGCACTTTTCACCCCGACCGGTTCTTCCACCTCGCCGACACCCAGGAGAAGACGGACATCGGCAGCATCTACAAGCGCGTCACCGAGGCCTATTACGTGCTGCGCGACGACACCAAGCGCAAGAAGTACCTCGCTGACCTCGCCGGCTCCGAACGCAACAGCAAGCTGCGCTACACCGACGCCACCGAGACCGAGCTCAAGGCCGAAACGCGCAAGACGGTCGAAGAAGAGTTCGGCACCAACCCCAAGGCGCGCCCGTTCTTCAAGACCGCTTTGGCCGAGTTCGAGAAGGGCAACCTCGCGGCGAGCCAGAGCGCGCTCAAGATGGGGCTGACCTACGAGTCGGGCAACGCGCGCTTCAAGCAAATGCTGGCCGACGTGCAGAAGAAGATCGAAGACGCGCGGCGCGGCCAGGCTCCTTCGTTCCTGATCAAGTGACGCTCGATCTCCTCGCACTCGGCGCGTTGGCCCTCTTCGCCATCTGGGGCGCCTTCAGTGGGTTTGCCCGCCAGGTCGCGCAGGCCGTGGCCGGCGTCGGAGCGGTGATCGCCGCCACGCCCGGGGGCCGCTTCTTCGCAGAGCCGATGGCCAGGGCGATTCAGTCGTCACTGACGGTCGGCATGGTGGTGGCCACCCTCGCCTGCTTCCTGGTCATCTACGTGTTCGTTCGCACGATCTTGACCACCATCCTCCGGCGCATTCTGGCGGGCAAAGACCCGAAGAACCGGTCGGCCGATCGCACGCTGGGGTTCTTGCTGGGGGGGGCCAAGACGGCGGTCGCCTTGTGGATCGGGCTGTCGGCGGCGACCTTCATCGAGAACAACCTGGTGCTCGCGGGCAAGAAGTACACCTTCACCCCCAAAGATTCGAAGCTGGTGGTGCTCGCCCGGCAATACAACTTCATCGAGACGGTGCAGTTCTCGGGTGCCAAAGATCTGGTGCTCGCCGCCAAGGTGGCCAGCGACCCCCAGGAGACCGCCAAGCTCAAAGACAACCCCGACTACGCCGCGCTGATGAAGGATCAGCGTTTTCGGCAGGTCATGCAGGGTGACGCCTGGAAGAAGGCGCTCGAATCGGGCGATGTGCGTGGGCTGATGCAGAACAACCAGTTCGTCGAGCTGATCCACGACCCGAAGATGAACCCCCGGCTCGAGCGCCTGGCCAAGCAAGCCGACTGACGAAAACTCAGGCGGGTCGGATGCTGGATCTTGGGCGCATTTCTCTATAGTCCGCCCTCATGGCCTCCCCCACCCCGCAGCGCTGGTCCGTCGCCGATAGCAATGAGCTGTACGCCATCAAGCACTGGGGGGCCGGCTACTTCGGGATCAACGAAAAAGGGAACGTGATGGTGCACCCGGCGGGGCCCGCCACGCCCAGCTTCGACCTGAAGGAGCTGGTCGATGAAGTGCGCCGGCGCGGCATCAGCCTGCCCCTGCTCATTCGGTTCACCGACGTGCTGCGCAGCCGCGTGGTGCACCTCAACGAGGCCTTCCGCAAGGCGATCTCGGAGCACAACTACAAGGGCCAGTACCGGGGCGTGTACCCCATCAAGGTCAACCAGCACCGCTACGTGGCGGAGCAGATCACCGACGCCGGCAAGCCCTTCAACTACGGCCTCGAAGCAGGCAGCAAGCCCGAGCTCCTCGCGGTGATGGCGCTGCTGGAAGACCCGGAAGCGCTGATCATCTGCAACGGGTACAAAGACGAGGAATACGTCGAGACCGCGCTTTACGCCTCGAAGCTCGGGCGCAGAGTCGTGATGGTCGTCGAGAAGCCCAGTGAGCTGATGCTGATCGCCGAGGTCGCTCGTAAGACCGGCATCAAGCCCCGCCTCGGCATGCGCGTTCGCCTGTCGACCCGCGGCGCCGGCAAGTGGGAAGCGTCGGGCGGTGACCGTTCGAAGTTCGGCCTGTCGTCGGGCGAGCTGATGGATGCGATCTCCTTTCTGCGAGAGACCGGCCTGATGGACAGCTTCGAGCTGCTCCACTTCCACCTCGGCAGCCAGATCTCGAACATCCGCAACGTGAAGAACGCGCTGCGCGAAGTCGGACGCTTCTACGTCGAGGTGCTCCGCCTGGGCGCGCCGCTGCAATACATCGACGTCGGTGGCGGTCTGGGCGTCGACTACGACGGCTCGCAGACGAACTTCGCCTCGTCGATGAACTACACGACCGAAGAGTACGCGAACGACGTGGTGTTCTCGGTGATGGAGGCCTGTGACGCAGCCCAGGTGCCGCACCCAAACCTGGTCTCGGAGTCAGGCCGCGCGGTCGTCGCGCATCACGCCATGCTGGTGACCGAAGTGCTCGGCAACAGCGGCTTCGACGTGCCGCCCATGCCCGAGGGTCTCCCAGAGAACTCGCCGCACGTGGTCAAGAACCTCCACGCAGCGTTCCGCGACGTCACCAACAAGAACCTGCTCGAGACCTACCACGACGCGACCGAGTACAAAGACGAGGTGCTGACCCTGTTCTCGCTGGGTCACCTCACGCTCGAGCAGCGCGTGTTGGCAGAGAACCTCTTCTGGAGCATCTGCCACAAGATCCTGCGCATCGCGAAAGAGGCCGGCGATCTGGCCGAAGAGCTCGAGACCCTCGAGCACATGCTGTCCGACACGTACTTCTGCAACTTCAGCGTCTTCCAGTCGTTGCCTGACTCGTGGGCGATCGATCAGCTCTTCCCCATCATGCCGATTCACCGGCTGCTCGAGCGGCCTACCCGCCGCGCAGTGCTCGCCGACATCACCTGCGACAGCGATGGCAAGATCGAAAAGTTCATCGACAAGCGCGAGGTGAAGGACGACATCCAGCTCCACGCGCTCAACGACGACGAGTACTACCTGGGCATCTTCCTCGTCGGCGCCTACCAGGAAATTTTGGGCGACCTGCACAACCTGTTCGGCGACACGCACACCATTCAGGTCTCGCTCGCGCCCGGCGGCGGCTACCTCATCGATCGCGTCGTCGAAGGCGACACGGTGACCGAGGTGCTCAACTACGTCGCCTACAACAAAGACGATCTCATCGCGAAGGTGCGCGGCTTCACCGAGACCGCGCTTCGGGCCGGCCGCATCAACCTCGACGAGTCGCGCCAGATCCTCCGCGTCTACGAGGCGGGCCTCGCGGGCTACACGTACCTTGAGCGCGAGGTCGATGCGAAGAGCTTCACCGCGTCACAGCTGCGGTTGGTGGTGCCCAATGACGTGCCTCGCGACCAGCGCACCGGCACGCAAGGGTAATCCCCTCTCTCCAGGAGAGCGCCCCACGTCTCTTCACGAATAGACGAACTGCATCGGCACCTGCAGCTCGGGATGCAGGCTCTTCGCCACCGGGCAGCTTCGCGCGATCTCTTCGAACCGCGCGCGCTGCTCGGGCTTCGTTCCCGCCGGCATGGTGATGACGATCGCCAACGAGCCGATGCGCCGCGGAGGCCCCACCATCTCTTTGACCACCCGCGCCGTGGCCTCGCCGAAGGTCAGCCCCTCTTTGGGAGCGATCAACGCCATGGTCGAGAGCGCGCACGACGCGAGCGCCGCGCCCAACAGATCGGTCGGCGAAAAGCTCGAGCCATCGCCCCCGTTGTCCTTCGGCGGCGTGGTGCGAATCACCGCGCCCGACGGCTCGTGCGTCAGCGTGCACTCGAGGCCAGCGATTCGAACCATCATCGGTACGCCCATGATCCGTCTCCCTACAGGGTGAAGTGACACCGCTCGCGTTCCACCGAGACCGCCGCGCCGTCTTTGGGAATGTCAGCTTCGTCGCGCCACCGCACCATCTCGTCGGGCTCCCAGCGGTACGCCTCGCCGTTGAGCTTCACGGTGCCTTCCGCCAGGGCGCGCGTCGACTCGAGCAGCGGCACTTCTTTCAAGTCGCGCACCAGCGCCTCGAAGCGCCCCTGCCGCGCGGGATCCACGAAGCGCGCGTCGTGCCGCGCTGCCCACGCCATGTGGAACCACGACGGGCGAAACGCGACACCATCGAGCGCGAGGCGCTTGGCCATCAAGGTGAGCAGCTGCGACATCTCGCGGGCCAGGCCCAGCCCCGGCACTTCCTGCCCGGGCAGCTGCGGCCTCAGATTCGAGAAGTTCGCCCGCGGGTTTCGCAACGACAGCCAGTTCACGAAGAGGAACGTTCCGTCGCCCAGCCTCCGGCGGTCGACCTCGAGCTCGATGAGCACGTGTTCCTTCTTGCTGGTGGCATCGACCCCGACCAGGCGAGCGCGTTCATACGGAGAGACCCTATCGAACACGCAGCGCAGGTTGTGAAACCCCAGCCTCCGCAAGATGGGCAGCACGCGGTAGCGCTCCAGCGCGTACTCGAGCCCTTCGCCCGTGTAGTAGCCGAGCAGCTTCTGCGGCCCCGCGCGCTGCATGCCCAGCGCCTCCGCGACATCGGCCTCCGACATGAACGTGTTGTTCCCGAGCGACTCGGTCTTCAGCGTGCGCGAGATGCCCACCATGCGCGCGACGAGCGGGTCGTAGTCGGTGGGAATGGCCTCTTCGCTGTCGAACGCGAGCGTGAGCCCCACCCCGGCGAGCACCTTCCACGCGTGCGACGAGTAGCCACCGGCCGGCAACCACACCTGAGGCAGGCTGCCCAGGCGGCGGGAGACCAGCAGCTCACGGCGGCGCGTGCCTGAGAGCGACAACTTGAACTGACCCAGGCGATCACCGTTCAGCACGTCGGCGCCCGCCAGCACGAAGGCGAGCTCGACATCGGGCATGCGCCCCAGCAGCGCTTCCACCGCGGCCAGGTAGGTGGCGTCGTCGGTGTTCTCGGGAAGCAGCGTCTCGTCGACGCCCGGCAACGCGCCCCAGTCGGCCCCGGAGATTGAACCGAGCCAGACGGTGCCGTCTTTACCCAGGCACTCCGCGGTGCCGTCGGGTGGATGAAAGTCGAAGTCGAGCACCGCGATGCGCCCCTCAAACCCCTCGGCGCGCACCGAGGCCACGGCGATGGCCACGTCGTTGAGCGCACAGAACCCCGCGCCCCGCGCTGGCGCCGCGTGATGGAAGCCTCCGAAGAGGTTCATCACCGAGTGTTGTCGCTTGAGCGCGTGATGCGCCGCTTCGACCGTTCCACCGACGCCCAGGCGCAAGGTGCGGAAGAGCTCGTCGACGTAGATGTCGCTGGGGTCGACCGCGAAGACAGCGGCCAGGTTCTGCGGATCGTGGAGCGACTCGAGGTACGCGGGCGTGTGCACCCGGGCCAGAGCCTCGTAGCTGGCGGGCTCAGGGTTGATCACCTGATCAGGCGCGAGCGCATGTTCTCGCAGCAGATAGTGGAGCGCATCGTCGGCGCGCCGGGTTTCCATCGCCGCAGGGCCCGACTCGGCGCCCGAGATGGGCAGCCGGTAGGCCTCATCGTGAAAGACGCGGAGAGGACGCCGCCGTCCCTTCGCGAGCAACGCGAGGAACGGGTTCATGAGCGAGGCTCAAAAGTCGATTTGCACGACCGTCTTGTGGCCGGGCACTTCTTCACGATTCGAGTGGCGGTCGTCATCTTCTTCATCTCGCTGGGCGACCGGGATCTCGAGGGTGGGCCGTTGACGCTCGCGCTGGAGGCGATCCCGCTCCCGGCGCTTCAGCTCTTCAATGATGTAGGAGTCGAGCATTGGCGTCCTTGGAGTCGAAAACCGCAACCCAATAGTAACCACCCTGAAGGCGGCTTCAACCCACCCTTCGGCGGGCTCGACTTTTCGCAAGCGGCTGAAATTACTTCGCCGCCTCGATACGCCGCTTGAAGTTCTCCAGAAGTTTGGGGAGTTGGGTGTCGACCAGGGCGTTCACGATGGTCTTGGGAACCAACATCCCGACTTCGACGGCGATGTTGTATGTCGCCTTGGTGGTGCCGTTGCCGGCGTCTTCGAGCAGCCAGCCACCCTTGTTGTCCTTCATGAATTCGCCGTCGATGAAGGACCAGTTGAGCTTGGTGGGGCCCTCTTCTTTGATGCGCACCGTGTACTTGATGAGCTTGACGACCTCGGCCTCGTACTGCACGTCGACTTCGGCGCCGCGGCGGTTCGAGGTGCGGATCTTCTTCACTTCAGGAAGAAAATCCGGGTACCGCTCGTAGTCGGAGATCACCGACCAGCACTTCTCGACGGGGGCGTTGAAGATGATGGTTCGTTGGGCGCCTGCCATGGTGTTTGAGCTCCTTCGCGGGTGAGTAGCGATGTCAGGTTACATCGGCTTCTTGTCGAAGCGGTGCGTTGCAGTGATGTGACGAACGGTTCCGGTCTTCGATCGCATCACGATCGAGTGCGTCTCGCAGCCGTTGTGGAAGAAGCGCACGCCCTTGAGGAAGTCGCCGGTGGTGACGCCGGTGGCGGCGAACATCACGTCGCCCGAGGCGAGCTCTTCGGCCGTGTAGATCTTGTGGAGGTCTTTGACGCCCATGCGGGTGGCGCGCGCCTCTTCTTCTTTGCTGCGGAAGCGCAAGCGGCCCTGAAAGGCGCCGTCGACACAACGCACGGCGGCCGCGGAGATCACGCCCTCGGGCGCGCCGCCGGTGCCCATCAACACGTCGACGCCGCTCGTCTCGAAGCAGGTGGCCACCGCTGCAGCCACGTCGCCGTCTTCGATGAGGCGCACGCGGGCGCCGGCCACGCGGACTTCCTTGATGAGGTCGAGGTGACGTTCGCGATCGAGGATCACCACGGTCAGCTCGGAGACCGAACGGCCCATGGCCCGGGCGATCTCGGTCAGGTTGTGCGTGGCCGACCTGCTCAGATCGATAGCGTTGCGAGCCGCGGGGCCCACGGCGATCTTTTCCATGTACGTGTCGGGGGCGTTGAGCAGGCCACCGCGGTTGGAAAGCGCGACCACTGAAATGGCGCCGGGCTTGCCGTAGGCGCACAGGTTGGTGCCTTCGAGCGGGTCGAGCGCGATGTCGACGGGGGCGGCGCTGGTGGTGCCGTTGCCGACCTTCTCACCGATGTAGAGCATCGGCGCTTCGTCGCGCTCGCCTTCACCTATCACCACGGTGCCGTCGATGTTCAGCATGTCGAACGCCTTGCGCATGGCGTCGACAGCGGCCTGATCAGACTCGTTCTTGATGCCCCGCCCCATCAACTTCGCCGAGGCGATCGCGGCCATCTCGGTGACGCGAACGACTTCCATCGCGAGGTTGCGATCCATCGTTCTGATCTCGGCAGGAGCGGTCATGAGGCCCTCAGCAGTTTCACCATGGACTCTGGAAGTCCAGTCAGTTTTCCAGACGGGCCGACGCACGCGTGCACGGTGTGGCCAGTGGCCAGCACGACCTCGTCGCTCTCGCGTCGCACCTCGTATTCGAAGCGCATGGAAGCGCGGCGCAGCTCGGCTATGTGCACGTCGATCACCAGCACCTCGTCGTACTTTGCGGGGCGTTTGTAGTCGCAGTGTGCACGGACCACGGGCAGCCCGAAGCCCGCCTTCTCGAAGTCGGTGTAGTTGCCGCCGCGCGCGCGCAGGTACTCCGAGCGGCTGAACTCGAAATAGCGAAAGTAGTTCGCGTAGTAGACGACGCCCATCTGATCGGTGTCGCCGTAGATGACTCGCAACTTCGCCAGCACGTGGGGGCTCATCGACCGACTTTCTACGCGGGACCTCGAGGGAGAGGAACCGGTAGTAGCGGAACGCTGCGCGAGACAGACGGAAGCGAAGCGGACGGCTGGCCGAGGTGAAGCGACCTGAAAAAGAGGGCTGGAAAGTTCTTTTGGGGCACCTGCTCAAGAGATGCGAAGGTGGAAGTCATGAAGCAATGGCTCGTGACGATGCTTCTCGTGGTGTCGGGCGTATCGATGGCCAAGCCGCCCCGGCTGACGCTGTTCATCAGCGTCGACGCGCTCGGGACCGACGTGCTCCAACGCAACCGCTTTCGCTTCAAGGGCGGTTTTGCCCGCCTGATGAACGAAGGCGCGGTGTACCCGACGGCGCGCTACGAGCTGATCGAGACCGTCACCGGCATCGGGCACGCCACGCTGACCACCGGCGCGTGGCCGCATCGGCACGGCGTGGTCGGCAACAAGGTCTTCAACCGCACCACCGGCAAGCTCGAGGCCTGCTTCGCCGACGCCACGCACCCGGTGCTCGAAGCGCCCGCGGCCACCGATGACGTGTCGCCTGCGAACCTGATGGCAGAGACCGTGGCTGATCGCCTGCGCCAGTCGACGCAGCTGCGAGGCAAGGCGATCGCGTTGGCGGGCAAGGGCCGCTCTGCGGTGGCCATGTCGGGCCGGCTGGGCGACGCCTGGTGGTTTCACGAGCAGGTCGGCAAGTTCGTCACCGGCACCTGGTACCGCAAGGAATTCCCAGCGTGGGTCAAGACCTTCAACGATCGCAAGCTGCCCGACAGCTACCACGCCAAACGTTGGGAGCTGCTCTCGCCGGCCAGAGACTACGTGGGCGATGACGAGCGGCCCTTCGAGTCTGACTGGTACGGCATGACGAAGATCTTCCCGCACCCGCTCGCGGGCGGCCTGCCTTCACCGGGCCCCGCGTCGTGGAGCGCCCTGGCGTCGTCTCCGATGATGAATGAGGTGATGGTGGAGCTCGCCAAGGCGGCCATCGACGGCGAGCAGCTCGGCAAGGACGAGGTGCCCGATCTGCTGAGCATCAGCTTCTCTTCGCTCGATCGCACCTACCACCTGTACGGCCCCACCTCGTGGGAGATGCAGGATCACCTCGCGCGCCTCGACAAGCAGTTGGGCGAGCTGCTCGCCGTGGCCGAGCGTGCGGCGGGCGGCAAGGCGAACCTGCTGGTGGTGCTCTCGGCCGATCACGGCGGCGCCAACATTCCCGAAGAGTGGGCGTCGATGGGCCTCGATGGCGTGCGCGTGGTGCCCGCGACCTTGCAGAAGGCGCTCAACGACGAGCTCGAGAAACGCTTCGCCCTGCCCGGCCTCGTGCTGGCGATCGAAGAGAGCGACGTCTACCTCGACCTCAAGGCGATCGAAGGCAAGAAGCTCGACGCGATGGTGGTGCGGCGGGCGGCCGCAGCGTTCCTGCAGAAGCAGCCTGATCTGCAGGCGGCGATCTCGCGTGACGAGGTGGGCCTCGCCAATCCGTCGGGGCTGGGCCGTCACTTCGTCAACAGCGTCTACCCGGAGCGCAGCGGTGACGTGTTGATGGTGCTCAAGCCCTTCCACGTTCTCGAATCGGAGAAGGCGGGCACCTCGCACGGCACACCGTGGAGCTACGACACCGAAGTGCCCATTTTTCTCTTCGGCAAGGGCGTCAAGCCGGGCCTCTACGGCACGGTGGTGCAGCCAGTCGATCTCGCACCGACGGTCAGCGCGATCCTCGAGATGGGCGCGCCCGCGAGCAGTGAGGGCTCGGTGTTGTCCGAAGCGCTTCTTCTTTCCAGGTGAAGAAGCCGCTGGTCACCATCATCGACGACGCGTTGCCGCAGGCTGCGTACCGCGCGTTGAAGACGGCGATCGTGGGGCTCGGCACCGAGCGCCTCGTCGCGGGCTACCAGACGACCTTCTGGTTCCCGCTCGACGCAGCGCCCTCCAATCGCGTGGAGCAAGCGGTGTTGGCGTTGGCGGCGCTGCTGCCCCTCAAACACCGGCGCGGCGTGACGGGCGTGGAGTGGTGGCTTTCGCGCATGCGCACCTCGAACGTGAAGGTCGACTTTCATCGCGACCGCGACAACGCGCGCTTCGACGAGACGGGCGAGGAGTCGAACCCGAAGATCTCTTCGCTGCTCTACCTGAGCGCCAGTCGCGGCGGCCTGCTCGCGGTGACCCGGGAAGATCCGAACCCGGAGAACCAGGCGTTCGCCCCCGACGTGCACGACTTCGACTTCGTCACGCCCCAGCCCAACCGCTTCACCTTCTTCGACGGCCAGCTCACGCATGGTGTGCTCGACGCCCACAACGAGATCCCCGGGCGCAAGCTGCCACGCGAGCCGAAGCTGCGGCTGGCGATCGCGGTGAATTTCTGGAGCGCGCGACCCTGGGGCGTCCCCCTTTTTGCAACGAGCCACCACTATCGCGGGCTGGCACTCGAGGGGCCCCGCGGGCTAAATCGAAGGTCATGACTGGGTTTGGGCGCGCGGCGCTCAGCATGGTGTTGCTCCTGGGCGCCGTCGCGACCGCCGAGGATGTGTCGCCCGATCCTGCGCTGGCTGAGCTGGCCGTACCCGCCGAGGGCGACCCGTTCTCCATCTCGGAAACCGGGCGGCTGAGCGTGGCGGTGAAGCACGCTTTCGGGCGGCCCGAAGCGGTCACCCGGCTGGGCTATCTGCTCGCGTACTGGAAGAAGCGCTTCAACCTGGTGGCTCAGTGGCGCGGTGAGCGGGTGTTCCTCTCGGGCGCGGTCTTCGGCATCAAGATTCAGGCGATGTTCGCGATCAACGACTCGTCGGTGGTCGGCTTCGCCCACGATCCAGGTTGGCCGTGGCGCGGCAAGGTTCAGGAATACGTCGATGGCAAGCTCAAAAAGTACCTGAACGCGAACTACGACGATCCCTGATTGCTGGACGGTCTGCCTACACGAAACCACCTTCGAAGCTGCTCTCGCACCCGATCGTGCGATCGCTGCGGAGGCGGTAAATCGGCCCCAGAAAACTCTGGCTTTACAGGCGGTTCGGCCTGATCACAATGCGCGATCTGATGTCGGAGATGCCCCGAATCTCGACGGAGGTCGTACCTCCCCCTGCACCCGCGGCCCCCCGCCCGTTCACCCGTTTTCACGAACGGCTGATGGCGGAGGAGCTGACGGGCAAGGTGGCCGATGGCCAGGTCAGAGTCATGCGCGCGGTCGCCGAAGCGAAGGTCGACCTCAACCCGCATCAGCTCGAAGCCGCCGTCTTCGCGATGGAGTCGCTCTCGCGCGGTGGCTGCATGCTGGCGGACGAAGTCGGCCTCGGGAAGACCATCGAAGCGGGCATCGTGCTGGCGCAGCTGGCCAGTGAAGGAAAGAACCGGCTGCTGGTGCTCGCGCCCGCCACCCTGCGCGCGCAGTGGCAGGTGGAGCTCAAAGAGAAGTTCGACCTCGACTCGATCGTGGTCGACGGCCGCACGGTGCGCGCCACGGGCAACGCGTTCGACCAGCCGGTGCCGGTGGTGATCGCCTCGCATCCGTTCGCTGCGTTTCGCCAGGAGCTGCTCTCTCAGATCAACTGGGACTGCGTGGTGATCGACGAGGCGCACCGCCTGCGCAACGCGCACAAGCCCGGCAACAAGATGGGCAAGGCGCTCAAGGCTGGCCTGGGCAAGGCGCCCCGCCTGCTGCTGACCGCCACGCCACTGCAGAACGCGATGACCGAGCTGTTCGGGCTCATGTCGCTCATCGACGAGGCGATCCTCGGGCCTGAAGAGGCGTTCCGCGCGCACTTCCCCATCGATCCCGAGAGCGGCGGCCTGACCGAGCAGGGTCAAAAAGAGATCCGCTCGCGCATCGCGCCGGTGGTGCAGCGCACGTTGCGCCGCCAGGTGCGCGAGTACGTGAAGTACACCAACCGCCGCTCGGTGGTGGAGGACTTCACCCCGCTCCCCGAGGAGCACGCGCTCTACGAAGACGTCAGCGAGTACCTGCGCCGCAACGAGTGCTCTGCGATCGAGCCCGGCAAGCGCACGCTGTTGACGATGGTGTACCGGAAGCTGCTCGCTTCTTCGACGTACGCCATCGCGCCCACGCTGCGGAAGCTGTCGGAGACGCTGCAGGCGCGCCTCGAAGCCACCAAGCTGGGCAAGCAGGCCAGCGCGATGCTCTTCGAACCCGAAGAGGCCAAGAGCCACGTCGAAGAGAGCGAAGACTGGGAAGAAGCGCCGCGGGTCAGCAAGAACGACCTGGCCAACATGCAGCGCGAGGTGTTCGAGCTGCGCGGGTTCGCGGATCGGGCTGAGGCGATCAAGGTGAACTCGAAGGGCGAGGCGCTCACGCGCGCCATCGATCGCGTCTTCACCGTCGCCCGCGCGCACCAGTGGCCCGAGAAGGCGGTCATCTTCACCGAGAGCAAACGCACGCTCGAGTACCTGTTCACGCTGCTGTCCGAGCACGGCTACGCGGGGAAGATCTGCAAGCTCACCGGTGATGCCGGCACGCCCGAAGCGCGGCGCGACCTGGTGCGGCAGTTCAAGGAAGAGGCGCAGATCCTCCTGATGACCGAGGCCGGCGCCGAGGGGCTGAACCTCCAGTTCTGCAACCTCGTGGTGAACTACGACCTGCCGTGGAACCCGCAGCGCGTGGAACAGCGCATCGGGCGGTGCCACCGGTATGGCCAGCAACGCGACGTGCTGGTGCTCAACTTCTTGAACCGCAGCAACGCGGCCGACGCGCGGTTGTACGAGCTGCTCGAGCGGAAGCTGAACCTGTTCGACGGCGTGTTCGGCGCCTCCGACGAGATCCTCGGGGCGCTGGAGAGCGGCGTCGACTTCGAGAAGCGCGTGCTGGAGATCTACCAGTCGTGCCGGCTGCCCGAAGAGATCAACGCCGCCTTCGATGCGCTGCGGAAGGATCTCGAGAGCCGCATCGATCAGAAGATGATGGAGACCCGCGCCACGCTCATCGAGAAGTTCGACGGCGACGTGCGCAAGAAGCTGCGGGTCGCCAGTGATGCCGCGCGTGAGGCGGTCAGCAAGCGCAAGCTGGCCGAGAAGAACTTCACGGGCTCGGTGCTGGGCACGGCTGCGGTCGGCCGAAGGCAGCTCGCGCTTGCGGCAAAAGAAGTTCGCGCCCGCACCAACGACGCGGTCACCACGCTGGTGATCGACGGCTCGACGCTGCCTGCGAAGCTGGGGCACCTGCAGGGCAAAGAGGGCTGGTGGTACGCGTACCGGTTCGAGCTGACCGGCCTCAAGCCCGAAGAGCGCCTCGTGCACATCGTCTGCACCAAGTACGGCGAGGGCCACCGGGTGGTGCCGTGGATGGACGCCGACGTGATGCCTCGCGCTTCTGCTCGTGAAGAGAACACGCGCACGCCGCCGCCGAACCTGCCCACGCTGGAGCACGAGAAGGCGTTGATGGCGGCGAAGGACGAGCTGACCCGCGTGGCTGAGCGGCGCAACATGCTCGAGCTCGACTCCGCGAAGGATCGTGCAGACAGGTTCGCCGAAGATTGTCTGTTCTCACCCCGGCAGCAGGTCGAGCGCTCGCGCGCAGAGTGGGAAACGGCGCGCAAGCTGGTGATGGATATCGAAGATGCCACCGAGCGCATGAAGGCGCGTGCAACGACCGAGCGGCTCGAGCGCGAGTACCGGCGCAAGCTGCAGCAGCTGAGGCAGGCGGAAGACGCCCGGTACGCAGAGAAAGACCGCACGTTGGCCGCGCTCGCGCTCAAGGCGAAGGTGGTGACCAACCGCACCATGGTCGCCTCGTCGTACTTCTGGATCGACTGAGCCAACTCTTTCCCTCTCCCTCTGAGAGAGGGTCAGGGTGAGGGCGTCGACTACGCTCTCCTCATGACCAAACGTCTCCTGCTCGCCCTTTCGCTGTCGTTGACCGCCTGCTCCGCGCCGTACGGCAGGCAGAGCTGCGACACCTCGACCGAGTGCACTTCGCCGCAGACCTGCAACCTCTGCAACACCGGCGGTGACGCAGGCATGGGCGTGACCACTTCGGGCGTTTGCAGGCAAACCTGCGTTGACGTCAGAGAATGCAACGACCTCGGTCTCAAGAAGCCGTCGTGTGCGGGCGATACGTGCGGGTCGAGGTTCTGTATCGACGACCCGTTCTGAGCTGGCCCCTCACCCCAACCCTCTCCCCAAAGGGGAGAGGGAGTTCAGAGTTCCAATTGCTCGATCGCTTTCTTCAGCTCGGGCGGGAGCGGCACTTTGTTCCCCGCGCCATCGAGCAGCACCACGATCGCTTCACCTTCCGCCGCCAGCCCCAGCACCGGGCTGATCGCGCGGTACGCCATGGTGAAGCTCGTATTCCCGAACTTCGTGACGGTCGCTTCCAGCGTCACCGTGTCGGGGTACGTGACCGGCTTTCGAAAGTCGATCGAGGCCCGCCCCAGAATCGGCACCCAGGCGCTCGCGTCTCGCGCGCTGATACCGACCTTGATCCGCTCGAAGTACGCGATGCGCGCCGACTCGAACCAGCGCAGGTAGTTCGCGTTGTTCACGTGCCCGAACGCATCCATCTCGCCCCAGGCGACGCGGTGCTCGAGCTTCACTGGAAAACTCCCGAGCGCCACTCGTCAGACCTTCAAACGAATGGCCGAGGGGAGAATCGTCATCGTGCAAGGCAACGTGCCCGGCTGCTCGCCGTCGCAGTCGATGAGCACCTTCTCATCGCTCTGCGCGACCAGCTTCTTCGCGCGCACGATGCGGGTGCCTTTCCACGTGGTGTGAGCGCCCGAGTAGATGCCCTTGCTGCGCACCACGAAGTCGGTGAGGCCGTAGCCGCTCCACACCACGACGTCGAACAGGCCATCGCTCACGTCGGCATCAGGCGCGACCTTCATGCCGCCGCCGAAGAACTTCCCGTTCGCGACCGACAGCGTGGTGACCATCACCTCTTCGAGCGGCTTGTCATCGATGGTCATGCGCACGCGCTGGTCTTTGTACTTGCGCATGGCCTTGAGCGAGCCCCACATGAACGACACGGTGCCGCCGAGCGCCTTCGAGGTGTTGTTGACCTCGAGATCCACCAGGCCCGAGACGCCGAAGCTGCAGATGTTCGCGAAGTACCGGGTCTGCTGCTTGCCGTCGTGGCCCAGGAAGTCGAGACGGCCGACATCGAAGGGCCGGGTGTCGGGCGTCTTCAGCCGGCGAATGGCCGCGTCGGAGTCGAGATCCCAATCGAAGGTCTTGCGGAAGTCGCCGCCGGTGCCGCGCGGGAGCACGCCCAGGGCCGCGTTGGGGTTGAGCACCTTGCCGTCTTCGAAGAACCCGTTGGTCACTTCGTTGATGGTGCCGTCGCCTCCGACCGCCACGATGCAGTCGTAGCCGCTCTTGATGGCCTGCCGCGTGATGTGCACGGCATCGAGCGGCTGCTTGGTGAACTCGACGCCGAAGTCCGACAGCGTGCGCGCGATGCCGGCCGCCAGCTCTGCCCAGCGTTTGCCGGTCGCGCCGTTGGCGCTCTTGGGGTTGACGACGAAGAAGGTCTTCATGATTTCAGGACTCCACCCAGCGGCGCAGCAACGCCATCAGGTCATATGACGTCTTACCCGAGCGTTCGAACATTCGCTTCGAGGTCGGGCACGCGGTCACCACGGCGATGTCGGGCTGAGGCGCGACCTCTGCCGCTTGCCGGCGAGCCACCTCGACGGCGACCTCGGTCATCGTGCGCGGCAACAACCCACCACCACCGGAACAGCCGCCTTCGGAACGAATCGAGGCCGCCTCTTGCACGGCGCTCACCGCGCGGGAGAGCAGCTTGCGCGGCTGATCGTACTGACCGAGCCCCCGGCCGAGGTGACAGGCGTCGTGGTAGCCGACCGTCTGAGGGAGCGGCGGTTTGGCGGGCGCGTGATCGAGGTTCTCCTCGAGCACTTCCACCACCGTGCGAACCCGCGTCTTCAGCCTCACGCCAAACTCCGGGTAGACCACGCTCAGCGTGTGCGCGCAGCCGGGGTCGAGCACGGCCAGCTCAGGCACCGAGTCGAGCGCCGCTGCGTTGGCGCGCGCGTGATCACGAAACGCATCGTGCGCTCCCGCCGCGTAGAGCGGATAGCCACAGCACCGTGAAGCGATGCGCGAGACCCCCATGGGCGCCCCGAAGGCCTTGGAGACCGCGATGGTGTCTTCAATCAACTGCGGCCGCTTCACCAGTGAGCTGCAGCCGGGGAAGAGCGGGTAGCGCACCGGAGTGTCGCTGCGCCACGACGTCACCAGCGCTGCGAGCTCGGTGCCAAAGGGGTTCTGGGCCTGGCTGAAAGTCGCCAGCGTGGACGCAGCGCCTTTGGGTTGATGGCCGCTCTTGACGGTCTCCTCGCGGGCCGCGAAGAGCGCAGGGCCGACGGTGTTCTCGTGTTTGCAGAAGCTCTTGCAGCGGCCACAGCCGGTGCAAGCGTGCAGCGCCTTCGCGGTGCTCTCGTCGAGCGGGCGCTTCTCGGTGGCGACCAGGTGCGCGGCGGTCATCTTGCCCCACGTCGAGTGCGCTTCGGTGTGCGTGGCCTCTGAGACCGGGCACGAGAAGCGGCACAACTTCGGGCAGTACGCGCAGTACGTGTACGCCTGATCGTGTTTCTCCATCGCGCTCACGGGGCACCCCCGAAGACGCCGCGCGAATCCAACGCGAGCAGGCGCCCGCCCAGCGAGGTCCAACCGGTCGGCTCGTTCAAGGGAACTCCTTCGACGTCGCCGCGCGCGACCACGGTGGTCAGTGACAAGCGGAACAACTGCAGCGCCCTGCCCTGCTCCAGTGACGCGAGCACGGCATCCCACGTGCTCTCGTGTTCGACCGACACCGGGCCTTCCCGTTCGGACTCACCTGCCCCGCGGCCACCGGCTTCTTCCACGCAGCGGGAGAGCAGCTCGCGATCACGCTCCACGCTGCCGACGCTGGCAGCCCAACGCACTTCGGCGATCACCCGACCCGACTTCGAGTCGGCGTGCACGCGCCACGGCCAGAAGCCCTCTGCGATCGAGCGCTGCAGGGCAGTCACGAACGCCAGCGCGGAAGGAAAGCTGTAAGCGACGCGCACGTCCCGCTCGGGGAAGGGTATGCAACGCACCACGCCGCGAGTCACCAGGGCGATTCGGCCCGCGGCGCCCAACACCAGCGCGCTCAAGTCGGGGCCTGCGGCGCTGCGGGGGGAACGTGAGGTCTCGAGCCTGCGCCCATCAGCGGTGATCGCCGTGAGCGAAGTGCAGACAGGCTCGAGCCGGCCGCCCGGGATGGAACGAAGCCCCGCGTACGGCCCTTCGAGGAACTCACCCAGACGCAGCGACATCGCCGCGGGGGAAAGGGGGCCGATGCTCAGCCCGTGCGGCTTGAGGTGCGCGTCGAGGTCGTTGAGCACCACGCCTGCACCCGCGGCCACGGTCATCGAATCCGCAGCGACGGGATCGACCTGCGTGAGGCGCGCGCGGGACAGGGTGATGTCTTTGTGCAGGGCCACGCCGCGATCGGCGAGCACGTGGATGACCTCGGTCAGCTCGCGTTCGTCACGCGGCTCGGCGACCAGGCCACCTTCGACCCTGCGCGCCCACGAACCGAGCGCGGGCTCTTTCGCGGCGCTCACAGGCCGAGCTTTCCGGGGTTCATCACCCCATCTGGGTCGAACACGCCCTTCACCGATCGCAACGCGTGGCGGCCTTCGCCCAGGCTGTCTTGCAGGGCCTGCGCCTTGAGCAAACCCACGCCGTGGTGATGGCTCACGTTGCCCCCCGCGCTGACTGCGGCCGGCAATGCAGCGCGCCAGAGCTGCTGGTACCGATCTTCCATTTCTTCTTCGGTGTCAGCTGACCCCACGAAGGAAAAATAGAGCGAACACCCATCGGCGTAGGCGTGGCTGAAGTGACAGAGCACGAACGCGAACTGCGAGGCGGCGGCGTGAACACGCTCGTAGACGTGGTGCACTTTTTCCCAGGGAGCGGCGATCTCCATGGTGTCGGCGAAGGTGCCTGACTCGATCAGCCGCGACATCCGGTACGACACGTCGTAGCGCTTCTTGAACCATGCCCGGCCGGGTGCTTCGCCGAGATCGTCCGCTCCGAGCTGGCGGCAGATCGCGGTGGCCGCGCGGTCTTCGGCTTCGGCGCGCGCGGGATCACCTTCGAACATGAGGATGAGCCGGCTGCGCGAGAACGCACTGTGCAGCTTGTTCATCACCGAGGGCCTTCCCAGCGTGCGTTTGGTCACCTGCCGCAACAGCGCAGGCAACACCGAGGTCTGCAAGACGCTTCGTTGCGAAGGAGGAACATCGGGCTTCTTCGGCGCCTTGCCCTTGCCCACGAAGGCGGTGTCGAACGGATCGTACAGACGCACCACCGCCGGCCGCAGCCCTTCGCGGAAGATGAGCCGGATCGCCTCGAGGCCTTTCACGACCGAGCCGAACTCGAAGCCGTGAAACACGCGGCCCTTCGGCGCGGGGAAGACGCGCAGCTTGGCGAAGGTGAACGCGCACAGCGTGCCTTCAGAGCCCACCAGCAAGGGCATCAGATCCGGCCCCGAGAACGGGCGCTCTGGCGTCTGCAACGGCTCGCCGGTGCCGAGCACCACGCGCGCCGACAGCACCATGTCTTCGATTTTTCCGTACTTGCTGGAGAACTGACCTGCGCTGCGCGCCGCCAGCCACCCGCCCACCGTGGAGCAGGCGATCGACGAGGGAAAGTGACCGAGCGTCCACCCGCGCGCGTTGAGCCTGCGCTCGAGCGTCTCACCCAGCACGCCTGCGCCGACTTCCACCGAGCGGTGAGCCGAGTCGACCTCGCTGATGGTGTCGAAACGTTTCAGATCCATCGTCACGCCGCCGTTGATGGCCCAGGTGCCACCGCACACGCCGGAACCCGAGCCGTACGGAATGACGGCGAGCTTGCGCCTGCGTGCCAGCTTGATGACCTTGCTGACCTCGTCTTCCGAGCCCGGCCAGACCACCGCGTCGGGCGGCGGAGGAATGCGGCCCTGGCGAAGCCACAACAGGGCCAGCGGCCAGAGATCGCGCGCGTAGCTGAGGCGATCGAGATCGTCCGTCGATGCGCGGCCACCGACCGCGGCGAGCAGCTCGGGTTTCGCCTCGAGCACCTGAGCACGAGGAGCGGGCAAGGAGGCCGCGGAGACGTTCGGCAGGCGCGTCATCGAGACCTCTGGAAGCGGCGCATCGGACTGGGTGGTTGTAACACTCCTGATCGAGGGCGGTGGCACCGAAACCCGGGCTCGACTGGCGGGGGCGCGGGGAATAGAGCGGGCGCATGGTGCGCCGTCTGCGTCGCAGCGTCCTGGGATTCCTCGCCGTGTTGAGTGTGCTGTTGCTGACCGGGCTCGGCGTTGGCTGCGCGCTGTCAGCGCCCACGTGGAGAGGCGAGCCCACCGAACACTTCGACGGGAAGAAGTTCGTCTCTCCTGGCGCGCCCGAGCGGTACGTCGATCAGAGCGCGCTGGGTGCGTTCCTCAAGTGGCAGGCCCAGAGCAAACGCGGCCCCTGGAGCGACTACCGCGACGTGCCTCTGGGTGCGCCGCCGCCCCGTGAGGTGCCGATGGGCGGCCTGCGCGTGACCTTCATCAACCACGCGACCACCCTGATTCAGCTCGACGGCATCAACGTGCTGACCGACCCAATCTACGCCGAGCGCGCGAGCCCCTCTGACTTCGTGGGCCCCAAACGCGTGCGGCCTCCGGGTATCAAGTTCAGCGATCTGCCGCGCATCGACGCGGTGGTGCTCTCGCACAACCACTACGACCACATGAACCTCGAGACGCTCAAGCGCATCTCGAACACGTGGCCGGGCGTGCGGTTCTACGCGGGCCTGGGCAACAAGGTGCTGCTCGAGAAGCAGGGCCTCACCAACGTGGTCGAGCTCGATTGGTGGAGCACGCGCGAGCAGGGCCCCATCACCATTGCGAGCGTGCCCAACCAGCACTTTTCCAATCGGGGCCTGTGCGACAGCGATGGCACCTTGTGGACGGCCTGGGTGCTGACCGGCAAAGGCGGCCGCGCGTACTTCGGTGGCGACACGGGCTATGGGCCGCACTTCAAGTTGGTGCAGGAGAGGCTCGGTGCGATGCGCCTGGCCGTGCTGCCGATCGGTGCGTACCGCCCGGAGTGGTTCATGGGGCCGGTGCACATGTCTCCCAAAGAGGCCGTGCAGGCGGCGATCGATCTGAAGGCCACGATGGCGGTGCCGATGCACTACGGCACCTTCGCGTTGGCCGACGATGGCGAGGCAGAGCCGGTGGACGAGCTGAACGCGGCCCTGGTGGTTCAGCCGGCGCCCTTCGTGGTGCTCGGCTTCGGTGAAGGCCGCGACGTGCCCGAGGTTCAGCCATGAAGTACCCGGTGTGCCTGGTGCTGTTGTTTCTGTCGGCCTGCTCCACGGAGCGCGAGGCGGGCATCGGCGTCACCGTGAGCATCGAGCCGGGGTTGCTCTCGACGCACGTGGTGGTCAGCGCGACCGGGGGTGAGGTCGTCAAGAAGACGCGCTGCATTCCCGTGGCAGGTCAACGCTTTCTCGACGTGGGCGTGGCGCAGGGCGACCTGCCCGCCACCGTGACGCTCGGGGCCGTGGGTTTCAGCGACGCCGATTGTCAGCGTCCGACCGAGCCCGTGGAAGACGCGGTTCGGATCGAGCGGCGGTTTCGCAAGGGGCTGATCATCGACGCGCCGCTGGTGCTCCGCGTGGTGCGCCCCGCGATCGAGACCAACTGCGTCAACGGCCTGGATGACGACGGCGATGGCCAGCTCGACTGCACCGACGTCGACTGCACGGCGCGCAACTGCACCACAGGCAACGCCTGCGTCACGGGGCAGACCTGCACCAACGGCAGCTGCCAGGGTGGCCAGCAGGTGGCGTGCAATTCCCCCCCGTCGGGCTGCTTCATGACGGGCGGCCTGTGCGTGGTCGATGCGGGCTGCCGTTATTTCGCGATGCCCGGCAGCGCATGCGACGACTTGAGCGACTGCACCATGAACGATCGGTGCGACGGCACGGGCGCGTGTTCAGGCATGCCGCGGCAGTGCACGACGCCTCCGGCAGGCCAGTGCTGGGCAGCGGCGGGTGTGTGCGCGGCGGATGCCGGGTGCACGTATCAACCGGCGGTGGGCTCGAGCTGCAACGATTTGGAGAACTGCACGCTCGACGATCGCTGCGATGGCGACGCAGGCTGCACGGGAACGCGAGTCACCTGCGCACCGCGGGTGTGCGCCATGCCTTCGGGTACGTGCACCGCCGATGGCGGCTGCAACTACGCGCCGCTCGATGCGGGCGTCGCGTGCGCCGACGGGGGCGCGTGCAACGTGCAGGGCGCCTGTCTGCCGCCCTTCCCCTTCGTGCCCACGAACCTCGCCATCAACGACATCCCCGCGCCGTCGAGCGGCAAGGTCACCTTCAACTGCGGCACCACGGTGATCGACACGGGCGCTGCGGGTACGCCTTCGATCACCAACTACTGCCCGGGCATGCCGATGTTCGGTTCGGCCAGCGTGACGCAGCCCGGCGGCATCGCGACGGTGGTGCTGGCGTTCGAAGACCTCGAAGTGGCGGGCAACAGCACGTTGTCCATCATCGGCGCGCGGCCGGCGATCATCGTCTCGATGAAAGACCTCGTGGTGCTCGGCGCGATTCAGGTTGCGGCGGGTGCACAGCCTTGCGCTGGCGCGGGTGCGGGCGCCCATGGCAGCGGCTTTGGCTACAACTCGGGCGGTGGTGGTGGCGGCTTTGCCACGGCCGGCGGCGCGGGTGGTTCGGTCACGTCGGGCGCTGCGGGGGGCGCTGCCGGTGGAATCAACGTCGGCACGGCGCTGCGCGGTGGTTGCCCCGGTGGACTGGGCGGGGGCAGCAGCGCGCGAGCCTCGGCGGGTGGTGGTGCCCTTCAGCTCGTCGCTCGGCAGAACATCACCATCGCGGGCATCGTGAACGCGCCCGGCCGTGGTGGTGGAGGTGGCGGGTTCGGCAACGGCGGCAATGGGGGCGGCAGCGGCGGAGACATTCTGCTCGAGGCACAGCAGGTGATCGCGTCGAGCGGCGGGTTGACCTGCAACGGCGGCGGCGGTGGTGAAGCCGGCACGCAGAACGATGGCCAGCCGGGGCAGCTCACGTCGATGGTGGCGCTGGGTGGTACCGACAACATCGGCGGTGGCGCCGGGGGCACGGGGGCTGCGGGCACGACCGCGGCGACTGCAGGTGAAGGGTCGAGTCTCTTCGCGGGCGGGGGCGGTGGTGGCGGTGGCCTTGGGCGGATCCGCATCAACGTGACCAACTCCTGCAGCATCGGGCCGCAGGTGGTGATCAGCCCACCGGCCACGAGCAATCGCGCGGACGCAGGGTGTCCCTGAACCTTTTAAGGCACAGCCCACACCGTTCGCCCCGAGAGCAGTCGAGGGGTTGATCGAAATAACGAAAGGACACCGCTCATCCCGAGCGGAGTCGAGGGATTGCCTCTCCTTCGCACACCAAGTGCCCCCTCGACTGGGCTCGGGGAGACCGGTGCTGGAACCCGATTCCTATTTCCGCCAACCCTCTCGGAATGTCCACGCGCACGAGGTGTGCGTGTCAGTCGCCTTGAAGTACTCCCGCTTCAGCGATGACTCAGGGAAGTAGGCATTGCCCTCTCGATGACGATGTCCTCAGACTCAGCGACGACGACGCCGTTCCACGTTGCGCGCTTCATGTGTTTCTCCCGGGCCCTTCAGGTTGCGGTGAACAGCGACAAAGCGAGCGGCCACGCAGAGCTGGTCCACGACTTCGTGCGGGTGAGGCCCGACTCGAGCCCCCACGCGGCGAGCTCGCCGAGGTTGAAGCGATGGCTCGACTCAGTCCACACGGTCTCGCCCGCGCCAAAGTGAAGCTCGAGCTCGAGCCGGCGCACCTCGACGGTCGTCTCGTGCAGCGCGCGTAAGTGCATTTCGACGCGGCGGGCCCCCTCGTTCCACCGGGCTTCGTGAGTGAAGGCGCTCAGGTCGAACGTGGCGCCGTATTCGCGGTTGAGACGAACGAGCACGTTCTTGTTGAACGCGGCGGTCACTCCGAGCGCGTCGTCGTAGGCAGGCAGCAACCGCGCCGCTGGCTTCTCGAGGTCCGTGCTCAACAGCATCGCGTCGCCCGGCTCGAGCGCACCCCTGACGTCGCGAAAGAACTGGAGCGCCTCGGCCCTGTCGAAGTTCGAGAGGTTGCTGCCAAAGAAGAGCACCAGCCGTCGCTGCCCCGGCAAACGCACCGGCGCCCCGCGCAACCCATCGAGGAAGGTCGCTTCGAGGCCGGTGACGGCGACCGTCGAGAGATCCTCGAGGTGGCGACGGCAGCCAGCCAACGCCGCGGCCGAGACGTCGACCGCCACGAACCTGGTGCTCGGCTGGCGCGCCGCGACGGGCTCGAGCACCACGCGCGCTTTGCGGCCATGCCCGGGGCCGAGCTCGATGACCTCGAGTGGGCCGGGCAGCAACGAGAGCGCCTCCCCGATGCTGTCCGTCAGCAGCGCCGCGTCGACGCGCGCGACCTCGTACTCGGGCAGCAACGTGATGGCCTCGAACAGGGCCGAGCCGAGGTCGTCGTACAGCAGCGCCGAGGGCAGGGTCTTCTGGCGGGCCTGAAGCCCCGCGCGAATGAGCTCATTCATGGGTCAGCCCCCCGCCATCGGTGACGAGTCGGAACTTCGAGAAGACGTGCTGGTAGTGCGGCTGGAACCAGTTGCGGAAGCTCGGGCGAAGGAACGCGAGGTCGGTGCTGGCGCTCGCGCCCTTCATCACGAAGTGCTTGCCGTCGAAGAAGTTCGCCGAATAGCCGCGGTAGAAGGGGAGCGCTTCGAAGCCCTCGAAGGGGCTGAACACCGTCGAGGTCCACTCCCAGCCGTTGCCCATGAGGTCGTTGATGCCGAACGGGCTATCGCCCCGTGGGCACGTGCCGCTGGCGACAGGGTCGAAGCGCGCGAAGCCGAAGTTGCCCTGCAGCCCCGGCTCGGGACTCGCCGCGCCCCAGGGGAACCGCGGGGGCTGTGCGTCGGCGAAGGCGGCGCGGTGCCACTGCGCCTCGGTGGGAAGCCCAGCGCCATTCCATTTCGCGTACGCCGTCGCCTCTGCCTGGCTCACGTAGACCGGCCACTCGCGCGGCAGTGGCACTTCGCCGAACATCGCTTGCCACCACCAACGGCCGTCGTGCTGACGCCAGAAGGCCGGGTGCTCGATGCCGTCGCGCGCGAGCCAGGCCCACGCGGCCTCGCTCCAGAGGGCCCGGTGCCGGTAGCCGCCCGCCTGAACGAACGCCAGCCACTGGGCGTTGCTGATCGGCAGGCGCGCCATCGTGAACGGGGGGACCTCCACCGTGTGACGCGGGTACTCGTTGTCCCAGCCGACGTGCGGCGCGGTGCTTCGTTCGAGGCCGAGCACGGCCGGCCCTCTTGGTACGAAGACCTCGGTGCGCGCGACGGGCTCGTCGTTCACCTGTGGCAACGGGCCGCGTCGCTTGAACTTCAGGGCGGTGCGCTGCAACAGGTAACAGAGTGTCTCGGCGTGCATCAGCCGATGCTCGACGGCCAATCGGGCTGCCCAGGCGTCGTCGAGCCACCCCGTCAGCGGCGCGCGATCGACAGCGGCATCGACTGCTTCCCGGGCACGCTGGATCCAGGGCGTGAGGTGCTCGGGAGTCGGCCAGTCGGCGACGGTGTCCGTCGGGGGGCCTCCGTCGATCGGGTCGATGCCGAAGGCGAAGAGCTGTTCGAACGTCGCGTTGAATGACCCGTGCCCCAGGGTGTCCCGGCACACGAGGTTCCAGTCGAAGGCCTCGAGGTGGCCCAGGTAGAAGACGAACCGGTGGCGCTCGGCGATGGGCCGCTGGGTCAGGCCTTCTGGGGTCAGGAGCGCGAACAATGCGTCAGTCGCCCGCCGTGCCCTGGCCAACTGGGCCCGGAGAGCGCTGCGTACCTGGGCCGTGGGCGCAAGCCGATGACGCCTTGATTCGTCGCGCGCAGTCACCTGCAGGCTCATGCCAGGGGCCTCTATTTTTGCGGGCCGGTGATCATGGAATTTGAGTGTCTTCAAGGCTTCCCTTCGCCTCCACGAAATTCAGTCCCGTGAGCGACTCCAGGTTTTGCAATCACCGCGCCGAGTGAAGTGCAGGGGCTGATCATTTTTTGCGAGGCGGCGCGACGCCCTCATCGGGGCGGCGATAGGCCCCGCTGCGAAGCTGCTTGACGAGGCCCACGAGCGCTGCGGCGGCGGCTTGCGCCAGCGCGAAGGTCTCGGGGCTGGCATCGAGATCCTCGTGGCTCGTGGCGTAAGGCCGGTAATACCCAATCCACGTGTCGACAGCGGCTCTGGCCCCGGCCTGGATCATGCCGATATCGGTGAGCCATTCCGCGAGGAGCCGCCGGAGCGTCTCTGGCCCCGAGGCATCGCCGTGGGTGAGGACCGCGAACCCGCGACCCGCCAGGTGCTGCGGATAATCCCACCCTCCGAGCTCGAGCGCTTTGGCGAGGGCCGGGTCTTTCCCCCTTGTGGTCGTCGGGTCTGGGTTCCCCCCATCCGCGCAGACGAGCCGGTCGATCATGAGCTTGAGGCTGGCCGGCGCCTGGTACCAGTGCACTGGGCAGATCAACATGACGCCATGGGCAGCCGCCCATCGGGGGTAGAGCTCAGCCATCCAATCGTTGGTCTGCCCCAGCGCATGGTTCGGGTAGCAGGAGCAGGGCCAATGACACAGAGGCATGCTGGTCGACACGCACGCCTTGCAGGGATGAATCACCTTCCAGGGTTCGTCCGCGAGCGTCGAGAGGTCGAGGAAGTCGACCTCGAAGCCGTCGACCGACTTGATCGCCGCCTGCGCAGCCTCCGCGAGCCTGCGGGTCTTCGAGAGCTCGCCCGGGCAGGTGTGCTCGCTGCGGGTCGAACCGTTGATCACCAGAATTCGCGAGGGCGAGGCCGGGTCGCGGTGGAAGAGCTCGGCCCTGGCGATGGCATCGCGTGTCGCGAGCCACTCGACTGGCAGGTCGAACGCGGGGTCGGCAAAGCCCTCGCCAGCGGGCTGCTTTCGGGGTGACTTCCGGTACTGCACGTACCCGTCCCAGGCCTTCTCGAACACCCGCTCGAGCTCAAAGGAGACCTCCTCGAACACCGGGTCGAAGAACCGGGCCATGAACCTCTCTCGAAACTGTTCGCGCGTGAGGGGAACGTACTCATCGCGCGTGCGGACCGCGGGGAGGCTCATGGCAGTTCCCTTTCCGAGTCGTCGCCGCCAGCCGCGGCACAGCACGTTTCATAACGCTGCTCGCGCGCGGTGTTTCAAGCGAGAGCGCTGGCTTGCCTGCGCTTTCCGGCTGGGAAGGGGAAGGGACTACTTGCCCAGCGTGAAGCGCAGCGCGTCTTCGAGCATGGGGTGCAGGAACCGAAACCCCAGCTCACTGACCCGCTTGGGCAGTACGCGCTGGCTCGTCAGCAACGCCCCATCGGCCAGCTCACCGAACATCGCGCGCAACACGAACGCAGGCAGCGGCGCAAACGAGGGCCGGCTGAGCACACGCCCGAGCACCTTCGCGTATTCCGCGCTGGTCACCGGGTGCGGGCCGACCGCGTTGATCGGCCCGAAGAGCCCGTCCTGGTACGCCGCGAAGAGAATGAGCCCGAGCAGATCTTCGAGCGAGATCCAGCTCTGCCAGCTCTTGCCGTTGGCGATGGGCCCGCCGGCGCCCAGCTTGAAGGCCGGCAGGAACTTCGAGAGCGCCCCGCCGTTGGCCGATTGTACGAGCCCAATGCGCAGACACACCACGCGCGCACCCAGCGCGGAGGCCTCGTTGCCTGCCGACTCCCAGTCCTGGCAGAGCTTCGCGAGGAACCCGGCGCCGCGCTCGCTGCGCTCTCCGACTTTGGAGTCTTCCGTCAGTTGCTCATCGCCGCGATCACCGTAGATGCCGATCGCAGAGGTCTGCAGCCACACCTTGGGCTTCGAGCCGCTCTGCTTCAGGGCCGCGATCAGCTTGCGCGTGTAGTCGATGCGGCTCTCCACCAGCAGCCGCTTGCGATCGTCGGTCCACCGTTCGTCGGCGACGCCTGCGCCGGCCAGGTTCACCACCACGTCAGCGCCTTCCAGCGCCTTCGCGTCGAACTCGGTGCCCGTGCGCTTGACTGCGCGCACGGTGTGACCGCCGGTGGTGAGGAAAGGAATCAGTGCCGAGCCGACCAGGCCGCTCGCGCCGGTGACGGCCACGGTGAGGCGCGGCTTCGCGGTGTACTGGGCGTGACGGGAAAGGTCGTTGCGGGTCAGCGCGTGGCGGAAGTTGAACATGCGCTCGAGCGTGCTGACGGTGAAGGCGTCGCCGAAGAACGAGCCCAGGCCGCCCAGGGGCAGGCCGTAGTCGATCTGATCGACAAGCTCGCTGTGTTCACCGCGCGGCTCGAACAGGTGCGTGTGCACCCACTTGGCGAAGGGGCCACTGACCTGCTCGTCGCGGAACATGCGGCCGGGCTCGTAGGCGGTGTGTTCGGCCACCCAGCGGCTGCCCAGAGGGCCGACGCCGCGGATCACGGTGCGGGCGCCGACCTCGAGGCCACCCGTGCGCTCTTCGACCGTGACGGGCGCGAAGGGTGGATTGAGGCGCTCGAAGGCTCCGGGCCTGGCGTGCCAGGCACAGAGTTCCTCGGCAGAGACCGGCATCGTGGTTCGGCGTTCGAACATTGTTGGTCAGCCCTCTAAAACTTCAGCTCTTGGTGGGCGGCACGGATTTTACGAACAAGTCCCTGAGCTGTTTCTCGTCCACGTCGCCAGGCGCCTGGGTCATCAAGTCGGTGCCCTTCGAGGTCTTGGGGAACGGAATGACGTCGCGCAACGATTCGGTCTCGGTGATCAAGAAGGCGAGCCGGTCCATACCCAGCGCGAGCCCACCATGCGGGGGCGCGCCGTACTTCAGCGCGTCGAGCAGGAACCCGAACTTGTTGCGGGCCTCTTCGTCGCCGATGCCCATCGCCTTGAAGACCTTCTTCTGCACCTCGGGATCATGCAGGCGGATCGACCCGCCGCCGATCTCGAACCCGTTGAGCACCACGTCGTAGCGGTAGCAGTAGATCTTCGAGGGGTCGAACGTCTCGGGCTCGAGGTACTTGAGGCACTCGTCCATCGGGCGCGTGAAGGCGTGGTGCGCCGCGGCCCAGTGCTTCGCCTCTTCGTCGTACTCGAACAGCGGCGGGTTGACGACCCACAGGAAGTTCCAGTTCCCGCCCGCTCCGAACTCGGGAATCAGCCACAGCCGCTTGGCCAGCTCCACGCGGAGGTTGGCCATGATGGTGTGTACCTTCGCCACCGGGCCGAACTGGAAGAGGATCAGGTCGCCGGGCTTCGCGCCGGTCGCCTCGATGATCGCCGCACGCAGCTCGGGCTTGGCGTTCTTGAACAACGGAGCCTGCGTCCAATCGCCGTTCTCGGCGATCTTCGCGCGGGCCAGGCCCCCAGCGCCCATGCCGATCACGTACTTCTCGAGCTCTTCGATTTCCTTCCGCGAGAACTCGATCGGAGGGGGCGGCATCTTGGCCGTGGGGTTGGGGTTCGCCTTGCGGAACGCCTCTTCCTTCGCGCTGACCACCACGGGGTTGTGCTTGCCGGGCGCGACGGGCGAGACCACCATCGCCTTGATGAGGCCCTTCTGCTGCAGGGTCTCCCACATCGGGCCGACGCCGCCTTCCGCGCCGAACTTCTCGATGATCCCGTCGAGCACGACGTGCTCCATGCCGAAGCGGAGGTCAGGCTTGTCGTTGCCGTACTTCGCCATCGACTCGTCGAAGTCGAGCCGGGGGAACGGGGGGAGGTCGAGGTTGTGCACCTCTTTCCACATGCGCTTGAGCAGGCCCTCGATGATCTCGAAGATGTCGTCTTGATTGACGAAGGACATCTCGACGTCGATCTGGGTGAACTCGGGCTGGCGATCGACGCGCAGGTCTTCATCGCGGAAGCACTTGACGATCTGGAAGTAGCGATCGAAGCCCGCCACCATGAACAGCTGCTTGTAGAGCTGCGGCGACTCGGCCAGCGCGTAGAACTTTCCGGGGTTGAGGCGTGAGGGCACGAGGAAGTTGCGCGCGCCGCCGGGGGTGTAGCGGCCCATGAAAGGCGTCTCGAGCTCGAGGAACCCGTTCTCGTGAAAGTACGCGCGGGTCGCCGCGTTCATCTTCGAGCGGGTGATCAGCTTCTTCTGCAGCGAGGGGCGGCGCAGGTCGAGGTAGCGGTGCTCGAGGCGCTTCTCTTCGCTGGTCGAGGTGGCGCTGTTCTCGTTCACCTCGAACGGCGGCGTCTCAGACCTGTTGAAGACTTCGGAGTAGGACACATAGACCTCGACCTCACCGGTGGCGAGATTGGGGTTGGTCGCCGCCATCATCTTGTTTTCCTTCTTGTTGAACTGCATGCCGCGCGAGCGCACCTCGCCGCGAATGCCGACCACCCACTCGCTGCGGAACGACTCGGCCAGGGTGTGGGCCTCTTTCGAGATGCCGGGATCGAACACCACCTGGGTGAGCCCATCGCGATCGCGCAGGTCGATGAAGATCAAGCCACCGAAGTCACGCCGGTTCGAAACCCAGCCGAACAACACCGTGGTGGAACCGATGTCCTTTGCCCGCAGCGCCCCGCAGGAATGCGTGCGCTTCACCTTGGAAATGAACTCGCTCATGGATGCGGCTCGTTAGCAGAAATTCCGTAGTACAACCCCCTCCTATGTCCCGTCTCCTGCCCCTCGGTCTGCTCGCCCTGCTGGTGGCCTGCGGCCCGAACCCCAAAGCGCCCGTGAAGGTGATGGCGCTCATTCCTGACGAGGCTGGCGCCTTTCAGACCACCCAGGTCGAGCTCACCACCGTCAAAGACATGACCGCCCTCAAGGGCGACGTCGTCACGATGATCGGCAGCACCCGGGTGGTGATCAACCCGAACGATCCCGTGCAGCAAATCAACGGCGGCATTCAGGGCATGACCGACGAGCAGCGCTACGAGGTCATCGTCAAAGACAAGGGCGGCGACGTGCGCGGCCACTACGTCGATCGTTCGGGCGTGTTGTGGCCCGCCGACTTTCACACGTGGAACCTGGTGACCACGTATTACAACTTCGAGCGCGCCTACCTCTACTTCAACGACATCTACGACGGCGTCGACCCCCAAGAACTGCGGCCGATGCGGGTGCACTACTGGTCTGACGTGCAGCTCAACGCGCCGTCGTTGACCGACAACATCCTCTACCTGTCGTTCATCAAGAGCTTCGTGATCACTCCTTTCAAGAAGGAGCAGCTCATTCCCCTCTCGATGAACATCGGCGTGGTCGGCCACGAGACCGCGCACCGGGTGTTCAACTTCAAGGCGCTGTCTGACGAAGGCGTGCACCCGGCGCTGGGGCTGTGGTCGCTCGAGGCGTTCAACCTGCTCAAGTCGCTCGACGAGGGCCTGGCCGACTTCCACGGCTTCTCGGTCACCTGCGGCGAGCCTGCGGGTTGCCGGCCGAACTTCCTGGCCATTTCCCTCGCCGACTCGCGGACCGTGGGTTTCCGCAACGTGGGCCGTCAAGACGCCTGCATGGATGACCCGCTGCGCACCGCGTTCCAGAACTTCACGCAGCAGCAGTGGGTCAGCGCGCCCGAGATGTACAAGGTGGGCAACATCATCGCCGCCTCGCTGTACCAGGCGGGCAACAAGCTCGGGAAGCTGGAGATCCTCCAAAAGGCGCTCATCGACGCCTACGACGACGAGTCGCCCAGCACGCCGGGCCTGCGCCAGCTGATCACCAAGAACCTCAACACCCCGAAGAACTTCACGCAGGAGGCGGTGGTCGACATCATCGCCGCGCACGTCACCGACCCTGAGCTCAAGAAGCAGGTCTGCACCGAGTTCTCGTCGCGCATGCAGCTGCGGTGCGGCAGTTGGCCGTGTGAAGTCGACGGCGTGCGCTCGATGCTCAACTGTCCGTCGACCGCGCGTCGCGACAACACCATCTGCCCGGCGATCTCCCAACCATGATCTGGGTCACTCCACCTCGGCCAAACCTCCGCTTCTCCTGTTTGTCTCGCGCAGCGTCCCGCTGCTGGCGGTTCCGTTCCATGATTTCAACCAGGACCCTGTTGGCAGTGACCCTGGCCGCGTCGATGACGGCATACGCCCAGAGCGACGACGACGCGCCCATTCCGTACGGCGACGGCGAAGACTCGGCGACCGAGACGCTCAAGCCCAAGAAGGCCAAGAAGAAGCGACGGGCCGAAGAGATCCGCGAAGAAGATCAGGAAGAAAAAGACGGCGAAGAGACCCTCGCGAGCGTCGACGACCCGAACATCGGCATCGGCGGCGACATCGTCATGGGCGTGGCGCTGCTCGACTCGCCCAAGTCAGGCGTCGATGCGCGCTACTTCTTCGGTCTGCGCTTCACCTGGGAGTTCGGCCGCCTCATCCCCGATGAGTACCTGCGCGAGATGTTCTTCATGGACGTCGGGTGGACGTACGCGGCGAGCAAAGAAGGCACCAACCAGGTCAACGTCGACACGCACCTGCACAACTTCACGCTCGCGCCCGCCTTCGCCATTCCGTTCGGGAGCGGCTCGCCGGTGGCCATCTACGGCCAGCTCGGCCTGGGCTTCGACTACTCGTACAGCGTGACGAAGATCGACACCCAGACGGTGACCCTCGGCGGCACCAAGTTCCTCTTTCAGTACGGCATCGGTCTGCGCGGCCGGCCCGCCATCGTGGGTGATGGCAGCGTGCGCCTGCAGTTCCGCATCGAGCTCACCCGCTTCATCCGCGGGTACATGCACGACATGTACTTTGGCGGCGGGCTCGGGCTCATCTTCTAAAGTTCGAAAGCGCCTTCTTTCAGGAGGGCGTGGTTCGAAGTGACGTGAGCTTGAGCGAGAGCCTGCGCACGCCGCGGAACTCGTCGACGGCGATCTTGAAGGCGAGATCGACCGGGCCCAAGGTGAGCCCGACCTTGTCTGCCAGCCGAAAGCCGATCACGTCGAACGCGGGCGCTGAGTCGAGGGTGAGCTTCAAGTGCCCCGGCTCACCCTGCGTTTTGTTCTGCAGCACCCGGGGCGCCGCCGACTGGTTGCGCATGGCCAGCACGGGCTCGGGGTTGCCCATGCCGAACGGTGCCAGTCGTTGCAGCGCCTCGACCGCCTTCTCGTCGAGCTCCTTCGCGTTCACCACCGCGTCGATGCGGCAGCGCGGCACGAGCGCAGCTTCTTCGAGTGAGGCGAAGGACACGGACTCGAAGGCCTGGGTGAACTCGGGGAGCTTCGCAGGATCGATGGAGAGACCCGCCGCCGCCTTGTGCCCACCGAAGCGGGCCAGCATGCCGCTGATCGACTTGATCGCGTCGTACAGGTGAAAACCTTCGATGCTGCGCGCAGAGCCCTTGCCCATGCCGTCGTGCACGCCGATGCAGATGGTGGGGCGATGAAACCGCTCCACGATGCGCGAGGCGACGATGCCCACCACGCCGGGGTGCCAGTCGGGCGAAGAGAGCACCAGGCCGCGTACGCCGCGCGCGACCGCGGCTTCGGCCTGCTCGATGGCACCCGTGAGCATCGCGCGTTCGATCTGCTGCCGCTCTGCGTTGGCTGAGTCGAGCGCGCGCGCGAGCGGGAGCGCCGTCTCGTAATCCTTCGCGAGCAGGCACTGCAGCCCCACGGACGCGTCGTCGAGGCGGCCCGCGGCGTTGATGCGGGGCCCCAGGCGGAAGCCGACGGTGCCCGCGGTGATCTCGATGCCGCCCACCTCGGCCACGTCTTTGAGCGCGCGCACGCCCGGGCGGCGGCCGGCAGTGAGTTCCTTGAGCCCGTGCGTCACCAGAATGCGGTTGGCGCCGGTGAGCGGCACCACGTCGGCGACGGTGGCCAGCGCGACCAGGTCGAGGAGCTGTTTGAGGTTGGGCTCCTGCTTGCCGGCGAAGAAGCCACGTTCACGCAGCACCTTGCGCAGGCCCATGCACAGGTTGAAGGTCACCCCACCCGCGCACAGCCACTTGGTGGGGTACTCGCAGCCCGGCTGGAGCGGATTGAGCACGGCGACCGCGGGCGGCATCACTTCAGGCACGGCGTGGTGATCGACCACCACCACGTTGACGCCCAGCGCGTTGGCCCGTTCGATTTCGGCGTGCGAGGTGATGCCGCAGTCGAGCGTCACCAGCAGCTTCGTGCCTTCGGAGGCGAGTCGTTCGATGGCGGCGCGGTTGAGGCCGTAGCCCTCCTCGAGTCGATGCGGGATGTACGTGCGCACCTCGAGACCGACCTGGCGCAGGAAGGTGGTGAGCAGCGCCGTCGAGGAGACCCCGTCGACGTCGTAGTCGCCGTACAGCGTGACGGATTCCTTCTCGAGGATCGCGCGCACGAGGCGGTCGACCGCTTGCGGCAGGCCCTTCATGAGGAACGGGTCGGGAAGTTCGGTCAGCGCGTCAGACAGAAAGCGGGTGGCGTCTGCGGGCGTCTTGTAGCCACGCGCGACCAGGACCTTCGCCACCACCGGGTGCAACGAAAGCTCGGCAGCCACCACGCGGGCCGCCTCGTCGAGGTCGGTCTGCGCAACTTCGGCGCGTTCTGCAGGGAAGATCCAACGCGGTTCGCTCACCGTTGAGTAGTAGCACGGGGTGCCGACACGGGGATGGCACAGCGGGAAGCTTTGCCCGAGGGTTGCCTCGGACACGCATGCGGATGGTCGCAGAAGCCGGGGGCTCGAGCGGCGCCCTCAGCGACGAGGCGTTCCGTGCGAGGACCGACGCCGGGCAGTTCGCGCGAAAAGGAGCGCCAACGTCAGCAGCCCGGAACCCTCCGCACCTGAACCACACCCGCAGCCTTTCACTCGTTGGCCATCGGGACCTCCGGCATCGGGTGGCCCACCTGCCTCGCCCCCCATCGAGCCTCCGGTCCCTGCACTTCCACCGCCGGTTCCCGCGCTTCCGCCTCCGGTCCCTGCACTTCCACCTCCGGTCCCTGCACTTCCACCTCCGGTCCCTGCAATTCCACCACCGCCACCTGCGCCTCCTCCCGCCCCGCCATCAGCCGACTGGCAGCCGGGATCGAGCGCATCGGCCTGACCGTCACAATCGTTGTCGAGGCCATCGGAGCATTGCGAGCCGCTCTCCATCGCGCCGCACGCCTGCTCGCACCCGTTGGCTGCCATCCGGTCGGCATCGAGGAACCCAGGGCGGCACGCGCCGATGGTGCACGCTGAGGCGCTGCACTGGCCCGCTGCGTTGGGCGGGCTGCACGCGACCCCGCACCCTCCACAGTTGGCGAGATCCGAAGCGAAGCCTGAATTGGCGTACTCGCAACCGTTGGAGGCCTGTCCGTCACAGTTGCTGAACCCGCCAGCACACGCTGAGATCCCGCACAGGCCCGTCGTGCAGCTGGGAGTGGATTGAGGAGCTGAACAAGTCGCTGTGCAGCTCCCGCACGTCAGCGGGTCTGAGGTCAGGCTCTGGAGCGGGTTGGCCACCGCAGGGCAGATGTCGACTGAATCAAGCACGCCGTCCCCGTCCGCATCGGGGCCGTACAGCACCGTCGCCGTGTTGGAAGCCCGGCTGCGCGCGCTGAGCCCGACGGAGTAGGCGAGCGTCGCGGTGTTGGCGTAGCGCCCCGGGCTGGCCAGCGTGACCGTCACCGAGACGCTCCCCGACTGGCCCATGCCCAGGCTGCCGAGGTTCCAGGTCACCGCGCCGTTCGCGAATGTGCCACCCCCCGTCGCCGAAACGAATGAGGCCCCCGAGGGCAGTACGTCTGAAAGAGATGCGCCCATCGCGACGCTCACGCCGGTGTTGCTGTAGTTGACGGTGAAGGTCACGGTCGACGAGGTGCTGGTCGCCGGCACGCTCTTGGTGACATCGATGACGGGTTGTCCACTGGCCAGCGCGCAGGTCGAGTCGAAGATGGAGTTGAGGAAGAGCCGAACCCCTTGCGAGCCCGGGTTGGCCGACATCGGCAGGTTGGTCGAGTACGAATGCCCGCCCAGGTAGCTGACCTTGCCGAGGGTACCGCAGACCTCGGCATGAGGAGGGCAAGCGCCGTCGAGGTACCCGGTCATCCACACGTCCCAGGTTCCGGGCGCAAAGCCGCGGTTGGTGATCATCGTGACGCCGCCGGCCTTGTAAGCGCCGCCGTCGGGCAGCGCGAAGGCAGGCTCGCTGCCCCCCACGGTGCCGAAGGTCCCATCGTACTGAGCGAAGGTCGAATCGAAGTTGTGATTGTCGATGAGCGAGGGTCTGCTCCTGACTTCAAAGCCAGTGGTGGTCAGGAAGAAGCCCCCCGGCGTATTTTCAAAGGCATTGACCGCCTGGCACTCAGCAAAAAAGTGGGTGGGGTGAGTGAGAAATTGCCTCACCTCGGCCACCACGCCTGGGTTCGCGAGAGCCGACCCGACGTTGTAGTGCATCGACATGAGCTGGCAGTAAGCGGGGTTGCCGCTCGGGTCGAACAGACGCCCATCACGACTGTTCGATGAAGTCGGGCCGACCACCTGCGCGGGGGTGAGCATATCGGGCGAGGTGTTGGGCCACGTGGGGTCGAGCGTCGAGTCGGGTATGCCCGCCGCCTGCAGGTAGCCCCGGGCGATGGCCTCGTTGCCGTCGGCGTGCATCGCGATCTTCGGCGCGGCGACGAGGTACCGCGCCACGGTCGAGGTGAAGGCGCCGGTCGCGATGTGCACCTTCACGTTGGGGTTGGCGCTCTGCCACGCGGCGATGATGGGGGTCGCCGCCGCGGCGTCCGTCGAATCGATGACGAAGGGGCCCGCCCGATAGCCGTAGTTGCTGATGCCGGCGTCACTCTGCCGATCAATCGCGCTGGCCGTGAAGTCGACGCCCTGAAACGCCTTTCTCGGCGCGATGCACCACTTCACGGGCACTCCCTGCCGGAGCAATGAGTACACGAGGCCGTAGGCGCGCAGTGCACCGTTGTCCTGGTAGGTGTTGTCCATCGGGATGATGAGCGACCCCTGCGCGAAGGTATCGGCACGTGCGAAACGGCCGGTCAGACACGACGCAACAACCAGACCGACGACGAGATGGAGACGCATGGAGCTCCTGGCGGGGGGACGCAAGAGAAGGGTACCAGCGTGGTGGATGATGTTTAAGGGGCTGGTGTAGGTGAAGAGTGGCGAACTCTTTCGGGGCGGCACAGTCGGTGTCGTGTTCAGTCGTCCTCGGCGTCGCGCGACTTGAACTTTTCTAACGTTTCTCCGTGCGCTCCCCGCGCGCCGCCGCAATCAGTTCATCGCGGCAGGCGTCTCCTACGTGGCAGGGGCGCTGCTCACGGAGCTGCCTCTGGGCTGGTGGACTGAGCGCGCCAGCAACGACAACCTCACCTACGCGGCCATCGACCATGTCGAGGAGCTGCTCGGTCAATGCGAACCGCAAAGGTTTGCCGAGCTCGAGGATGACTTCATCTAAAATCCCCCGGCGATGGCATCGGAATGATGGTTCAGGGTGGGCCGCGGGGCGCAGCAGCAGGTCGAGCAAGTCACCGAAGCCCGGGCTCGCCTTCCTCAGCGCTCGAGGTCACGCGCATGCACTCGGTGGCGGGCCTCAACATCGGCGGCGGTCTCGTCGACGAGCGCCCCTGTCGCGCTCCCCATCACTGGAGGCGCTGCAGTACCGCACACCGCGAGGCTACGAAGTGAAGGCGGCGTAGCGCCCGGCGCTGATCACCCTTTTTTCAAAAGCACTTCAATGACGGCGCGCAACTTTTTGGGATCAAATGGCTTGTCGAGCACGAGGTTCTTCGTGTCATCTATGAACGCGCGCGCCTGCGCGGTGAACGCGCCACCCGTGAGAAAAACGATGCGCGAGGCGGCCTCCTCGCTGAACTTGCTCACCTCTTCAAACAGCTCCATGCCGGTCATCTCGGGCATCATCAAATCGCACAGCACGATGTCGAAATGCTCGCCCGCTCGCAGCCGCGCCAGCGCGATGCGCGCATGGGCCAGCACCTCCACCTCGTGCTCGCGGCTGAGCGCCCGGCTCACCGCCTTGCCGATGAGGGGCTCGTCGTCGACCACGAGGATGCGCCCGCGCACGGCTCCGGGCAGCGGGCCCACGCGGGCCACCGCCGTGATCTCCGGCAGGACGGCCGGCTGCATCGACGTGGCCACCAGGATGATGCGAAACGTCGTGCCGGCGCCGACCTTGCTCTCGACGCGAATTTCGCCCCCGTGCGCCGTCACGATGCGGTGACAAATGGACAGACCCAGGCCGGTGCCTTCACCGACGGACTTGGTCGTGAAAAACGGCGTGAACAGGCGCGCCAGGACTTGCGGCGCCATGCCCTCGCCGCTGTCGATGATCTCGATGATGACGCGGCCAGGCCCCCCGTCTTGTGCCGGCTCATGACGCGTGGTCACTCGCACGACGTGCTCGTCGGCGCGTCCCAGCGGGATCGCCTGGGCCGCGTTGACGAGCAAATTGACAAACACCTGCCCGAGGCGGGATTCGTTGCCGTCGACCGAAGGCACCGGCTGAAAATCACGAACCAGACGCGCGCGGTGACGAATCTCGTTCCACGTCAAGCGCAGCGATGACTCGAGGACTTTGACGATGTCGGTCGGCGCCCGCGCCGGCTCAGCGGATCGTGAGAATACGCGCAGGTCGACGACGATCTGGCGCACACGCTCCGTCGCCGTGCGCACGTCGATCAGCTCTTCGCGAATCGACTGCAGGCCAGCCACGCCCTGTACGGACTCCAGCTCGTCGACCTCACCGAGCGCGGTCTCGATGTTCGCGATGGCCGACGCCAGCGGATTGTTGATCTCGTGGGCGATGCCGGCAGCAAGCGTGCCGACCGAGGCCATGCGATCAGAGACGAGCAGCTGCGCCTGGACGTTTTTTTCCTCGGTGATGTCGCGCGTGACGCCAACGAGCCCGACGACGTCCGGGCCGCGGTGACCCGCCGGAATGCCTGCCGGGACGCCTGCGACGGACGGCTCGTTGTGCATCGGCGTGACGGTCGTGTGCAACGTCATGGTGCGCTCGCCGCGTTGCAACTCCCATGACAGCTGCACGGTTTCGCCAAAGAGCGCGCGGCGATAGGCCTCTTCGTGCAGCAACGCCACGGGCAGGGGCAAGACGTCGCGCACGCTCCGGCCGAGCCAGGCGTCTGGCTCGATGCGCAACCGTTCGAGCCCGCGGCCGGTCATCGAGTCGTAGCGGCCGTCGCGGTCGACGGTGAAGACCATCGCGTCCATCGACGCCACGAGCGTTCGAAAGCGCGCCTCGCTGTGGCGCAGCGCCTCCTCGGCGGAGCGCTGATCGACGCGGCTCTTTGCCTGCGCCAGCGCGCGCTGCACGGCCCGCACGATCCGCGGCAACGATTCTTTGGGAACGAACTCGGCAGCACCGGCGACCATGGCGTCGACGGCGCGCGACTCTCCAACCGCGCCCGAAACGATGATGAACGGCAGCTCGCGGCCACTGTCTCGCAGAGTGCGTAAGGCGCTCAGCGCGTCGAAGCGCGGCATCGAGTAGTCCGAGATGACGATGTCCCAATCGTGCTCGACGAGAGCGGTGCGCATCGTCGCTTCGTCCTCGACGCGCAGCGCCGAGGTGTCGAAGCCGCCAGCGCGCAGCTCGCGCAGCACCAGCAGCATGTCGTCTTCGACGTCTTCAACGATCAACAGGCGCAGCGGGATGCCGTTCACGCTCAGCTCCGCGGTGGCGGCTGGTTGATCACGAGCCAATACAACCCGAGTTGGCTCACCGCGTCGACGAACTGGTTGAAGTCGACGGGTTTGCGCACGTAGGAGTTCGCGCCGAGGTCGTAGCTCTCGACGAGATCCTTGTCTTCTTTTGAGGAGGTCAACACCACGATGGGCTGGCGACGCGTGCGCGGATCCGCGCGGACGCGGCGCAGCACTTCGAGGCCATCGATCTTTGGCAGCTTGAGGTCGAGGAGGACGATCTGAGGCACCAGGGCCGCGCCGGCGTGGGCCCCGGTACCCAGCAAGCGATCGAGGGCCTCGACGCCATCCCGCGCGACGACGACCTCGATGAGCAGATTCGCCTTTTTGAGCGCGCGCAGGGTCAGCGCTTCGTCATCGGGATTGTCTTCCACCAATAAGATCACATTGTTGGTCATCGGTCTTCCTCGAGCACAGGAACAACGGCGAGCGTGGCGGTGGCGAGGGTGAATGTAAACGTCGCGCCCTTGCCGACTGCGCCTTGGGCCCACACGCGCCCACCATGGCGGTGGGCGATGCGCTGCACCGTCGCCAAGCCGATGCCAGTGCCAGTGCCCTCGAAGTCGCTGGCCGCGTGCAGGCGTTGGAAGGCGCCGAACAGCTTGCCGACGTAGGCCATGTCAAAGCCCGCGCCGTCGTCGCTGACGAAGAAACAGCGCTCGTCGGCGATGTCGATGCCGCCGATCTCGATGCGTGCCGCTGGCCTTTTGCCGGTGAACTTCCAGGCGTTGCCGATCAAATTCTCGAGCAAGACCTCGATCAAGCGGGCATCGCCGACCGTCGCCATGCCCGGAGCGATGACGACTTCGACCTGGCGTGCTCGATGCGCGCGGCGCAGCTCGCTGACGACGGAGGCCGCCAGCGCGCTGACATCGATCGGCTCGCGCTTCATCTCTTGGCGGCTGACGCGCGACAGGTTCAGCAGGTCATCGATCAACCCGGCCATCTTTTGCGCGGCCGCGCGCACCCGGCGCAGGTGGTCTTGACCGTCGGCCTCGAGCCTGTGGCCGGAATCTTCCAGCAGCGCCAGACTGAAGCCATCGATGCTGCGCAAGGGCGCGCGCAGATCGTGCGAGACCGCGTAGCTGAACGCCTCGAGTTCCTTGCTGGTGGCCTCGGCCGTCTCTTTGGCCTGGCGTAGCTCGTCGGCAGCGTGCTTGCGCTCGGTGATGTCTTCGGAGATGCCCAGCAAGAACGGCTCGCCGGTGCCCTCGACCGGCACCTTCACGGTATGCAGCCAGCGCTTGCCGCTCTTGGTGTCGATCTCCTCTTCGGGGATGTCGACGATGGCGTTGCCCGCGAGCGTGGCGCGGTCTTCTTCTTGAAAGCGCGCTGCCTGCTGCTTGGGAAACAAGTCGAAGTCGGTCTTGCCGACGAGGTCTTCGCGTTTGATGCCGAGCAGCCGCTCGCCGGCGGCGTTGAAGCGCGAAAAGCGCAGGTCGCGGCCATCCTTGACGAAGATCATGTGAGGGATGTTTTCCACGATGGCATCGAGCACGGCCCGCGCCTGGCGCACATCGCCCTCGATGCGCTGCAGCTCCCGCAGTGTGCGCCACGAGATGGCGACCATGACGAACACCATGGCGCCCACCATGAGCGAGATGCCGTAGCGAGTGTCGTAGAGCCCGTAGCGCTCGCCGAGGAAGCGCAAAAAAGAGATGCCAGCGACCGTCGGCAACACGGACAAGATCAAACCAAACCCCACCCGCGCGCTCGCGGACTCGTTTGCGATCGTGGCCATCCAGCCGCGCGTGGGACGGGCGATGATGATGGCGGCCGCTACGACGAGGAACAGCGCGGCCGTGTACACGGCCATGCGGTATTTGGCCGGGTGGTCGACTCCGTCATCAAACAGGCTGAGGAAGAGATCAAACATCGAGGCGATGGCTATCGCGCAGCACGCAAGCCCGAGGACCTCGGCGATGCGTACGGTGCGCCATTCCTTGTCGAACAACACCAAGGCGATGCCGACGCCCACGAACGAAACCGCCGTCGGCACGGCCATGCGCAAGGATGCATCCGCAGCCGTGAGCCCCGTGACGAGGTCAATGTTCGTCGCGTGCTCGATGATGGTCAGCGCGCCCACGAGCGCGACCACGCCCCCAAGCAAGGCCGCGAGCGTCGTTGGTGGGCGATGGGCCATCCACAAGCGCAGCGAGACGCCGACGATGACGAAGCAACCCGCCGTTGAAGGCAGCATGTTGCGGCCGCCAAAGACGTTTACCAGCAAAGGCACATCAAGCAGCCAGCCCAGCAGCACCACGATGCCAACGACGATCGTCAAAGGCCCGGCGGCTCGCGCGGTGCGTCGCGCTCGCTCGATGCGATTGCTCGAGTCGTTGCGGGGAAACGGGGCCACGTCGCCAAGCTAGCCCATACTATCGCGCGGCCCCCCACCCAGACCGCCCAGGACACCGCTTTGACCTCTCGTGCCGCCGGACATTGGACTCTGCTCTCCTCGTCGGCGCAGGGCGGCATGAGCAGTTACCCGATCGACGAAGCCCGCATCGCGGTCCAGTTGAACCACTCGAACGTGGTGTAGATCTACGAGCTCGGCGAGCACGGCGAGCACGACTACATCGCGATGGAATATCTGGCCTCGCGCGACCTGCGGGCGATCCTCGATCGCATGCGCAGCAACGGCCAACTGATGCCCATCACCCAGGCGGCCTACGTCTGCAAAAAGGCCGATGAAGGCCTCGATTACGCCCACAAAAAGCGCGACCCATCGGGCCATCAGCACGCCGAGCAACAGGCCCCACCTCGTCGGGTTCATCGTCATCGCCTACTGACAGCCGATGCACGCGTCATGCAGGCACAGACAAACACAGTCGCGAGGAGTCGTCGCACGAGCGGCACGCGACCGCAGCCAGTGGATGGAAAAGAAAGGCCTTGAAGGAGGCGGTGGGTCAGGCTCCCCTTCGTTGTGCGCATTCCGAGCAGGCCTCTCTCTTCGCGCGAGAATGCGAGGGTGAAGAGGTGGGTGGGCCCCGGGACGCCTTTTCTGGCCATGACAACCCTGTTGTTACGCGTAACAACCCTGTTGTTACACGCTGGAAAGTCGTGCCGGGCACCGGCATCAGCTGAGCGCACCTCGCGACGTGCGAAGAGCCCGCACGCGATGAGCACGAGGGAGACCCGGGCAGCCAGCACCTTTCTTTCGGGCTGCAGGTC
>JAYVFP010000119.1:0-4702 GCA_043773025.1 Archangium sp.
TGGTGGGCACCACGGTCGTCACCGTCTCGACCGGGCCCAGAAGAATCAGCCCTGCGCCCAGCACCGCCAGGCCCGCACCCGCCGCGAGCAACGCGACGCTCACGGCCTGCGAGCGCTGAATGCCAGCGACCTTGTCGGCATCTTCGTTGAATACGCGCTGCACACCCTGGCTGGTGTCGATGCGCGCCTCGCCCGCGGTCGCGAAGAAGCCGATGCCGACGCCGACGCTCGCCGCACCCGTGACGATGCCGGCCACGCCGACACCGCTCCAGGGCCTGCGCGTGGAGGACACCGTCAGGGGCGCGGCCCGCACTTCCACGACGGGCTCCAGAGGCCTGACCGGGGAAAGCCCGGCGACATCGAGCTCCGTGAGCAGTTGTTTGAGCGCGACCTGGGCCGTGACCTTGAACCGGGCGTTCGCGCCGGGGATCTTCACCGTTCTGGGGCCACGAACGGCCCTGCCGTCATCACGCACCACCCGCCCGCTCGCCACGACATTGCCGTCAAGATCGAAGTCGACCTGGCCGTAGAACGCGTAGAGGCTGCCCGCCAACTTGCCCAACTGCGCCAGGCACGCGTCGTCGCGGTCACAATCTTCCCGATGCAACTGGGAGAGCGCGGCCGTCAGCCGGGCGCTCCCCGTCACGGTCACGTCGGCGGTGCGCAGCATCATCGGCAACAGCTTCTGCAGCTCTTCCCGATCCGGCTGGGTGCAGTCGTCGGAAGTCCTGATGATCTCCAGGGGAAAGGGCGCCAGCTCCGGCAGCGCGTTCTGCGCGGCAGCCACGCTCGCAGCGAGGCTCAGTCCGACCAGCATTGAACGGCTCATCTCCGGGTCACCTTTTCCTTGAGCGTCTCCAGCTGCAGACCCACACCCCGGCATTCGGGCTCGCTGGTCGCGCCTTCAATCGCCGCACTCAGCGGACCTTCTTGATCAGCCGCCCACAGCATCAGCTCAGGGTTCGACTTCGCGGCGCGCGTCATCAGCTCGTTGAGATCTGCCCGGGCGCGCTTCTTCCAATCGCCATCCGGCGCGCAGGCCAGGGGAGGAACGACGATCGCCTCCACGGGTGGGGCCACGCGCTTCTTCACCCTCGGGATCCGGGTGAGGCCCGAGAGCTCCTCGAGCGGCTCTTCGGGCGGCTCTTCGGGCGGCTTGTCGACGGGCAGCACCGGCTCGACCGCGAGTGCGACGGGCGCGACCGCGATCGGTGGCGGCACAGCGAGTTCGACGACCCTCGCAGTGCGGCCCAGCCACCACGCAGCCCCCAGCAAGGTCACGAGCATCAACGTCGCTCCGGCGAGCCACCCTGACTTGCGCCGCTTCGGCATGAGGGGCGTGGTGAGCAACGGGTTGGGCCGGGCCTGCGTTGCCTCCTGCTGCAGGCTGCGCTGAACCCGGCCCAGGCGCTTCTTCGCCGTTTCTGCGCTCGAAGGCCTCTCACCGGGGCGCTTCTTCAGCAGATCAGCCACGATCTCCCCGAGCCCGTCGGGGAACGGCAACCCCACCGCCGCTTCCTGCAGGGTGGGCGGTGGCTGGTGAACGTGCTGCTTCATCAGCGCAAGCACCTGCTGATTGTCGGGCAGGTTGAGATCAGCCTTGAACGGCAACGAGCCGGTGAGCATGCGGAAGAGGACCACGCCGAACGAATACAGATCGCTCTGCCGGCTGGCTGCCTGACCGCACGCTTGCTCCGGCGCGATGTACTCGGGTGTGCCGGCGATGCTCGTGTCCTCGAGCGGGCCCACCTGAAGACCGAGTACGGCGGGGCGCTGTTTGGCGAGCCCGAAGTCGAGCAGCTTGACCACCTCGCGCCCCCCGGAGACCTTCTCCAGAAAAACGTTCGAGGGTTTGAGATCGCGGTGGATCACCCCGACCGCGTGGGCAGCCGAGAGCGCATCGAGGATCTCGTCGGCGATCCGGAGCGCCCGCTCGGGATCCAACCGGCCCTCTTCGAGGAGCTCACGCTCGAGCGTTCTCCCGAGAAGGAACTCCATCACCATGTACTGGCGGCCTCCGCTCATGGGCCCGAAGTCGACGATGGTGATGATCGAGGGGTGCTTGAGGCTCGCCAGCGTCTGCGCCTCGCGGGCGAAGTTGCGCGACGAAGCGGCGTCGGCTGCAATCTCCGGTCGAAGCACCTTGATGGCGAAGTGGCGCTTCAGCGTGGGGTGGCGCGCGCGGTACACCAGCCCCATCGCGCCTTCACCCAGGGCCTCTTCGACGATGTAGCCGCCCACGTTCTGGCCGATGAGCGGGTCTGGGACCAGGGGGAGCGACGACATGGGGTCGCTCTAAGTAGCAGCATTCCGGACGCAGAAGTTTCGAGCGCCGCGGCCTTCGAGGCGCACCACGCGCTGAGTCCATCAGGATGATGAAAGGGATGGAGTCAAAACGATGGAGCAGGGAAAAACTCCCTCGACTGCAGGTCGGATGAACGGTGTGATTCCGGTCCGATGGGCGAACTCCTCATCGGATTGACTGATCATCCGCGCTCCTCTGATCGCGGTCTCTCAACTTTCATGAGCAGGCGTGTCGTGCCGCTCTTCAATCAAGACAGCGGCGTCAGCGGGCCACGCGCGAGGCGCTCGACGAGATCGCCCAGCTCGTACGGCACCGAGTCAGGCCGGCGCGCGGTCGCCTTGAAGTCGTGTTCGAAGCCCAGCTTGTGCAACCACTCGTGCGCCAGGTGCCCCGCCATCTCGCTCGGCTCGAACCCCGAGAAGAAGCGCCGGTTGGTAGTCAGCGTGTCGCTCGACTCGGTCGTGTAGCCGACGACGTTGCGCTGGAACCACGACATGTTTTCCAGCTTCACGTTCAAGTCGACCTCGCCGTCAGCGGCGTCGGTGTAATTTTCCTTCGCCGCACGAATCGCGGCGTAGACGTCTTGCGGTGAGCGGGTCTCGCTGGCGAAACCCGGCTTGCCGGCGAAATCAGCGCTGAACACCGCGTCGCGGAACTCCTTGCTGTTGAGCACGTTGCCCATCAGCTGCGTCGCCTTCTCGAGCTTCTCACGCTCAGCCCCCGAGTAGCCGGTCACCTTGCCCAGCGAGACGCGCATCGGAGCGCCAGGCTGGAAGGTATCGACCGGGAGGGTCGGAGTGGGCGCAGGCGTCGTGGGCGTCGACGGCGTGCGCGGCGCAGGCGCAGGCGGTACCGGGCGGCGAAACAGACTCGAAATCCAACGGCCGATCCTCATGATGAACTCCCGTGCGCTGAAAAGTGCGTTTCTGTGTGAGTTGTCGCGCGGAGCAAAAACAGGTTTCGCTGATTGTTTTCTCGGCAGCTGAGAAGAGCTCTGTCAGAACGCCCTCAATGCGCGCGTTTTTGAGCCGGGTGATCAACGCCGGCGTCGACGGCCAGCGCCCTCAGGACACCAAGCACATTCGCTTGACCAATCAGGTCAGCCTCGTGGTGATGGGGCTCGCGTTCTTGGCGTTCGCCGACCCGCGCGTGCTGGGCAACCGGGCGCTCGAGGCCATCTCGGTCGGAGCGATCCTCGTCTACGCAGCCGTGCCCTTCTTCGCCAGCCGGGGCTGGCACCTGCTGGCGCGGCTGTGGCTCTGCTTCGGTTCGGTGGTGTGGATCGGCGCCGACGGTGTCCTCATGGGCGCTGACACTGAGCAGCACCTTTTCCTCATCGCGGTGGCCACTGCAGGCTGGTTCCTCACGCCTCGACGGGAGCGGTGGGTGGCTGCGCTGGTCGCCTTGTTGTGCGGAGCGATCATGCTGGGCATCGATCTCTTCACGCCGGCGCGTGCCGTGCTCCGGGCGGGCGCCCTGCCCTTCAACACCGCCGACAAGCTCAGCCTCTACGTCGTGCTCCAGGCGCTGGCGTACTACTCGGTGATGCAGACTGAACGTGCGGAAGACGAGCTGACCGCGGAACAGGGGCGCAGCGAGGCGCTGCTCCTCAACGTGTTGCCACGCAGAATTGCCGAACAGCTCAAGCGCAGGGAAGGTTCGATCGCCGAACGTTTCGACTCCACCACCGTGATGTTCGCGGACCTGGTGAACTTCACCCAGCTCGCCGAGCGCACGCCCGCGACCGAGCTGGTGCAGATGCTCGATCAGATCTTCAGCGGCTTCGATGCGCTGGCCGACAAGTACGGCCTCGAGAAGATCAAGACCATCGGCGACGCGTACATGGTGGTCGGTGGCGTGCCCGAAGCGCGCGTGGATCATGCGGCTGCGGTGGCGGCGATGTCGCTCGACATGGTGCGCATGCTCAAAGAGATGGTTGGGCCGGAGTTCGCCACGCTCAGCCTGCGCATCGGCATTCACAGCGGGCCGGTGGTCGCCGGCGTCATCGGGAAGCGGAAGTTCGTGTTCGATCTGTGGGGCGACACGGTGAACACCGCCAGCCGCATGGAGAGCCATGGCCAGCCTGGCCGCGTGCACGTGTCGCAGGTGACGTACGAGCTGCTCGCTGATCGGTTCGTCTTCGAAGCGCGTGGGCTGACGGCCATCAAAGGCAAAGGCGAGATGAACACCTACTTCCTCTGTTCCCCTCTCCCGTAGGGAGACTGTTGAAGTACGCCCTCGACTTCGCTCGCAGGGTTGATCGAAATAAGGAGCGACCACCGTTCATCCCGAGCGGAGTCGAGGGATTACCTCGCCTTCGGGCGGTAAGTGCCCCCTCGACTGCGCTCGGGGAGACCGGTGATTGGAGTCATTTTTATTTCGGCCAACCCTGTCGGG
>JAYVFP010000120.1:0-14513 GCA_043773025.1 Archangium sp.
GCCCCCTCGACTGCGCTCGGGGAGACCGGTGATTGGAGTCATTTCTATTTCGGCCAACCCTGTCGGGCTGAACGGATTTCGGCCGGTTCCGTTCGTGCCGAGCGGCGTCGAGGCACCTCGTTCACCAGTCTCCTTTCGCAGGGAGAGGGAGTTACCTCTTCACGATGGGATCGCGCGGCGCGAGCACGCATGACTCGCATTCAGAGAGCGCCAGGTTGTTCTCGCTCAAGAGCACCGTGGCCGCTTCCCCCGCTTCGATGCGCACCCAGACCAGCCACACCCGCTTGAGCCCATCCGCACCGAAGGCCGTCGCCGCCACGCCGTAGCGGCCCGGCGCGAGCTTCGCCCCGAAGCTGCCATCGGCCTGCGTGTGCGTGCTGAACAACGGCAACGGCAACTCGGCCAGGAAGAACGAACCATCTGCCAGGCGCCGGGCGGCCTCATCGGCCCGCTGCGAGTCGCGGCGCGCGGCTTCGGCTTGCGCCTGCATCTCGGTCGCCCGCCTGCGCACGCTGGCGCTGGCGGCCGTGAGCAAGCGGCGCTGCACCGCCATCTCTTTGAGTGAGACCGCGCGGCGAACGACCTCGAGGCGGCGCTGGAGAATCTCGGCCTCGCTGCGCGCGACCTCGTCATTCGCGCGCTGGCTCTCGTGCAGCCACAGCTCCATGCGCGGCTTCAGGGCCTCGCGGTTGGCCGTGGCGGTCTCGAACTCTGAGCGCACCCGCGGAAACCGGGATTGAAGAAAGGGCGCCAGCTGTTCTTCGGAGAGGAACATCACCTCGACCGGCTCGAGGTCGACGCCCAGCTCGAGCTGCCCTTCGAGGTTGCCCAGCAGCGGCGAGTTGCCCTCGAGGCACGCTCCCAACGCCAGTCCCACTGCCACTCCCACTCCGACTCCGATTCGACGTGAAGTGAACGACCCCGACACGACCCGCGCCGCTGGCATCTCTCTGCTCATGTGCGATTCCCCCCAACGATTCCGCCCGCGATGGGTGCCCACGCACTCACCGTTTGGCTGGGGTGAGCAACGGTTGTGCCGCACTCACTTCGCTCGGAGCCACCAGGTTGTGCGGGGCTGGGAAAGCGAAAGCCCTGCGGGCCGTGCGCGTAAAAGTCACGCGGCCCTCAACGCTTGATCAGATGAACGATGGCCGGGTTCGAGCGCGCGCCCTGCTCGTCCCACACCACGTAGGTGAAGGCGTCGGTGCCCGAGAAACCCTTCATCGGCGTGTAGACGATGACCCCGTTCGAGCCGATGGTGACGCGGCCGTTCTGCGGCGAGCTGACGATGCCGATGGTGCCGAGCACGATGCGGCCATCGACGTCGAAGTCGTTGGCCATCACCGTCAGCTTGAGGGGCGCGATGCGCGTGAAGGTGACGCGGTCGTCCACCGCGACCGGCGGGTCGTTCACCGCCACCACCGTGATGGCCACGATCGCAGGCGCACTCATGCGCGAGCCGTCGTTGGCCGAATACGAGAAGACGTCGATGCCGGCGAAGTCGCGCGCGGGCGTGTAGCTGAGCGCTCCATTGGGGCGCAGGGTCAACGTGCCGTGCGCGGTGTTGGTGACCAGAATCGCGCTCAGCTCACCGTTCGCCCGCTGGCGGTCATTTCCCAGCACGCCGGGAAACGACACCAGCGCCGCCGTGTCTTCCGGCACCGAGAAGGAGTCATCGTATGCCAGCGGCGGCATCGGCTTGGTCAACGCTGCCTCCACGCCGACCGAAGACAACGCCGTGAGCCCGCCCACCGTGAGGACCAACACCACCGTCGACCGCTTCATGGATGTTCCTTCGAAGAGCTGATTTGCGATCACCGGCTCGACGCGCACGCCGCCGAACGCCAGTGAGACGCGCGAGCCCGGTTTGACGGTGCTGCGCGCATTGGAAAAAAGAACGAAACACGCCGCCTGCAGCGAGGTCCGTGTACCCGACCCATGACCGCCCACCCCTCCCTCAGCGCAGGAGCTGAGCATTTGTCGTGCCTGCCCGAAGTGCAGGACGACCGGGGGAATATCAGGACGAAAGGAATGCGCGCGCGTCAGCCCTGCGGCGTCACCTGGCCCGCATGCACGCGGTACCACTTCGTATCGGCGCCGGCAGCGCGGGCGACGAGGCCCGCGTCGGTGGTCGTGAGCAGCGTCTGCGCACCTGAGTCAGCGAGGTAGCCCATCAGGAACGCGTTCCGCTCCGGGTCGAGCTCGCTGCTCACGTCATCGAGCAGGAGCAGCGGCAGAAAACCATTCTGCTGCTGCAGGTTTTCGATCTCCGCGACCTTCCAGGCCAGCACCAGCGCACGGCATTGGCCCTGGCTGGCGAAGGCGCGAGCGGGCTTCTCGCCCAGGGTGATCTCCACGTCGTCCGCGTGGGGGCCGACCGAGGTGAAGCCGCGCTCCACGTCGCGGGTCAGCCGGGCGTCGAGGCGCGTCAGCATGCGCTCGGCGAGCTCGGTTTCCGAAGCGGTGACGAACACCATGCCATCGCCGAGGTGCGAAGGTTCGTAGCTCCACTGCGCGTCGAGCGGTGAGCGGCCGATGCGCTGGAAAGAAGCGCGGGCGCGTTCGACGAGCGCGATCATCAGCGAGCGCCGCCGCACCCACAACCGCGCGCCCAGCCGCGCCAGCGTCACGTCCCACGCCTGGAGGTGGCTCATCGGCGCGCGATCCTTCAGCAGCTTGTTGCGGCTCTTGAGCGCACGCACGTACTCGCGGCTCTCGTCGAGATACGCGGGCACCACGTTGAAGACGCTGCGATCGAGAAAGGCGCGCCGCCCATCGGGGCCGCCTTTGATCACCGCGAGATCGTCGGGCGTGAAGGCCACCACCGAGACGCCGCCGAAGTACGCGTCGAGCGCCTGCGCGCGTTTGCCGTCGACGAAGGCCGTGCGCCCCCCGGGGATCACCTCGACCGAAATCTCTCTTTCGGCGCCCGCGATGAGAAAGCGACCGGTCACCCTCGCGCTGGGCTGCCCGAAACGAATGAGCTCGCTCAGCTTGTTGGCGCGCAGCGGCTTGAGCGTCGCCAGCAGATAGAGCCCCTCGAGCAGGTTGGTCTTGCCCTGGCCGTTCTCACCCACCGCGATGGTGGCGTGGGGCGAAGGCTCGAGCGAGACCGACTCGAGGTTGCGAAACCGTTCGTACGAAAGAGAGAGGAGCTTCACCTCGACGTCACTTCCGCAGGTGGTGCGCGACCTCGCGCACTTCGTCATCCGTGAAGAGCAACAGCTGATGCCGGGTGAGCCCCGCGTCACCTTCTTGTTTTTCCTGAGTCACGAAGAGCTTGCCCGGCTTGGTCTTCCACGGCGTTTCGTCGCCCGCGAGCTTCACTTCACGCCAGGTCATCGGCCTGTTGACGCCGTTGGGGAAGCGGTTCTGCAGCTTGCCGTCGACTTGATCCCAACCCGCGATGAACAGCCCTGTGCTCGCGTAGGCCACCGGCCAGCCGCCCAGGTTCTCGAAGTCGAGCACGCGGGGGAAGACGCCGCCGTCGGGCCCAGCGGGCAGCGCTTCAGCCAGCGGGAAGCCGCCCGGCAACGAATAAATCTGCCCGTCGCGGTAGCCCACCCGGCCCAGCGCGCTGCGGGCCGAGTCGAACCACACCTCGACGGGTTCTCCCCCGCCGAGCACCCGCTGCGTCGACGACCAGCGAACCGGCGTGCCGCCCAGTTCCCACGAGTAGACGTCGCGCGAGGTGACCAGATAGCCGCGCGCGCGGTCGGGTCTGATGGTGCCCAGAGGCGTGCGTTCGAGGGCGAGGCTGCGAATCGGCACGGAAGGTTCGGGGGTGAGTTCAGGCGTCAGCAGCGTCAGCTCGGCTTCAGGGTCGAGGGTGCGCTCAGGATCTTTCAGGAAATAGAGGCTGTCGTCGGCCACCACGAAGAACGAAACGCCGCCATCCGGAGCGATGAACGCTTCACCGCCGATGCTGTCGCGAATGGGGTCTTCACGGGCGGTCACCAGCTGCGCGCCCAGCGAGAGCCGGGCGCCACCGTCTTCGTCCCTGGTGATTCGCACCAGGTCGCCGCCGTTGACCACCGCCCAGCCGCTGATGCCGTGAATGAAGCCGATGAAATCCAGGCCGTCGAGCTCACGCGCGGGAATGCGGCGAAAGCCGTTGAGCTGCTCGTTGGGCCTGCGGGGGTCGAGCGTCTGTTGAATCGCGAGGTAGTCGTCTGCGATGACGGCCAGTGACGGCGTGTCGCCCAGCACGACCGGGGTCACGTCGCGCGGAACGCGGTCGAGAAACTCAGGGGCGAGCGAGGTGAGCGTCTCGCCGCTCCACAACTGACCGTGCGTGCCGCCGAAGAGCAGGCCTTCCTGGCTGTTCCACTGCACCAGGCGCCCGCCCTCGAGCGCGACGTTCTCGAACGCAATGGGCACTTCGAGCTCTTCGGTCAGGCAGCCGTCGAACTGGGTCAGCGCGACGCTGCCCACCACCTGGAGCATTCTCGCGAGGCCCACGGTGCGGCGGCACACCACGTCGACCGTCGGTGCCCCGCTGCGCACCGATGGCGCCACCAGCTCGACCCGCTCGAAGGCACGGCAGGGTGCGCAGTCAGGCCATGGCGAGGTGAGCACCGGCCCATCAGCGCCGACGTTCACCTGGAAGGTCGAGAGCACGTCGACCGGCGGCGTGGTCCCCTGGCGCACCGCCGCGATGATCCGGTTGCCCGGGTCGCTCTTGAGGAAGCCGCCGTTCACCGTGAAGGCGTCGAATTCAGCGGCCGTGCTGACCCCCGCGTCGGTCGAGTCGATCACGATGATCGACTCGCGCTGCAGCGCGAGCACCCACGCCCGGGCAGGCAAGGTCACCGAGGCCACGTCGAGCACGGTGCCGCCATCGACCACCCAGGGCACGAAGTTCCAGTTCATCGGCCCGCGTTGCACCACGCCCAGCGCGTTCGCGTTCCACACCACGGGGATCGCCTGGAAGGGGGACCGTTCGACCACCCGGAAGCCGGTGGACTCGAACGGCAGCATGCCCCGGCGCACGTAGTCGGTCATCATGCCGGAGCGCACGGCGAGCTTTCCGCTCGCGTTCGCCAGCAGCACAGCGAGGCTGGGGCCGGGGCCGTCGAAGAACGGCTGCACCGCGGTGAACTCTCCGAAGCCGAACGGGAGCGGCCCCATCAACACCGAGGTGGCGTCAGCGACGCGCCCACTTTTGACCTCGAAGCTGCTCGGGCCCTGCCGCAGATACGCCACCGGCCCGCGGGCGATGGGGAGCCCCGCGGTGACTTGCGTGATTTCGCCGTTGAGCACCAGCGGGTGCAGCAGCGCGCCTTCGCCGCTCTGGGGGCCGTATTCCGGCAGCGTGGCTTTTCCTTCGAAGCGCGGGCCTTCGTAGATGAACGGCTTGCAGAGGTCGTCGGTGCCGCAGATGTCGCCGGGGTGGCACACCTCGTCACGCACGCCCGGGCCCGCGGCGAACTCGCACGGATAGGCGTTGGGGTTCTCGAGGTACAGCCCGGTACAGGCGGTGGCGGCCAGCAACGCGGCGAGGCTCAGGGTGCGCCACATCAAAAGGCCCCCGTGAGCACGAGGCCGCTGGTGGTGGGCAAGATGCGGGCGGTGATGCGGGTGCGCGCGTCGTCGGGAGGAAGCAACCAGATGCCCAGGCCCAGCATCACGGCGCCCGCAGCCATCAAGCCGATGCTTAGCGCCTTCTGCGCGGTGAGCGCTTGTTCCTGCGAGACGTAGAAGGTGCGGTCTCTGAGGTTGACGCCTTCACAGCGGCCGTCGGGTTGCGGGGTGGAGGGGCAGAGCTCTTCATTGAGCTGCCCCTCTTTCGACAACGCGAGCAGGCCGACGACGCCGCCCGAGAGCAGCGTCGCGCCACCCGCAGAGAGGAGCGTCACGGGCAACACGCGTGAAGGCGGCGGGGGCAGGGGAGAGCCCGTCGCTTCGGAGGCGGCGTATGGCACCAGCGCGCGCACGGCCTCGAGATCGCCCGCGAGCTTCGAGCTGCGGCTGGCGGTCTGGTCGCGGCTGGTGTCCACCAACTGCAGGGTGAGCTGGTAGGCGCTGCCCACTTTCGCGAGCTGGCCCGACAAGACGAAGCGGGCCGAGAGGAGCTTCGACATGTCGACGCTGCAGCCCAGCGCGTCTTCGCTGCAGGCGCCCGAGAGTTGTCTTTGCCGCTCGGCGCCCAGCAGGGTCTGCACGTCGCGGGTGGAGAGCACCTCGAAGAGCCCGCGCGCCGAGAGGTAGGTGACCACCGCGTCGGTGATGGCCTGCGCTTCTTCGGGCGCCACCTTGAGCGCGACGAGATCGGTGATCACCAGGCGCGGTTTCTTCTCTTCTGTCTGTGCCGCGAGGGCCGGCAAGGCCAGAAGCACCGAGAGGACGGCGAAGCGCATGGGGGCACCGTACCTGAACTCACTGCGCGCCGGACCACTTCACCGTTCCTCCTGAGCGGAGTCGAGGGAGCACCTCCGCCTCGAACCACAAGTGCCCCCTCGACTGCGCTCGGGGAGCCCGGTGTGCTTCTCTCAATTCCACCCGCCGACACGCTAGAAAGTCTTCATGGCGTCTGACGAAGAACTCCTCCGCCGTCTCGAGGACGCAGCGCCACTCCTCGAAGCCACCCGGGCCCGCTACCGCGCGCTGCTCCCCGCGGTGCAGGCCTGGGGCTGGCGGCAGCGGCTGCGTGAGGTCTGCGACATCGCCCGCGAAGTGGCGCGCACCGATGAGCAGGTCGAACAGGCCCTTCGTCGAGCCACAAGGAGAGCGCAGGCCGAAGCGTGGCCCGAGGGCGCTGCGCGCGAGCTCATCGAAGACGTGAACGCGCTGCGCACCCGCCTCAACGCAGCGGTGGTTCGCCGCCTCGAGCACTCAGGCGCAGGCCTGCTCGCGCTGCTCGGTCTGGTCATCGGCGTACCGCGCAAGGTGGCCATGGGTGAACGCGACGCGGCGGCGCAAGAAGCGTTGCAGCTTCACGATGGACTCATCTTGCGACTGGAACGATTTGGCACCGCGCTCGAGTTGCTCTTCGGCCGCCCGCTCGTGCGAGACCACCGCTTGCCCTTCACGTTGCCCGAATACGACGCGTTGCTCGCGCAGTGGAGCGAAGGCACGAAAGCCCTCACGCAAGGCTGGGCGGCCATCGCGCGCATCGACACCACCGGTGGTGTGGAGCGTGAACTGCTGCGCCGCTCCCAACGCGCTCCCCAAAAGACGCGCAGCGCACCGGGCCCGCGCGCGTTGGTGCACGCCACCTTCTGGAACACCGCGGCCGACGCGCATCTTCAACTGCTCCTCGAAGAGCGGTTCTCGCCCCTGCAGCTGAAAGAAACAGAACGGGTGACCGCGCTGCGTTTCCTGCTCGCCCGCGAAGTCGACGGCGCCGCGCGTCTCCCCGATGACGGCCCGCGCGCGGCGTTGTTGATGCTGGCGCACGAGCTGACCGCTTCACCCGAAGGCCGCGCTCGTCTCACGGGGGGCCGCGAGCAGGTCAGTACGTGGGCGGCGCGGGCTGATGCGCTCGCAGGCGACGAAGACTGGCGCCGGGTGCGAGCTGGGCTGCGGGCGCTGGCGAGCCGAAGCACGCGTCTTTCGCTGCCGCCTCTCTACCGGGTGGGTAAACGCACCGAGCGGGCGCCGCTGCCTGAACGCCTGACGGACTTCTTCTCGACCGGGGAGTGACGTGCGATGAGTTCTTTCATGTCTCCTCGCGGCTCATTCTTCCTGCTCGTGCTGCTGGCCACGCCCGTCTTCGCCGCCGCGCCGAAGAAGAAGAAGGCGCCGCCGCCCCCGCTGGCTCCCATCACCGAGCCGACCCCGAAGGTGACGGAAGCGCTGGGCGACACCGTGCTCGGTTCGATGGCCAGCGCGACGAAGGTGCAGGCGTTTCGGGTGACCGACTCAGGTGGGCTGAGGCCTGATCCCGCGAAGGCGATCGCCTCCGACTTCGTGCGCGGGGCCCCGGGCAAAGAGCTCGACGCCGAGACGCTCGGGACCTTGAAGAGCGTGCTCTACGACGAGAAGAGTTTTCGTCTTGAGGAAGACGTCTCGAAGTGCCGGTTCGTGCCGCACCTCTCGTTTCAGATGCAGTCGGGCATCGGCACGCTCGAGGCGCTCGTGAGCTTCTCGTGCAACCAGGTGTTGTTCATTCTGGGAAAGCCGGGGGGGCGCTGGGTTCCGCAAGGCACCTTTGACTTCAAGCCGTCACGGAAGAAGCTCATCGAGCTGGCCAAGGCGACGCTGCCGCAAGACGCGGCCACGCAGAACCTGAAGTGACCTGAAGTACTCCCTCGACTCCGCTCGGGAGGAACGAAGGCTTCCGTTCGCATCGAGCGAGTCGAGAGGCCACTTGCCGTTCTCTTAGAGTTCGCGGCTCATCAGCAGACGCAGCTTGCCGCTCTTCTTCGAGACCACCGTGGCGACCGTGGTGAAACCGGCCTTACGGTAGAACGAAACCGCGGGGCCATTCGCCGGGTCGACGCGCAGAGCGAGCGTCTTGCGGTTCATGTCGCGCGCCACCGAGCGGCCCTGGTCGAGCAGCACGTGCCCGAGGCCCTTCTGGCGGAACTCGGTCTTCACCACGATGTTGCGCAGGTACGCAGCGCCGGGCACCGGGCCATCACGTTCGATGGTCACGTAGCCGACGACGGCACCGTTGAGCTTGCCGACCGAGATGAACGGTCGCAGCTTCGTCAACGTCTCGAGGCTCTCGGCTGCGGTCTCACCGCGTTGTTTCCACGGCTCGCTTCCCGAGCGCAGAGCGGCGAGCAGGCCCATGTCTTCATCGGTGGGCTGCGCAAACTTCACTTGTTTCCAATCCGTTGGCATCGCCATCGGGGGGGTCGGGTTCGTTCCCGGCATACCTTCGAGCTGCTTGTCGGTCATCACCACTCCTCCACGGTTTTTACTGCTTGGCTCGGCCAATGTTGATCCTAACCACGACGTCCAACGTCGTGCACGAGCAGACATTTCAATGGCGAGGTAGCTGATGTCACCTTTCTGCCCACCTCGCCGGTCGGATGACAGCTAGTTCTTGGCGGGTCAGGCGGTTGGCCCCACAATCTGCCGACGTGCAACTGAATCACGCCCAGCGGGAACTCACCGTCAAGATCGTCTATTACGGTCCCGGCCTTTCGGGGAAGACGACCAACCTGCAGATGGTGCATCAACGCACCAGCGCTGAGGTCCGCGGGCGGCTGCTCACGGTCGAAACCCACGACGATCGCACGCTGTTCTTCGACCTGCTCCCGGTGTTCTTCAGCACCGCCAACGGTTTCAAGGTGAAGGTCAAGCTGTTCACCGTGCCGGGCCAGGTGATTCACAACGCCACGCGGCGCATCGTGCTGCAGGGCGCTGACGCAGTGGCCTTCATCGCCGACAGTCGAAGGTCTGCTGCCTCCGAGAACAACGCCTATTGGAAGAACCTCGTCGAGAACATGAAGGAGAACAACCTCGACCCGGCCCAGGTGCCGGTCATCATTCAGTACAACAAGCGAGATCTCCCCGACACGAAGACGGACGCCGAGATCGAGGAGACGCGCAAGAAGGGCAAGGAGCCCGTGGTGGGCGCCATCGCCATTCGTGGGATTGGGGTTTTGGAGACCCTCTACGCGGTGCTCCAATCGGCCTTCCGCAGCCTCGAAGCGCGCGCCAGTCTCACCAAGAACATTGGCCTGGGTGAACGTGAGTTCCTCACGCAGGTGTTCGCGAACATCGACGTCACCGGCACCGAGCTCGAGCGCATTCTCCCCCCGAGGACTCCGGGAGCTCGCCCGTGAGCCAGCGCGAGTCTGTTCTTCAGCGGCGCATCACCCTGGGGGAGATGCTCGACACCGAATCCTTCACCGAGGTGGTCAGGGGCTTTGTCGAGCTCTATCGCGTCGGCATCAAGGTGTTCGACGACAAGGGCGCCAAGCTCGCCGACATCAAGATCGGCAACGGTGATTTCTGCGGCTACGTCTTCAGCTTTCCCGAAGGCCGCCGCCGCTGCACCGCCACCGTCGGGCGCGTGAAAGACGGCCCGCTCGCGCTCAGTCACGGAGCGCGGTTGCCGGTGCTCGAGCCCGACCTCGTGCCTCGAGCCAGGGGCATGTTGGCCGTGCCGTGCTTCACGGGCCTGCGCTACCTCATCGTGCCCATCGCGTGGGAAGGCGATCAGATTGGCCGGGTGGTCTTTGGGCCGTTCATGCCGGAAGACTTGAAGGACTTCGCGCCGACGACGCTGACCGAAATCTCCGAGGGTTTCGACGTCGGCAACGCGAAGACGCTGGTGGGAAAAGTGCGGCGCGCACCGGAAGGCACCATCGCGCGCGTGATGCTGCACTTCGGCCAACTGCTGCAGACGATGCTGTTCGGCGGTCAGAAGATGTTCCTGACCAGCCAGTTGCACATCGAGGCCACGCTCGACAACAACCGCGAGTTGGAAGAGCGCAACAAGCGGCTGGAAGACGCGAACACCCGCCTCAAGGAACTCGATCGCCTCAAGAGCGCGTTCCTCGCGACGGTCAGTCACGAGCTGCGCACGCCGCTCACCTCGATCATCGGCTACTCCGAGATGTTGGCTGAGGGCCTCGCCGGCCCGCTCAACGGCGAGCAGGTCGACTACGTGCGCACCATCATGGAGAAGGGCGAGACGTTGCTGAAGTTGATCAGCAGCATCCTGGACATTTCCCAAATCGAAGCGGGCAAGGTGCGCCTCAACTTCGAACCGATGGACGCGGTGGAGTTGATCAACGGCTCGCTCTCTTCGCTGCGCCCGCAGGTGCAGAAGAAGGGTGTGGCGCTCGAGGCGAAGTTGCCCGCGAAGATGGCGATGGTCAGCGGCGATCGAGATCGCCTGCGCCAGGTGATCGTCAACCTGCTCACCAACGCGGTGAAGTTCACGCCGCGCGGTGGCCGGGTGGCCGTCACGCTCACCGACGTGCAGCAACAGCCCGACTTGAACGCGCCGGGGTACCGCATCCTGGTGGAAGATTCCGGGGTGGGCATTCCGGCTGATCAGTTCGACAAGATCTTCAACAGCTTCTACCAGGTCGATTCTTCCTCGACGCGCGAGTACGGCGGCGCGGGGCTTGGCCTCGCCATCGTGAAGAGCTTCGTGGAAGGGCACGGCGGGGTGGTGCGAGTCGCCTCTGAAATGGGCCACGGTTCACGCTTCACGCTGGTCCTTCCCGTCACGCCATCAACGCAGCAGCACATCTTGATCACACCGCCGGTGACGTCAGTCACCCCGGCGGACGATCGTTTCTGAAGTGAAGTGCCTCCCTCTCCCCGCGGGGGAGAGGGTTGGGGAGAGGGCTTAAGTACCAGCATGAACATTCTGTTCCTCAGCTCAGAAGTCGCGCCGTTCGCGAAAACCGGCGGTCTCGGAGACGTCTCTGCCGCCTTGCCGCGCGCTCTCCACCGGCGTGGTCACGACGTGCGCGTGTTCATGCCGATGTATTCGCGCATCGAGCAGAACAAGTACCGCTTCCGCTCGATCGACTCATTGCGCGGCATGAAGGTGATGTTCGGCACGCGGTCCTTCGAGGTCTCCATCTTCGCAGCCACGCTCCCGGGCTCGACGATGGAGGTCTTCTTCGTGCACTGCCCGCAGCTCTATGGGCGTCACGCCATCTACGCGCACGACGGAGACGAGCACTTGCGGTTCCTGGTGCTCTGCTACGCGGCGCTCGAAGCGGCGCAGCGCATGCGGTTCGCGCCCGACGTGGTGCACAGCAACGACTGGCAGACGGCGATGGTGCCGCTGCTGCTCAAGACGCGCTTCGCGTGGGACGGGTCCATCTTCGGCAAGACGAAGACGGTGCTGACGATTCACAACTTGAACTACCAGGGGGCGTTCCCGGCGAGCGTGTTGCCCGACACGGGGTTGCTGCGTTCAGCGCACCTGCTCCATCAAGACCAGCTTCACGCGGGTCGGATCAACTTCCTGCTGCATGGCATCTTGTACGCGAGCGCAGTCACCACGGTCTCACCGACCTACGCGCGAGAAATTCGCTCACCCGAGAACGGCGCGGGCCTCGAAGGGTTCCTCAAGGCGCGCGAGTCTTCCGTCTTCGGTCTGCTCAACGGCGTCGACTACGACGACTGGAGCCCGCAGGCCGACAAGCTCATCCCGCAGCGCTACGACGTCGACGACTACGCGGGCAAAGAACGCAACAAGCTGGCGCTGCTCTCGCGAGCTCATCTTCCCGTTCTGCCCGGGGTGCCCTTGCTGGGCATCGTCTCGCGCCTGACTGCGCAGAAGGGCTTCGACCTGTTGCCCGACGCGCTCTCGCTGGGCCTGCGTGAGGGCAAGTTCCAGCTCGTGGTGCAGGGCAGCGGAGAGAAACGGTTCGAGCGCATGTTCCACCAACTGCGCGAGAAGTACCCGCGGCAGGTGCGTTTTCAGACGGCGTTCGACAACCCGCTCGCTCACTGGATTCAGGCCGGCTCTGACTTCTTTCTCATGCCTTCCAAGTACGAGCCGTGCGGACTCACGCAGCTCTACGCCCTGAAATACGGGACCGTGCCCATCGTGCGGAAGACGGGCGGCCTCGCCGACACGGTGCAGCTCTGGTCTCCGCGCACGGGAACAGGTACGGGCATCGTGTTCGACGACTACGACGCGAAGGCCGTGCACTGGGCACTCGAGGCGGCCTTCAACATCTACCGCGACCGACCGGCGTACCGTCGGCTGCAGCACAACGGCATGACGCAGAACTTCTCCTGGGACATCCAGGTTCAGAAATACGAACAGCTCTATTCCAAACTGTCGTGAGGCCCTGAAATGCACGTCGTCTTCGTCGAGCCCCGCTTCCCCGTCAATCAGCGCTACTTCGTGAAGGCCTTGAAGGAGGTCGGCGCCACCGTCACGGCGATCGGCGAAGGCTCCAAAGATTCCCTGAGCGGTGAGATGCGCCAGTGGCTCACCCACTACGAGCAGGTCGACTCGGTGGTGAACGAGGGCGCCATGCTGCGCGCCGCGAAGTTCATTCACGGCAAGCACCGCATCGATCGCCTGGAAGCGACCGTCGAAGCGCACATCATGTCGACCGCGAAGGTGCGCGAGGCGATGGGCATCGAGGGCACTTCGGTCAAGACCTCGTGGCTCTGCCGCGACAAGCCTTCGATGAAAGAAGCGCTGCGGGGGGCGGGCGTGCCCTGCGCCATGTCGGCCGCGGCCTCGTCGCTCGACGAGCTGGTGGCGTTCGCGAAGAAGGTCGGCTTCCCGTTGATCATCAAGCCGCGTGATGGCGCCGGTGCCTCAGGCACCAGCCGCTGCGACTCGTTGGCGGATTTGGCGAAGGCGGCCCAAGAGCTCGGCGTCGACCGCGGCCGTTCAGTCGCCGTCGAAGAGTTCATCGAAGGCCACGAAGGGTTCTACGACACCATCAGCATCGGTGGCCGCGTGGTGCACGACTTCGTCACGCACTACTACCCGAACGTGCTCGAGGCGATGCGGCACCGGTGGATCAACCCGCAGTTCGTCTCCACCAACCGTGTCGACTCTGCGCCCGGGTACCATGAGCTCAAGGTGCTCGGCGGCAAGGTGCTGCGTGCGCTCGACATCGGCACGTCGGCCACGCACATGGAATGGTTCTCAGGCCCCAAGGGGCTCAAGTTCTCCGAGATCGGCTGCCGCCCGCCCGGCGTGCGCGCGTGGGATTTGTACAACGTGGGCAACGACGTCGACCTGTACCACGAGTGGGCCAACGCCATCGTGCACGGCCGCCCGGGTGCGCGGCTCTCTCGCCGTTTCGCCACCGGCATCGTCGCGCTGCGCCCCAGCCAGGACGGCCGCATCGCGAAGTACGTCGGTGTGGACAAGGTCGAGCGCGCGTTCGGCCAGTGGATGATCGACGCGCACCTGCCACCCGAAGGCACGCCCACCCAGCCGGTGTCAGCGGGCTACATGGCCAACGCGTGGATGCGCTTCAAGCACCCCGACTACGACACGCTGCGCGAGATGCTCGACGCGGTGGGTCAGACCGTCAAAGTCCTCGCCAGGTAGCGCGGCGGCCGAGGAGGGCCACGAGACGGCGCACCAGCGCTTCGGCGGTGAGCGTGAAGGTCGAGCCCTTCTTCGAAGGAGTACTCGTACCTGCCCTCTTCCAGCCGCCGGAGCCGCGACTCCGCCACGGGGCCGCGCGCGCCGTACCTGCACAGCCGCTCGAGGCCCTGCCTGTCGTGGCCATGCACCGCGGTGTCCGCGTGCAGGGAGAAGCCCTCCAGCACCGCGAGTCGGCGAGCGCGGTGGTGAAGGGGCAGCACCTCGGACAGAGCCAGGCGCTCCTGAATGGCGCGCTGCTGCAGTACCTCGTACTCGTCTTCGGGCCAGGCGGCCTCCAGCTCCGCCCAGTCCTTCTTCGCCTCCCGCAGCGCTCGGGCCAGAATGCGTGCGACGTCTTCGTCACCGGGCGGGGCCACCGGCACCACCGTCCCGTCCTGCTGCCACACGGCCTCCGGCACGAGGAGGTGGAGGTGCGGCGTGAGTTGAAGGGCTGAGCCGAACCACTGCCAGAAGCAAACCCCACCTCCCGTCAGCGCGCCGAAAGCGCCGTGACGCCGGG
>JAYVFP010000121.1:0-43955 GCA_043773025.1 Archangium sp.
GAGCCGGGCTTCTTCTTCAGCAGCCAGTCGCGCCTGCGCTTCAGCATTGAGCCGGGCTTCTTCTTCAGCAGCCAGTCGCGCCTGCGCTTCAGCATTGAGCCGGGCTTCTTCTTCCGCGGCGAGGCGGGCTGCTTCTTCCGCGGCCAGCCGGGACTGCACCCCAGCTGAGAGACGGGCCTGTTCCTCGGATTCGAGACGTGCCGCTTCTTCAGCCGCCAACCGCGCCTGCTCTTCGGCAACACGCCGGGCTTCTTCCTCAGCCGCGAGCCGCGCCTTCTCTTCGGCTTCTCGTTGAGCCTGCTCTTCTTCTGCGAGACGGGCCTGCTCGGCCGCGAGAAGGCGTTGCCTCTGCGCCTCATCCAGCGCCGCACGCTCTTCGGCCACCAGGCGGGCCTCTTCGGCGAGCCGTTTGCGTTCTTCCTGATCCAGGCGGTCCTGCTCAGCGCGGTTGCGCTCTTCTTCTTCGTCGCGGCGCGCCTTCTCTTCGGTCTCCAGGCGGAGCCGCTCGAGCTCGGCCAGACGGGCCTGCTCTTCTGCTTCCAGACGGAGCCGCTCTTCTTCTGCCAGCCGAGCTTTTTCTTCGAGGCGAGCCTTTTCTTCAGCTTCGAGACGCGCACGCTCGACCTCGGCAAGGCGGGCCTCTTCGGCGAGCCGCTCCTGCTCCTCACGGGCAAGGCGCGCTTCTTCTTCCAGCCGGGCCTTCTCTTCAGCCTCGAGACTGAGCCGCTCTTCTTCCAGCCGCGCCTTCTCTGCAGCTTCGAGACTGAGCCGCTCTTCTTCGGCCAGCCGGGCTTCTTCTTCCAGCCGGGCCTTTTCTTCGGCCTCCAGACGGGCCCGCTCTTCTTCGGCCAGCCGGGCTACTTCCTCCAGCCGGGCCTTCTCTTCGGCCTCGAGACGAGCCCGCTCTTCTTCAGCCCGCCGGGCTTCTTCCGCGAGCCGGGCCTCTTCTGCTTCGCGCTGGAGCCGAGCCTCTTCTGCGAGGCGGGCTTCTTCGGCGAGGCGGTCCTGCTCTTCGCGCGCGAGGCGGGCTTCCTCTTCCTGCCGGGCTTGCTCCTCGGCCTCGAGACGGGCTCTCTCCTCTTTGGCCAGGCGGGCTTCCTGGGCGAGGCGTTCCTGGTCCTGAGCCTCCAGGAGGGCCTTCTCTTCGGCCTCGGCGGCAAGCCGTGCTTCTTCAGCCAGCCGCGCCTGCTCCTCTTCCGCTTCACGACGGAGCCGCGCTTCTTCTTCCACCCGCGCGCGTTCCTCTTCTTCCTGGCGAAGGCGCTCGGCCTCGCGGCGCCGCATCTCTTCGGCGGGAATCGAGTCGAGCCCACCGCTGCGGGTCAGCACCTCGAGGAGCGCACGTTGTTCCGCCGTCGCGCCTTCGGGCTGTTTCCACTCGGAGAACGCCTGCAGCCACTGGCGATCTTCCTCAGAGGGTTCCCACCGGGCGGCGGCAGAAAGATCAGCGAGCCGAAACCACGCGGGCTCTGCAGTGGCGGAAGTGAGCGTCGCCCAGGCTTCGCGCACCACCCGCGCGCCGCTCACGAGGTCGCCGCTGCCCACGTCACCTTCTTCGAACCGAACGCCTTCCGCGAACCGCACCGTCTCGCGAATGCTGGCGAGCACGCGGGCCGACTCGGCTTCTGCGGGCAGCACGCCCAGCTCATCGAGCGTGTCCGAGTCGACGGCGGCGGCCTCACCCCGCGCCCAGAGCGCATCGAGCTGCGCGAGGCCCAGGCGGCCACGCTGCACCAACGCAGGCACCGTGCCCTGCCAACCGAAACCCGAATGCAGAGAACTGCCGACGACGCTGCCTTCGCGAAAGGGAATGCGGGTCTCACGACCCTGGGCGGTACACGTCAGCCAGCCCGTCGCGCGATCGAGGTAGGCCCGGTACAGCGCTTCGACGACCTGCGGGTTGCCCATTGCGGGGCGAAGCCTACCCCCGAACTTGCCGGAGCGCCTCGAACGCGCCAATTCCGACCGCGGTCGATAAGTTGAGCGATCGGCTTTCTTCGAGCATGGGGATGGTGACCGTGGTGCCCTGGCCCCCTTCGAGGATTTCGGGGGGCAACCCGGTCGGTTCTGCACCGAAGACGAGGTGATCGCCCGCCTCGAAGCGCGCTTCCCACAGGCCAAAAGAGGCGCGCGCGGTGAAGAGCCAGCGGCGGGCCCCGGCGGTGTCGGCCAGGTAGGCGTCCCAGCTCGGGTAGAGCTTCAAGAACACCTTGTCCCAGTAGTCGAGGCCGGCGCGCTTGAGTTCCTTGTCTGAGATGGAGAAGCCCAGCGGTTCGATCAGCACCAGCTTGCAGCCGGTCACGGCACACAGCCGGGCGACGTTCCCCGTGTTCGGGGGAATCTGGGGCGAAACGAGGACCAACGTGAACGGTCGAGCCAAGATGGGGAGCGCGGAGGTAGGCTGCACGGCCGATGCGCTATCGCGTGATGAACCTGACACGCAACACACCGTTGGCCGATCGAGCCGCGCGGGCAGACTCGTTCATGGAGCGCTTCCAGGGACTGATGGGGGTGACTGAGCTCCCGGTGGGGCATGGGTTGCACATCGAGCCGTGCAACAGCATCCACACCTTCTTCATGAAGATCCCCATCGACGCGGTGTTCCTCGACGCGGCCCTGCAGGTCGTCGAAATCCGCCACGCCATGCCCCCGTGGAGGATGAGCAAGGTGTACTTCGGGGCAAAATCGGTGCTGGAACTGCCTGCAGGCACGGCGAAGGCAAGTCAAACGATCGCTGGCGATCAACTTTCGTTCGAGACAGCGGCGTGATGTCGCTTTACGTGGCGTCGGACGTTTGCTTCAGTCCCCTTTTCCTTGAGCCTTGCGACGCCCATGAAAATCGAAGTGTCCGGCCAGACCCACGTCGGAATGAAGCGGAACCACAACGAGGACAACCTCCTGCTGCTGCCGGAGGAGCGCCTCTTCGTGGTCGCTGACGGCATGGGCGGTCACTCCTCGGGCGAAGTCGCCTCGAAGATTGCTGTCGATGAGGTTGCCGAGTTCTTCCGGATGACGAGCCAGGATCTCGAGATCACCTGGCCGTACAAGATGGATAAGCAGAAGAACTACGACGAGAACCGGCTGGCCACGGGCGTGAAGCTCGCGAACATGCGGATCTTCGAGAAGGCCTCTGCCGAGACCAAATACAAAGGCATGGGCACGACGATCGTGACCGTCTACTTCGCGAAGGACAGTGAAGTGGTGGTGGCGCACGTCGGAGACAGCCGGGTCTATTTCTTCCGCGAGGGTACGTTGCGGATGATCACGGAAGACCACTCGCTGTTGAACGACTACCTCAAGGCGAAGAAGCTCACGCCCGAGGAGATCGAAGCCTTCCCGCACAAGAACGTGATCGTTCGCGCGCTGGGCATGAAGGACACGGTCAACGTCGACATCAACCGCGTCGAGCCAAAAGACGGCGACATCTTCCTGCTCTGCTCAGACGGCCTGTCGGGCATGGTGCCGGACAAGCAGATCGAGCAGATCCTTCTGAGCCAGCCGGATCTCGACAAGGCGTGCGCCCAGTTGATCGACGCCGCGAACGCGAATGGCGGCAACGACAACGTGACCTGCGTGCTCGCGCAGTACCGAAGGTAGAACTCAAGTCCTCTCAAGTCCCTCTCTCTCCTCGAGGGGGAGAGGGTCGGGGAGAGGGCTTACAGAGTCGAAACGCGCTCCGTCGGCCCAATCAGCTCATCCATCATCTGGGCGCCCGGAGCCACCACTCCACCGTCGAGCACCGCCACACGATTCAACCGAGCGCCCTGCCCCACGCGCGCGCCGCGGCCGATCGAAACCCCCGCGCCAATCCGCACGCCGGCCTCGACGACACAGCCCTCACCAAAAAACGCCGGGCCCGCGACCTTCACGTCGGCATCGAGCTGCGCGGTGGGGTGCACCCAGAAGTTCCCCTCACCGCGCTTCATGCCCTCGAACGGACCGCGCGAGCCAAACGCCTCGAGCGGAACCTGGCCGAAGAGCAGCTGCTGGTGCGTGGCCGCGTAGCGCTGCGGCGTGCCCATGTCAGACCAGTACACGTCCTTCGATTGAAGGATCTGCCCGCGGATGGGCAGGCCCTTCTCCATCATGCGCACGTAGACGTCGCGGTTGATGTCTTCCGCGCCCGACGACGCCATGAAGTCGAACACCGAAGGCGTCATCACGTGCACGCCGGTGAAGTGCCAGTTGCTCAGGCGGTCACCACCGGGCCCTTTGCCTGCGATGCGCCGCACTGACTGTGAGTCGTCGAGCTCGACTGCGTTGTAGGTCTCGCCCTCGGGCATGGGCAGCAGCACCATCGTCGCGGCAGCACCACTCGCGCGATGGGCTTCGATCACCGGCTTCAAGTCGACCGAGAACAACACGTCGCCGTTGAGCACGATGAAGTCGCCGTCACGCAGGAAGTCTTTGAGGCCTCGAATGCCCCCACCGGTGCCCTGGATTTCTCGATCCTCGTGGGAGATGACGAGAGGGCCTATCTCTTTGCGCGCGGTGGCTTCCATCACTTCGGGAAGGTGATGGGTGTTGATGCCGACCTTGGTGACTCCCGCTCTCGTGAGGGTGGCCAGCGAGTAGCGGAACAAGGGGCCCGCCAGCAGGGGCATGGCCGGCTTGGGCCAGCGGTTGGTCAGCGGGCGCAGGCGCGTACCGAGCCCGGCGCAGAGCACCATCGCCTTCATGGTCAGCCCTCTCCCCGACCCTCTCCCCCTCGGGGAGAGGGAGGCACCTGGGATTTTGGAGGCAATGAGGACTTGCGTGACTTCATGCGAGTTCGGGCACGTAGCGGCCGATGAGCTTGCGCAGATCAGCCAGACCCGGCTGCACCTCGAGCGCGGCCTTCACGTAGCGCAACGAAGCGGGGATCGAGACCAGGAACCCCGGGTTGCCCTTCACCCGGTTGATGAACTCGAAGCGGCCCGCATCTTTGAGCTTGCGCTGCACGGTGAGCAGATCGAAGAACGCCTTGAAGCCCTTCGGTTCGATCTTCTCGCCGGTCTCCTTGGCGAAGGCGGCGATGTACACGTCGAGCATCGAGTCGACGAAGTCACGGGGAAGCTCGACGTAGCTGTCACGCAGCAACGCCACGAGGTCGTACTGGCGCGGGCCCTGGAGCGCGTCCTGGAAGTCGATCACCACCAGCTCGCCTGCCTTCACCATGATGTTCCGGCTCTGGTAGTCGCGGTGCGTGAAGCCCCGGGGCGCTGCGGCCAGCTCATGCGCGATGCGGCGGAACGAAGCGTCGAGCTCCGCGCGCTCGGCGTTGGTGGGCACCTTGCCGCTCCAGGCCTCGAGGCCCCACTCGCGAAAGTGGTGGAGCTCCCAGTCGTAGAGCTCTTCATCGAAGGCGCGGGTAAACGCGAGGCAGCTGGGGTCGAGGTCTTTCTCGGCACGCGCGCGCAGCAAGGCGAGCAGCTCGACGGCCTGGGTGTAGAGCTTCTCGCGCGACGTGGTTGAGAGAGCCGCTTCGAAGGTCTGATCGGTCAGGTCCTCGAGCACCATCATGCCCGCGGGTTCATCGAACCGGAGAATCTGCGGCACGCGCACGCCCAACTTGCTCAGGTACCGGTGCACGTTGACGAAGGGCAGCTCGCTGGGAGCGGGGCCCTTGCTCACCTCTTCGCTCTTCTTGAGCGAGTCAGACGGCATCACCATCAGCACCCAGGAATCAGGGGCCGTGCCGACGCGGTAGTACGAGCGATTGGAGGCATCGCCTTTGAGCTTGAGGACGGGGGCTGCTCCGACCGAGCGCCCGGTGGCCTGCTCCACTTGAGCGCGGAGCTGAGAATCGAGATCCATGGGGCCTTCTTACTCAGCGCTCGCGCTTGAGCGGGAGCAGATCGAAGGGGATGGCAATCAGCGTGGCGAATCGGTGCACCTTTTCAGGCACCTTGGCCAGGGAGGCCTCAGCGAACCCGTGGGTGGTCGCGACCACGATGATGGGCTCGTTCTTGTCGTTGTGACCCGGCCCGATGCGCAGGATGCCGCGAACCCCGAAACACTGCGCGATGCATGCCTCGACGGCCGCGGCATGTTCGGGATCTTCTTGATCCTCAGAGTGACCATCGGCCAGCGCGTCTTCCACGAAGAGCACTCCCTTTTCCCGGGCCTCTTTGAGCAGGGAGAACGCGTCAGGCGGCCGCTCGTTGCTGGCGCTCTGGCCCGAGAGCAACGACTTCACCGCGCCCACCGCCTGCAGTCTCGAAGCGCTCACCCCGGTCAGGTTGGTGGGCACGGTGGGCTTGAAGCCGGGCAGCTTCTTGAGCGCTTCCTGCTTCGCCTCGTGCTGCTTCTGCAGCGCAGACCTGCTGTCGGCCTGCGGTCTGGGGGCGGCCTTCTGCCAGGAGAAGATCTTGAAGAGGCTCTTCTTCTCGTCTTTCTGCGCGGCGTCGTGAAGCTCGGCGGTGTGTTCGGCGCCCTCTTCTTTTTCCGCGTGCTCCGACTGGTTGATCTCGGCCATGCGCTGCTCGATGTCCGAGGCGCGAATTTCGAGTGAACGATCCATGTCCTGGCCGGCCCAGAGCTGGGCCTCGGGGCTGTTCAAGGGCTCGTCACCGGGCTGCGCCCCACCCGCTTTGATGGGCTTGGGCTTCTCGCTGGCGGCCTGAGGCCGGGTGCTGCGGCGGGCGCGCTGGGCGGCGGCAGGCTGGCCCTGCGGGGGTTTGCTCGACGGCGGTACGCGCGTGCTCAAGGTTCGCCTATGGTACGCCAACTTCATGGCCGATTACGCCAGACGCGACTACGGGCGCTGCCCGTGCAGCGGTCTCTACGACAACCGGTTCGTAGAGGTGCGCCTGACGGTCAACGCCAAGGTGGTCGTTCTCACCGACGTGCCCCAGGGCGCCTGCCCGAACTGTGGATCGCGCGTGTACAAGGCCGAGGTGCTCGAACGCATCGAGTCATTGATGAAGGGGCAGAAGGTCCGCAAGGTCCAGTAGGCGCGTTTGGCGGCAGTTTGCTATGTCGCGGTCAATGCCCTCGAACGTCCACGAGAATGTCCTCTCTGCAATCGGCAACACGCCCATCGTCAAGCTGAACAAACTGGTCGGCCCGGAAGACGCCACCATCTACGTGAAGCTGGAATTCATGAACCCCGGCGGCGCCATCAAGGACCGCATGGCGGTGCACATCGTCAACAAGGCTGAGAAAGACGGCCGCTTGAAGCCTGGCGGCACCATCATCGAGAACACCTCGGGCAACACCGGCTTCGCGCTGGCGATGATCGCGGCGGTGCGCGGCTACAAGTCGATCTTCACGATGCCGGACAAGATGTCGTCGGAGAAGGTGAACCGCCTCAAGGGCATGGGCGCGCAGGTGGTGGTGACGCCGACGAACGTGCCGGCCGACGATCCGCGCAGCTACTACGAGACGGCCAAGCGCCTGGTGAAGGAGACGCCCGGCGCCTTCTACCCAAACCAGTACCACTCGCCTGACAACATCGAAGCGCACTACCTGACGACGGGCCCCGAGACCTACGACCAGATGGACGGGAAGTTCGACTTCTTCGTCACAGGCATGGGCACCGGCGGCACGATGAGCGGCGCGGGCAAGTACTTCAAAGAGAAGAACCCGAAGATTCAGAACGTGGGCGTCGACCCGATCGGCTCGATCTACACGGGCTACTTCAAGACCGGCAAAGTCGGCGAGTCGCACACGTACAAGGTCGAGGGCATCGGCGAAGACATGGTGTGCGCCGCGATGGACTTCAAGGTGGTCGACCAGGTTCGCCAGGTCGACGATCGCCAGTCGTTCCTGATGGCGCGGCGGCTGGCGCGTGAAGAAGGCATCTTCGCCGGCGGCTCGTCGGGCGCGGCGGTGCACGTGGCCGTCGAGCTCGCGAAGGAAGTCGGCAAAGGCAAAGTGATCGTGGTGCTGCTGCCTGACTCGGGCAACGCGTACGTCACCAAGTTCTTCTCAGACGAGTGGATGAAGGACCTCGGGTACATCGAGGAGAAGGGCCCGGGCAACGTGCGCGACGTGCTCAAGGGCAAGCAGCAGACGCTGATCACTGGCGTGAAGGGCGAGAAGATAGGTGCGCTGATCGAGACGATGAAGAAGCACGGCATCTCGCAGATGCCGATTCTGGCGGCGGATGGAACGACCGTGGGGATGATCCACGAGTACGACCTGCTCAACGGTCTCATCGCGGGCAACTACAAGCTGCACGACACCATCGACGCGCTGGTCAGCCCGCTGCAGGGTGTGGTGACGATGGACACGACGATCCCGCAGTTGCGCGCGGTGTTCGGTGAGGACAACGTCGCGGTCGTGCGTGAGGGGCAGAAGATCGTCGCCATCCTCACGAAGATCGATCTGATCGAGTTCCTCGCAGAGCGCTGAGATGACTTCGACCTCGGCCTGACTGCGGAGTGTTCGCAGCCTGGCCCAAAGAGACGGCGGTGGGGATCGTGTCCTGGCCTCGCTCGCTGCGGGCTGGCCTCTCGACTGCGGGCAAGGATCCTTTCGGGAACAGGTGGGGGCCGGTGCTCTCCTTCAGGTCGTGTACTCCCTGTTGCTACGCGTGACATCAGGGGTGCTACGGCTGGGAAAGGCGTCCCGGGTGGACCTCGTCACATGAGGATCCACGCCGGAAAGAGAGAGGCCTGCTTGCAGCGAACTGGGCGTCGATGACTTCGAACGACACGCGCATCAAGGCTGCCTTTCTCAACTCAGCCCCGACGCAGCTTCGCCTTCACGACCTTGCCCATCGCGTTGCGCGGGAGCTCGTCGATGAAGTGCATCTCACGCGGCCGTTTGTGCGGTGAGAGCTGACTTGCCACGAAGTCCTGGAGTTCCTGAGCGGGCGTGGGCTTGCTCAACACCACGTACGCCACGATGCGCTCGCCGAGATCGTCATCGGGCGCGCCGAGCACCGCGGCTTCACGCACGGCGGGATGTTCGAGCAGCGCGGCCTCGACCTCCCCTGCCCCCACTTTGTACCCGCCACACTTGATCAGATCCGTCGCGCGCCGACCCACGATGCGCAGCCTTCCATCGGGCTTCATGCACGCGAGATCGCCCGTGAAGAACCAGCCGTCGGCGTCCTTCACCGCGGCGGTCGCATCAGGCCGGTTGAGATAGCCCGCGAAGACGTGGGGCCCACGCACTGCGATCTCACCGATCGTCGAGTCGTCCCGCGCGTCGAGCGTGCGCCGTTCATCATCGACCAGCTTGAGCTCGATGCCGTCGATGGCAGCGCCCACCACACCCGCCGCGTGTGGATCATCGAGGCGCACCGCGCAGTTGATCAACGTCTCGGTCAAGCCGTAGCGCTCGAGCACCCGGCGGCCGGTCAGCGCCTCCAGGCGAAGCTGATCACGTTGCGGCAGCGCGGCTGAACCACTGACCAGCAACCGCGCGTGGCGCAGACCCGCGATGATCTCAGGGTCGCTCTCCGCGGCTTCGGAGAGCCGGTGGTACATCGTGGGCACCGCGAAGAAGACGGTGGTGCCCTCGCTCAGGGCCTCTGAAACCTCGCGCGGCACGAAGCGGGGAAACCAGTTCAGCGCGCCGCCCACGCGGATCGATCCGTAGAGCCCCAGCACCAGCCCGTGCACATGAAAGAGCGGCAGCGCGTGCACCACAGTGTCAGCCGCGGTCCACCGCCAGACCTTCGCCAGCGCGTCGAGATCGAAGGCCACGTTGCGCGCGGTGAGCACGGCGCCCTTGGGCAACCCGGTGGTGCCGCTCGTGTAGAGAATCAGGAGCGGTGCGTCGTCGACCTCGCGGGTCGCAGCGCGAGGACCTTCGTGGGCTCGCAGCGCCGGTGAAAGCGGCAACGTCTCGACGGGAATGCGGCCTGCGACCGCGGAGGGATCCGCACCGAACGCCATCACCGGCGCGGCGTCTTTGACGATGTGCGAGAGCTCGAGCGGACCGAGTTTGGGATCGAGCGGCACCACCTCGAAACCAGCGGCCGCTCCGGCGACCAGGGCGACCGCGGTCTCCAGCGAGCCCTGCGTCCACACCGCGATGCGCGCACCGGGCGGGAACCCTGCTTGCGTGACTCGGAGCCGAAGTGCCGCGGTCGCCTCGGCGAGTTGCACCGACGTGACCTGATCCCCGCCGACCTTCAGCGCAACGTCATCACCGGGAGCCTCGAGCCGCGGGAACAGAGGGTTCATGTGCGTGAGCCGAGGCATATCGCGATAATCACGGGGCGTGACCCCTCAACCACCGCTCGGCGCCTGCGGGCTCGAACGTGGTGCTCCCGACCTGCGAGGCGCTCGCCGAGGTCTACGCAAGGGCGGTGCCTTCGAAGCGCCTCTTCGTGGTGAAGGCCACGGCACCTTCGTCAAAGACCTGAAGTGAGTCAGCGCCAGGTCGCGCGGAACTGAGCCGAACTCTCGAGCGCGCCTTCGAGCGTCACGCCTGCGCTCTTGCCACCCAACATGGTGATCGCGGCTTCGAGCAGGCCGGCCAGAAAGTCGGGCTGCTCGGTGTCGTCGACGGCGATCTCGAACTCGGTCTTCGAGCGCTCGGTGATGGTCAGCTTGACCGGGCTGCGATCGGTGAAGTCCATCGCCTGCTTGAGCGCGCGTCGCGGGCCGGCCAGCCTGGCCATCGTGAGCCAGGCGCCCTTGATGATCTGCCGCGACTGCAGCGAGGTGATGAGGTGACCACCGAGCTTGCGAAGCTGAACGGGTAACGCGTCGTTCGGGTACAGCGCCTTCGCAGTCAGTTCGATCGCGAGGTACCAGGTGGGGCGCGGGTAGTTCGCTTCCATCGGGCCGGAGAGATCGACTCCGACCGAGGCGAGCTGAGCGGTGAGCTCAGGCGTGAGGTCGGGCGCGAGCACGCGCTTGAAGACGGCTTCGACGAGTTTTCCGGGGATGGCGCTCATGGGCGGAACTGCAGGCGAAGCGGTTGGTTCCTGGCGAAGGACTCGGCGACGCGCGGCTTCTCTTCGCGGCCGAAATAGAGCTCGGCGAAACCACCGCACGGGCCTCGCACGGTGATCTCCCTGGCAGACGGGGGCACGGGGAGCAGGTCGCCGGTGCGCGCCTGCACGGGGCCGGGCAACACCTCAGCGACGCAGGCTGAGCTGGTGAAGATGCGCACGTACACCCGGCCGTCTTCCCTCGCGGGGATCGGCGCGTAGTCGTTGGGCTTGAGGAAGTCAGCCATGGGGCCGATCGCGTCAGGCGTCTTGGTGATGATGTACGCGTTGTTCGCCTTGGGTTGCGCGGTCGGCTGTGCTCCCGCGACGGCAGGCTTCGCGGGGGTGCTGGTTCCGGGCGGCTTCTGCTTCGCGGCTTCGGCGCAACGTGGCGGGAAGCCGTTGCCGTCGTCACTGCGCTGCAGCACGCCGAGCTCGTACTCGGTCAGCTCGAGGGCCAGCGTGCACTGCTTCTGGGCGCGCACCTTCCAGCGGGGGAACGAGTCGAGCAGGCACAGCTCGCAGCGGGTGTTCTTCTCGTCATCGGCTTCGAGTTGGGGAACGCGGTCTTTGTTCTCCAGACGGCGCACGACCTCGCCGGGGACGGGGCGCACGCAGCGACAGTCACGGAGCTCGCGTGAGGCGAGGAAGCCGGCCACCCAGTCGCCGTCGCCTTCGATTTTGCCCTGCTCGAGGAGAAAGAATTTCCACTTCTCGAGCATGGTTGAAGAGAGGGCCTTCTCACGTTCGGCGGTCGGACCACCGAGGGGGATGCCCGGTGAGAGCGTGGCGGCGAGCGGATTGCCGGGTGAGGTGGGCGTGCCGGTTGGAGTTCCCGTCGAGGTCGGACGCGTGGTGCTCGCAACGAGCGTTCCGCCAGCGGGGTTGGCGGGCGTTCCGTTCACCACGAGCGGAGTCGAGGGGTCACTTCCCTGCCTTGGCGTCGCAGTCGGACTGCCCGACCCGGTCACCCCGAGAGCAGTCGAGGGGTCACTTGCCGGCTTGGTCGTCGCAGCCGGACTGCCCGACCCGGTCACCCCGAGAGCAGTCGAGGGGTCACTTCCGGTCTTTGTCTTCGCAGTCGGACTGCCCGACCCGGTCACCCCGAGAGCAGTCGAGGGGTCACTTGTCGGCTTGGTCGTCGCAGTCGGATTCGCGGCAAGGGTGCCAACTCCAGCGACAGTGCCCCCTCGACTTTGCTCGGGGAGACCGGTGGGGCTCGGCGAGTTCGCGGCGACCGTGCCGCCCCCCGCAGCAGTACCCGGCACCTGCTGCGTTCCCCCTCCCTGCGTCGGCGTATCGATCGCCACACCCTTGCGCAGGGAGTCCTTCTCACCGCGCGCCATCGCCTGGCCGCACTTCAGACCCTCCGAGAACAGCCAGGTCTTGTAGTTCGCGTATTCGTTCTGCACCTGGCTCGCGAGCCGCGCCAAGTCCATCCGCGCCTGGGCGTGAGAGAACAGCGTCGAACGATCCCGCGACGAGCACTCCGCGACTTCCGGAGGCCGCTCAGCCAGACCGCTGCGCTTCGGCTTGTACTTCACGCCCAGAAACGGCCGCTCGATGTCTTTGAGCGCGTCGTAGAGCACCGACTTCGTCTCCGCCGACATCGACGCGCGCGCGGCCTCGCACGAGATGATCGCCTTCGCGCAATCCCCCGTGGGATTCGTGCTGGCGACCTTCTTTCCGCTGGCCGGCTTCTGCCCGCCCGTCCACGCGCCACCGGAGTCGAAACACCACGTGGCGACGCTGTCGAGGCCCACCGAAAATGAGCCCGACGACTGAGCAAAGCCGGTCAGAACCGAGACCTCCCGCGTGGGAGGCGCCTGACATTCGACGGGCAGCTCCGGGGCGAGAACGACGAGGGCGACGACCAGGGACAACACGGCCGCACTCTCTCACAAATCGAGGGTCTTCAGGCCGCGTCGAACGCGGTCTTCAGGTCTTCGATGAGGTCGGCCGAATCTTCGATGCCAACGGACAAACGAATGAGTCCGTCGGTGATGCCCAGCTTTTCCCGGTTCTCTTTGGGGATGGACGCGTGGGTCATGATCGCCGGGTGCTCGATGAGCGACTCGACGCCGCCGAGCGACTCTGCGCAGGCGAACACCTTGGTCGTCTTGAGGAAGCGACGCGCCGCCTCGAGGCCGCCCTTCATGTCGAAGGTCATCATGCCGCCGAAGCCCTTCATCTGCTTGCGCGCCAGCTCGTGCTGCGGGTGCGAGGTGAGGCCAGGGAAGGTGACCTTGTTCACCTTGGGGTGCGAGACCAGGTAGTCGGCGATCTTGTGCGCGTTCTCTGCGTGGCGCTGCATGCGCACGTGGAGCGTCTTCACGCCGCGCAGCACGAGGAACGAGTCCATCGGGCCGGGCACGCCACCGATGGCGTTCTGCAGGAAGTACATCTTGTCGGCGAGGTCCTTGCTCGAGGTGCAGACGAAGCCGCCCACCACGTCGGAGTGGCCGTTCAGGTACTTGGTGGTCGAGTGCGTGACGATGTCGAAGCCGTGCTCCAGCGGGCGCTGGAAGTACGGGGTCATGAAGGTGTTGTCGCAGACGCTGATCAGCTTGTGCTTCCTGGCGATCTCCGCGGCGCGCGCGAGGTCGACCAGCTTGAGCATCGGGTTGGTGGGCGTCTCGACCCAGATCATCCTGGTCTTGGGGGTGATCGCCTTCTCGATGTTCTCGGGGTTCGTCATGTCGACGAACGAGAAGGTCAGCCCGTGCCGGGTGAAGACCTTGTCGAACAGGCGGAAGGTGCCGCCGTACACGTCATCGCTGCAGACCACGTGGTCGCCCTGCGAGAGCATGTGCATCAACATGTCGGAGGCCGCGCAGCCCGAGCCGAACGCCGCGCCGTACTTCGCGCCTTCGAGCGCCGCGAGGCACGCTTCGAGCGCGACGCGGGTGGGGTTCTTGGTGCGGGAGTACTCGTAGCCCTTGTGCTCGCCCGGCCCGTCCTGGACGTAGGTCGAGGTGAAGTACACCGGCGTCATGATGGCGCCCGTGGTGGGGTCCGGCGTCTGGCCTGCGTGGATGGCGAGGGTGTCGAAGCGCATGGCGCTCATTCATCACAGAGGCTCGCGGCGGGAAAGCCTTGCGTCTCCCTCTCCCTGCGCGCGGGGAGAGGGGTCGGGGTGAGGGGCTGCTGACGCAATGGGGCCCCTCACCCGGCGCTGCGCACCGAACTCTCCCCCCGCGCAGGGAGAGGTTTCTTCACTTTGCGGTGAGTTCAGCGACGAGCTCGGGGGCGACGTCGACTGCGGTGAGCAGCCACAGCAGATACCGCACGTCAGCGCTCACGTTGCGCGCCACGTCAGGATTGTAGCCAAAGTCGTTCGCCACGTTTTCCCAGACCCGATCGAAGTTCACGCCGACCAGCCGGCCCTTACCGTCGATCATCGGGCTGCCCGAGTTACCGCCCGTCGTGTCGCAGTCAGACAAGAAGTCGACCGGCACCTGCTCGAACTTGCCCGTCGCGTACGCGTCGCGGATCTTCTGGGGCACGTCGAAGGGCTCCTTGCCCGTGTGCTTGGCCATCATGCCGCCCAGCGTGGTGTGCGGCGTCATCAGCACCGCCTCCTTCGGCGAGTAGCCCTTCACCCGGCCGAAGCTGACGCGCAGCGTGAGGTTGGCATCAGGCGCCACCGGACGGCCCGCCTCCGCGATCACCGCCTTGCGCCACTCAGGTCGAAGTTTGAGCACCCGGCCCGAGAACGCATCACGGCGATCCCGCAACGCGCGCCGCTCGACGTCGAGCGCCAGCCCCAGCTCCACCAGCGGATCCTTGCGCGCCTTCAACTGATCCGGCGCTTCCTCGAACATCTTCTTGCGCTGCTCGAGATCGAAGATTTTCGAGGCCGTCATCAGGTCGGAGATCTTCTTCGTGATCGCCGCGTCATCTTTGAGCGAACCGAAGGTCGCGTCGAGAGAAGGGCTGCGCTGATCCTTCGGCAACGCGAGCGCGCGTTTGACCCACGAGAGAAACAGTCGGCGATCGACCTGGGCCGAGTACCGCTTCTGATCACGCTCATGGCGCTCACGCAGCCGATCCAGGTCGCGGTCCTGAAACCCCGGCTCACGCTCTGCATCGGGGCGCTGCGCTTCCACGCTCCGGCGCGCGATCAGCAGCGGCCAGCCGATCGCCCGCGCACCCCGCCCCGACATGTCGAGGAGAAAGTCGCGGTCCCACGTCTTCGTACGCTCGGCCAGCAGCTCAATCAGCCCGGCATGAGCCTCGAGCGCCGACGCGAACTGAGGCTTCTTCGCGGCAAAGGCCTTCACCTTCTCGTCAGACGCGCGCTGCTTCTCGATGATTTTTCCGCGCTGCAGACCCGCCAACTGACCTTCTGAGTTCTTCCTCGCGTTGAGCAGCCCGCGAATGTCATCGGCCGTCGCGATCGCCGACTCGGGCGCCTTCTTGCCCTCTTCTTCCATGATGGAGACCCACTCCGCGGCGAGCGACTGGAGCGCGGGGAACCAACGCTGCTGCCGCTCTGCCATCTCGTCGGCGAGCTGCGCGCGGAAGCTGCTCCCCGGGTAGCCGAGCACCGCCACCGCATCGCCTTCCGTCACGCCGTCCTTCGAGAGGGGGAAGAAGTACTTCGGCTGGTACGGCTTGCCCTCTTGGTAAACGCGCACCAGCGCGAAGTCGCCGGAGTGCCGAGGCCACATCCAGTTGTCGATCTCCCCGCCGAAATCACCCACGGCGCCAGGCGGCGCGTAGACCATGCGCACGTCGGTCAGCTCGGTGAACTCGGTCAACGTGAAGAACAGCCCACCATCGAAGGCAGCGAAGGTGCAGCGGGTACCGGGCTGCTTCTCACACTCGGCGACCAGCTTCTTCTGCGTGTTCTCCATCGACTTGTAGCGCGCGAGATCGTCGGCGTTGGGCGGCACCGCGGCGAGCACCTCTTGGGTCACGTCGACGAAGCGGCGCGGCACCTGAATGCGGAACGACTTCGAGCCACGCTCGTCTGCCTGGTTCTTCGCAAGGAAACCGTCACGGGCCAGGTTCTGCTCGGTGGTAGAGTGCTCCTGCAGAATGCTCATCACGCAGTGGTGGTTGGTGATCAGCAGGCCGTCTTTCGAGACGAAGCTGCCCGAGCAGCCCGGCAGTTGCACCGCATTGCCGAGCAAGCCGCCCTGGCTCTTCTCATCCCACAGCTTGTGCAGCGGCAAGCCGAAGCCCTGGCTCTTGACCCACGCCGGCCCCTGCTGAAGCACCTGCTGGGGAGTCCACTTTCCCTCGGCGCCGAAGGCCGCAAAGCCGACGATGACTGCGGTGAGCGTGATCGAACGGAGCATGCGCTGCTCCCTACACCAACGCTTCAGCGGCAGCAGCCACGCTCGAGACAGCCGCAGTCGAGGCACTGGAAGCGCGTGGGCCGTTTCCTTCCCGGCGTGGGCACGCTGCGCTGACACGTTTCGCGAGGCGAAAATCTATGTCACGTAGGGCCGGTGTCCGACTTCGAGAACCGGCTTGAGAAGAACGCGAAGCAGCGCTTCAAGTGGGCCGAGCGCGAGAAGGTCACGGCCTTTCGCATCTACGACCTCGACATGCCCGAGTGGCCCTTCGCGGTCGATTGGTACGAGGGCTTCGCGCATGTGATGGAATACCCGCGCCGCAAGCAGGTCCGCGATGGGTCGATCGACGAAGCGCGCACCGAGGTGGTGCGGGCCACCGCGGCGGCGCTCCAGATTTCGCCCGAGAAGATCTTCACCAAGACGCACGAGAAGCGGCCGTGGGGGCGCGGTCAGTACGAGCGGCTGGGCACCCGCTCGACCCTGGTCAAGGTGAAGGAGCACGGCCTCACCTTCGAGTGCAACCTGTCGGACTACCTCGACACCGGGCTCTTCCTCGATCACCGCGTCACCCGCGCGCGGGCCCGCCAGGAGGCAAAAGGAAAACGCTTTTTGAACCTCTTTGCGTACACAGGGTCCTTCACCGTGCACGCGCTTGCGGGCGGCGCGGCGGAGAGCACCACGGTCGATCTCTCGAACACCTACTGCGACTGGGCCGAGCGGAACTTCAAGCTCAACGGGTTTACCGCGGGGGACCAACACCGGGTCATCCGCGCCGACGTGCTGGGCTGGCTGGAAGACGCGCGGGGTCCGTTCGATCTGATCGTTCTCGACCCGCCGAGCTTCTCCTCGTCGAAGAAGATGGGGCGGCGCTTCGAGGTGCAGCGCGATCACCGTTGGCTCATCGAACACGCGCGCGCGCTGCTCTCGCCTGAGGGCACGCTCTACTTCTCCACCAACTTCCTGGGCTTCGAGCTCGACGCGCGTTTCAAAGACGCACAGTCGCTCGACTCACTTCCCGGGGACTTTCGGCGGTCCGTTCATCAGTGCTGGCGGTTCCTCGGCCCGGTTGGCGTCGCGGATGGCGTTGATCGTTCTCCAGCCCGCCCAGCCCGCGATCACGAACACCGCCAAGACCAGCACCCACCGAAGCGTCGATGAGTCTTCTTCGGGGGGCGAGGCCCAGGTGCTCAGCCCCAACGCGCCGCTGACCGCGCCGTACTCGCCGGCATAGCGCGCCATGCGCAGGTACTCCTCGAGCAGCAACGAGAGCGTGGAAAGCGTCGCGGCGGCACCGCGTTGAGGGTCGGTGAGGCGGCCTTGCACACCCTGGGCGACGTCAGACAACGACTTCACGACGTCTTCGACTAAACCGGTTTTGTCGAGCAGCGGAACCCGAACGTCGAGCCCCTTCACCTGGCCCTCTTCGACGAGGGGCTCGATGGTGACCTCTCCGTCGGAGAGCTTCCACAGACCGCGGCCCTCCGGGCTGAGCACAGCCCCCCGAGCGGTCAACGCCGTCACCAACGCGGCGACCGGCGCAGCCTCACCCGGGGTTCCAGCCTGGAGCAGCAGATCGTACGTGTGCGCCACGGCGGCACCTTACCGCCGCGGCGCTTGCAACGGGCGAATCAGGGGCCCGCGTCCATTCCGGCGTCCATTCCGGCGTCCATTCCGGCGTCCATTCCGGCGTCGATACCGGCGTCGATACCGGCGTCGATTCCGGCGTCCATTCCGGCGTCCATTCCGGCGTCCATGCCCGCATCCACACCCGCGTCCATGCCGGCGTCGGCGGCAGGCATCCAGCCGGCGTCGAGCGAGACGGTCGCGACGGTGATGCAGCGGCCGTTCGGAACCGCGCTGTCACCGCTCTGCATGAAGGACCACTCGCGCAGGGTGAGGTCGGTGGCGTTCAGCTGGAGCTGGCCCGCCGCCATGACCCGCGTCGCGGTGTTGATGATCAGGGTGCCGCCCTGCACGTAGTAGCTGCGCGCGCAGTTGGCGCCCATGTTGTCACAGGCCTCGTCGAGCACGATGCAGCCGGAGCAATCGGCGTACGAAGCACCCATCGGAGCGGGCACCATCACGGTCTGCGGGAAGGTGGGGGTCGCGTTCGGGCCGAAGTACCAGCTCTCGAAGAGCATGAAGTCGAAGCGGCCCTGCACGGTGCTCGGCTGGCCGACAGCGCCCTGATGGTTGGGCGTGCCCATCGCGCCCGGGGCCGGCTCGGTGTACTGGGCATAGAGCGAGTTGGCCTGCGAGAAGTCGACCGCAACGCACGCAGGCGCTCCACCGCCGCTGCCGCCGCTGCCGCCGCCGCTGCCGCCCGTGGCGCCGCCGCCCGTGCCGCCACCGACACTGCCCCCCCCCGTACCGCCACCCGCTCCGCCGCCCGTGGTGCCCGCCGCGCAGACGCCCATCAGGCAGGCGTTGGTGGCGCCGCTGCAGGCGGTGCAGGTCGCGCCGAGCCGGCCACAGTTCGAGGCGGTGGTGCTGGTCACGCAGGTGCCGGTCGAGTCGCAGCAACCTCCACAGTTCGCAGGGCTGCAGTTGCCCGCGGGGCTGCAGTTCATGAGACCGACTGCACTGACGGCGAGGAGAGCAGCGAGGGGCAGCAGGTATCGGTTCATTACCGCCCCGTAGCAGCAGATCTACCCACAGGTAAGCCCCCACGAGCCGTGACGCGTGCGGTGCTTCGGTAACGCTGTCAGAGTCGCGGCATGTCGCTGAGCCTGGGGCCGATGACAGTGCACGCGCTCGTCGAAGGACGTCTCGCGTTGGACGGAGGCGCGATGTTCGGGGTGGTGCCGCGCACGCTGTGGGAGCGCCGCTTCGCACCCGACGATCGCAACCGAATCTCGCTCGTCACCCGCTCGATGCTGGTGGAGGTGGGCAGCAAGCTCATCCTGGTGGATCTGGGCATGGGCTCCCGGTGGGACGGAAAACACCGGGCGATGTACGGCCTCGACCACGGCGCCAACGGGCTCGACAGTGCGCTGGCTCAACTGGGGCGATCGCGGGCCGACATCACCGACGTGGTGCTCAGCCACCTGCACTTCGACGTGGCCGGCGGCACCACCCGCGAAGAAGGCGGCGAGCTGCGCCTGTCGTTCCCCAAAGCCACGGTGCACCTGCAGCGCCGCCAGTGGAAATGGGCCCACCAGCCCACCGAGAAAGACGCGGGCAGCTTTCGCAAAGATGACTTCGCGTTGCTGGAGCGCAGCGGGTTGCTCCACCTGCTGGAGGGCGCCACCGAGCTCTACGCGGGGGTGAACCTGTTCGTGAGCGAGGGCCACACGGTGGGCATGCAGTTGGTGCGGCTGGAGGCGGAGGAGCAGACCCTGGTGTTCTGCGCCGACCTGATTCCCACCACCGCGCATCTGCACGCGCCCTGGGTGAGCGCCCACGATCTCTACCCGCTGACCGCGATTGAGGAGAAGCGGCAGCTGCTCGCCCAGGCAGTGGAAGAGGGCTGGCAGCTCTTTTTCGCCCGCGACCCCCACGTGGCCATCTGCACGGTCAAGGACGATGGGAGTGGACAGGTGGTCGTCGATCGGGTTTTGGCCCCGGCGTGACGACCCCGACCAATCCCACCGTTCGCATCACCAGGAAGGGCGTCGACCGCTGGAAGGCCGGCCACCCGTGGATCTACGCGGCCGATGTCGAGCCTGCGCCCGCGTCTCTGACCGGCGGCGAGGTGGTGCGCGTCGAAGATCAACGCGGCTGGTTCATCGGCCTCGCGTTCTTTTCGAAAGAATCGAAGATCACCCTGCGCTGGCTGTCGTGGGAAGACGTGGCGATCGATCGCGACTTCTTCAAGACGCGCCTGCTGGCTGCCGATGCGCTGCGCCAACGCGCGTGCCCCGACGAGACGACCTACCGGGTGGTGCACGGTGAGGCCGACCTGCTGCCGGGCCTGGTGGTGGACAGGTTCGGCGATTACCTGTCGGTGCAGTTCCTCCACAAGGCGACGGAGCAACGCAAAGAGCTGCTGGCGGATCTGCTCACCGAGCAGTTCGGCTGCAAGGCGATCATCAACCGCAGCGACGCCAACGTGCGCAGGCTCGAAGGGCTGGAGCCCGAGAAGGGCGTGCTGCGCGGCGAGTTTCCCGGGCCCGTGACGTATCGCGAAGGGCACGTGACGCTGGAGGTGGATCTGCTCACCGGCCAGAAGACCGGCGCCTTCCTCGATCAGCGCGACAACCACGTGATGGCCGGCGAGTGGGCCTTCGGTGAGGCGCTCGATTGTTTCAGCTACGTGGGCGGCTTCGCGCTGCAGCTGGCGCTCAAGGCGAAGCAGGTCACCGCGGTGGAGATCTCCGACGCCGCGTGCGCGCAGATCACCGCGAACGCCGAGCGCAACAAGCTGACCAACGTGAAGGTGGTCTCGGCCAACGCGTTCGACTTCTTGCGCGACACGCTCGACGAGGGGAAGAAGTTCGACACCATCGTGCTCGACCCGCCTTCCTTCGCGAAGAACAAGGGCGCTCTCGAGGCCGCGATTCGCGGGTACAAAGAGATCAACCTGCGGGCGATGCAGCTGCTCAACCCGGGCGGGATTTTGATCACCGCGAGCTGCACGTACCACGTGGCCGAAGAGCGCTTCGAGGAGATGCTCGACTCAGCCGCGGCCGATGCGAAGCGGCGCGTGCAGATCGTCGAGAAGCGCGGTGCGGGTAAGGACCACCCGGTGCTGCTCAGCTTGCGTGAGACGCGCTACCTCAAGTGTTTCGTGTTGCGCGTGCTCTGAGCCTCAGTCGAGGGAGCACATGCCGTTCGCATCGAGCGCAGTCGAGATACCACCTTGAGGCGCGAGCGAAGGTAATCCCTCGACTTCGCTCGCAGGGTTTTCTCGAAATAGCGAACGGGCACCGCTCATCCCGAGCGGAGTCGAGGGATTGCCTCTCCTTCGCACTGCAACTGCCCCCTCGACTGGGCTCGGGGAGACCGGTGATGGAAACCGATTCCTATTTCCGCCAACCCTCTCGGGAGGACCGGTGGCTCAGGTGTGAATCGCGGGCGGCAGGGAAGAGCTCCGCCGCACCGCCAGGAACAACGCGAGCAGCAGCATGTACGCGACGGGCATCGCGAAGATGAGACCCACGCCGCACGCGAGCATGCCCGCCATCGTCACCAGGCCCGCCACGAACGAGTACCCGAAGAGGCGCGCGCGCTGCCCCTCACCCAGCGTCCACGCGCGCTTGAGCGCCTCGACCGGGCCACACTGGCCGACGATCAACTCAGGCAGACCGAACAGGCTCAGGGGCAGCAGCACCACCATCGCCCCGAAGAACAGCAGCAGGCTCACCCCGAACAACCCGAACAGCGCGGGGTTCATCAGTTGCTCTGGGCGGAAGTCAGACGCGTGTTTCCAGTCGAAGCCGATCAACCGGGCGCCCACCACCCCGACGACGCCGAAGGACAGCACCATGGGCACGGTCACGACGAGCAGGAGGATCAACTGCATCACCAGGTACTGCGGCAACAGATGAAGCTGGCTGAACATGCGCGCGAGGTCGGCCTTCTTGCCCACCAGCACGTCGATCAACAGGCGGTAGAGCCCGACCAGCGCCACGCCCTGCACCGCCACGTTCACGAAGGTGCCGACGAGCTGGCTGAGCACCAGGTTTGCGATGAACCCACCGAGGTTGCGCATGGGGTGCGCGGGGTCGAAGTCGAGCCCGATGAGGCTGGTGATGATGCTGTTGATGACGTTGGCGACGAGCCCTCCGCCGAAGACGAAGGCGAAGAAGATCAAGACGCCCACGACGCACATGGCCAACTCGCGCTGGAAGCTGTCGGTGACGTGGCTCCACAACGTGCTCAGGTCGGCGTTGCCGTCGTACGGAAAGCCGACGGGGTTGAGCTGCCGGCAGGTCGGGCACTGGGTCTGACTGCCGTTGGCCGCGCAGGAAGCGCACATGAAGTTGCCACACCGCGCGCAAACGAAGTTCGCGCCGATGCCGGTGTGAAGGGCACACTGCGCTCCACCGGCCTGGGCCCCACCGAAACCTGATTGCATGAACATGAAGCTAGCTGACGAAGAACGCACCGACGCGGAAATCAAGGTCGCCTGGCAACGGGCGGTGACCGAGACCCGCGCGGTGTTGCGGCAAGGCAGCGCGGCGTGGGCGCGGCACTCGTGTCCCGGCACGGCGGAGTGTTGTCAGCTGGCGACGACCAGGCGGCCGCCGTGGTTGTGGCCCAGTGAGTGGAAAGTGCTCGAGGCGCGGCTGGCTCGCGACCGGCGTGAGCTGCCTGCGGCGCGGGCAGATGGGGGGTGCCCGTTTCTCGATGCCGGGGGGAAGCGATGCACCGTGTACGAGGACAGGCCGCTCGGGTGCCGGACGTTTTTCTGCTCGCGGATGATGGGGCCCAGCAAGCTCCCTGCAGACGAGACCAATTCGCTGCTGGAGCGGTTGAGTTCGCTCAATCTCGCCGTGGATGATCGCGCCTCGCCTCGATCCATCTTGGATTGGTTTGCCCTCACCCCGACCCTCTCCCCCTCGGGGAGAGGGAGATAGGTGCAGAAGAGTTGGTTTGGAGAGTGTGGGCTACTTCGTGGGCCAGGTGCCTGGGGGCACCATGATCAGGCCTGAGTTCCAGCCGAACTTCTCGAGCGGGGTCTGCTCGATGGCTTTGTTCGAGTTGGGCATCTCAGCCCAGTGGAACTCGTTCACCTCGCCCTTGCGCCCGACGAAGGTGTGCATGCCGCCCTTGGCCAGACCGAAGAAGAACGGCACCTCGCGCAGACGCTCGATGCCCGACATGTCTTGCGTGGTGCCCTTGCCTTCGGTGGGCCGGTAGTTCGTGACCTGCGCGTCGACCGCCACGCCGTAGTAGCCCTTGCCGCGGCCCACCTGCACGGCCGAGAACGAGTGTTCGGCGTTGCCGTCGTCTGGGTTCTTCGCGTCGGGGTTCCAATAGATCGACTGCCAGCCGTCCTTCTTGAGCTCCTTGGCCAGCTCGGTGCCGAGGGAGCCGTTGGCCACCACGTGGCGCTGAATTTCGGCCCAGCGCTCGGATTTTCCGGCCGCCGCGTAGGCCGCGCCGACGTTTTCCAGCGCCCACCCGATGCAGCTGCTCTCCTTCACGCTGCCAGGCGACGGAGGCGTCACGCCAGGCTTGGCGTTGTCCTTGATCCAGAGCTCCTTGTCGGCAGTGCTCATCTTCTTCCACGACGAGTGATCGCCGAAGTACTTGCCGATGCCCGTCTTCTCGATGCCGTCGGCGTGCTGCTTCATGCGCAGCTCGATGGCCTGCGCGCCGCCGGCAGCCAGCTTCGCGCCGAAGTCGGCGGGGCGCTTGGTGGTGCCGACCTGGGCGGTCTGCGCGGTGTTGCCGGTGGCCTGCCACCCCGGGGCGCCCGCGGGCGTCTGCGGAGCTTCGACCGGCGTCTGGCCGTTCGCACCGGGGATGGTGAGGGTCCACCCGACCTGAATCGCGTTCGGGTTGGTCGTGAGCCTCGGGTACTTGCCCGCATTGGCCTCGACCAGCGCGGCCACACTGACGCCCGCGCGCTGTGCGACCTTCGAGAGCGAGTCACCCGCCTTGATGGTCACCGAGACGGGGCTGCTGGAAGGAAGCGGACGCGACGGAAGGATCGGCGATTCGATGCGGCCAGGCATGCGGGCTCCGGGAAGGTGGGCGAATGAATGCAGGCTACTTCGAGAGCAACACCGGGCGCAGGGCCCGGGCGCAAACAAGAATTCCTCAGTCGTGCAGGAACGCGGGGTCGCACGCGTGCTGCGTGCAGGAGTACGCACCGCCCGGCCACGAGACGAGGTTGTAGCCCTGGGTGCAGGTGGGCGTGGCGAAGCGGCAGGTGCCGTACATCGCGCAGCCCGCGGGCACCTGGCAGCGGTTCTCGTTGCGGGTGAAGATGTTGGCCTTGCCGGCCGGACACTGGGCGAGCGCGTAACGCGGGCACGACTGGGTCTGGTCAGGCAGGTGCACGAACACCTGGCTCGCCTCGAGCACCTTTTCCTGGCCCACGCCGACGGTGGCGCCGTCGACGAACCGGCCGGCGACCAGCGCGTCCTTCTCGATGACGCGGAAGGTCAGCCAGTTCTGATCGAGCAGCGGCACCGACGCGCGGGTCACGTCGAGATCGTGGTGGAGGAACTTCGCGGTGCTGTGCAGCTTCGTCGCGCGCAGCGAGGGGCACGGGGCGGTGATGCACTGAATGTTCGCGTTCTCCACCCGGAAGAACGTGTCTGCAGGCTCGCGGAACGTGATGCCCGGCATGCCGCGCCAGGTGCTGGTGACGATGAAGGCGCGGGTGTTGAAGCGCGACTCCTTGGGGCCGAGCTTGCCGAAGAGCACCACTTCGAAGTCGGGCGCGCCCGTGACGTCGGCCTGGTCTTCGGGCATGCGCAGGTCGGACTGCGAGAAGTCGAGCGCGCTCACGTACTTCTCGTTGACGCTGGCGCGGTTGACGTCGTGCGCCCAGTAGCCACCACACATCGGGGCCACGCAGCGGCGGGTGTCACGGCGGAGGACCACGTAGCTGCGCGTCGAGGTGCCCAGCTCGCCTTCTTCAGACGAGACGTCGGCCCCCACGTCGTTCAGCTCGGCTTCGGCAACACCACAACCCACGAACAGCAGCCCCACCAACAGTGTCGTTCTCATGGTGGGGGCAGGTAGCCGAATGTAGGCGGAATGTCTACCCGCGTGACGCGCTACGTCATTACGGAGGCTTATCGTCTGGGGTCGGGTTCGGGTAACAGAGCGCGCCATGCCGCTCGTCGTCCGCCGCGTGAAAGTGCAGGATCTCTCGGTGCTCGAATCGCTCGAGGGTGAGACCGTTCGCAGCTTCCCCGCCCGCAACCGGTGGATGGAGACGTACCGGAGCCTGTTGGAGCGCGCGCTGACGGAGGAGCCGGAGGGGTTGTTGGTGGCTGACTTCGATGGCCGGGCGATCGGGGCGGCGATCGCGCGGGTGCGGGGCACGCACCCGGTGACGGGTGAAGAGCACGGCCGGTTGGAGGCGCTGACGGTTGCACCCGCCTGGCGGGCGCATGGCATTCGGGAGCGGCTGATCAAAGAGTGCGAGGCGTATCTGAAGTCGCGCGGGTGCCGGTTGATGGTCACCACGCTGCGCACGGATGCGGGTGCGGAGGGCGACATCTACAAGACGACAGGCTTCAAGGTCGCCGCGTGGGAGCTCGAGCGCGCGCTGTAACGGTCGCCGCGCGATGCAGAGCCAGAAAGAGCCCACCACCGTTCGCATCGAGCGGGTTGGCGGAAATAGGAATCGGGTTCCATCACCGGTCTCCCCGAGCCCAGTCGAGGGGGCACTTGCAGTGCGAAGGAGAGGCAATCCCTCGACTCCGCTCAGGATGAGCGGTCATCAGCGCGCGGTGGGTGAACTCCGGATCCTCGATGCGGGCCCTCCATCAAGACGAACCTCGAGTTCCACTGAAGGCCGTCGAGCCGCCTACGGTCAAACCGCATGACTCGGGACCGATTCGCGCTACAAGGAATCTTGTCCGCTCGGAAAGGTCGAACCCTGATGCCTCAGCACTCGCTGCACCTGCTCGCCCTCTGCATCATGGGCTTGAGCGCCTGTGGAGTTCCCGGCCTCTCCGAGCCTGATGGCGCCGTCGAAGCCGATGCGGGCCTCTCCGATGGTGGCTCGACGTCGGGCGACGACGCTGGCGATGGCCAGGACGGCGGCGCCGCGGATGCGGGAGAAGTGGACGCGGGTGGCGTGGACGTGGACGCCGGCACAACGGACGCCGGCGCAACGGACGCAGGCACAACGGACGCAGGCACAACGGACGCCGGCGCAACGGACGCGGGCGATCCCGACGCGGGTTTCTCCTCCGTGGCGGCGCTACCTGCCACGCTGACCGTCGCCGAAGACACCCAGGGCACTGGGCAGCTCAGCGCGACGAGCGACGCGGGCGCAGCCTTCACCTTCGCGCTCGACCAACCTGCGGCGCGGGGTACCGCCACCGTGACCGCGACGGGCGGCTTCACCTACGCACCGCAGGCCAACTTCTCTGGCGCCGACTCCTTCGTCTTCCGGGTCAGCGACGGCACGTCGCTCGCGACGGGCACCGTCACCATCACCGTCACGCCGGTCAACGACGCACCCACCATCGCCGGGCAGCAGACGGTCTCCTTTGCCGAAGACACGACGCGCACGCTCACCCTCGCCGACCTGCAGGTCGCGGACGTCGACGACACCACGGGCTTCACGCTGCAGGTCTCAGCAGGCACGGGCTTTACCGTGAGCGGAGCGGCGGTGACGCCTGTCGCCGACTTCAACGGCAGCCTCACCGTGCCCGTCACCGTGACGGACTCGAGCGGCGCCGTGTCGGCCCCCTTTTCTTTGAGCCTCACCGTCAGCCCGGTGAATGACGCGCCGCTGCTCCTCGCGCAAGGCGTCATCACCACCGCCGAAGACACGGCGCGCACCGTCACCCTCGGCGATCTCACGGTGACCGACGTCGACGACACGGTGCCGAACGGGTTCACGGTCTTTCTGGCCGTCGGCACCAACTACACGGTGAGCGGCGCGACGGTCACCCCCGCTGCGAACTTCAGCGGCACGCTGAGCGTCCCCGTCACGGTTGCCGACATCGGCGGCGCGAGCTCGGCGAGCTTCGCGCTCACCGTCACCGTCACGCCAGTCAACGACGCGCCGGTCATCAGCGCCCAGGCCGCCGCCATCTCGTTCGCCGAAGACACGAGCCGCGCGCTCACGCTCACCGACGTGACGTTCACGGACGTCGATTCCACGAGCGGCTTCGTGCTCTTCGTGGGCGCGGGCGCCAACTTCACGGTGAGCGGCACCACCGTCACGCCGGCGGCGAACTTCAACGGCGCGCTGTCCGTGCCGGTCACCGTCTTTGACGGCAGCGCGACGTCGAGCAGCTTCACGCTCACCCTCACGGTGACGCCGGTGAACGACGCGCCCAGCATCACGGCGCAGAACGGCGCCACCACCGCGGAAGACACGGCGCGCACCGTCACGCTGGCCGACCTCCAGGTGACTGACGTCGATGACACGTACCCGACCGGCTTCACGCTCATCGTGGGGGACGGCGCCAGCTACACGCGCACCGTCGCCAGCATCACGCCTTCGAGCAACTTCGTCGGCACGCTCTCGGTGCCCGTCAGCGTGCGCGACGCGGGCGGAGCGAGCTCGAACACCTTCTCGCTCCAGGTGACCGTCTCCGCCGTCAACGACGCGCCGCTCATCACCGGGCAGACCACGGTCAGCTTCGGAGAGGACACCCCACGCGCGCTCGCGGTCACCGACCTGACGGTCACCGACGTCGACAGCCCGAGCAGCAGCTTCGTCCTCTCCGTGGGCGCGGGCAGCAACTACACGGTCAGCGGCACCACCGTGACGCCCGCCGCGAACTTCAACGGCCTGCTCACCATCCCCGTGACGGTGTCTGACGGCACGAACACCTCGGCGGTCTTCAACCTGAGCGCCACGGTGACCGCGGTGAACGACGCGCCGGTCATCACCGCGCACGGCACCCTCCGCATCGATGAGGACACGACGCGCACCCTCACGCTCGCCGACCTCACCGTCACCGACGTCGACCACACGCCGCCCACGGGCTTCACGGTGAGCCTGGCCGCGGGCACGAACTACACCGTCAACGGCGCCGTCATCATGCCCGCCGCGAACTTCAGCGGCACGCTCACGGTGCCCGTCACCGTCACCGACCCGTCGAACGCCGCCTCGTGGCCCTTCGACGTGACGGTCACCGTGACGCCGGTGAACGACGCGCCGAGCATCACGGGGCAAGCGACCGTCTCCTTCGCTGAAGACACGAGCCGCGCGCTCGCGCTGGGAGACCTCACCATCACCGACGTCGACAACACGCCGCCCACCGGCTTCACGCTGACCGTCAACGGCGGCACCAACTACACCGTGAGCGGCACCACCGTGACGCCGGCGCAGGACTTCAACGGCACGCTGAGCGTGCCAGTCACCGTGTCCGACGGCACCACGAGCTCGGGCACCCGCGTCCTCACGCTGACCGTCACCGCGGTGAACGACGCGCCGGTCATCAACCGGCAGAACACGGTCAGCACCGCCGAGGACACCGCGCGCACCGTGACGACGGCAGACCTCGTCATCACCGATGTCGACAACACGACCTTCACCGTCTTGGTGCTCGCGGGCACCAACTACAGCTTCAGCGGCGCGAGCTTTACGCCGGCGCTCAACTACAACGGCGCGATGACCGTGAACGTGCGCGTGTCCGATGGCACGGCGAACTCGAACACCTTCGCGCTCGCCGTCACCGTCACCGCGGTGAACGACGCGCCCGCCGCGGTCGCCGACTCGTACGCCGCCAACGGCAACACGTTGCTCACCGCCGCCACGAGCGTGCTCGCCAACGACAGCGACGTGGAGAGCGCCTCCAGCACCCTCGTCGTCTCGGCCTCCGACGCGCTGTCCTCGCGGGGCGGCACCGTGACGATGGCCATGAACGGCACCTTCACCTACCTGCCCCCGGTCGGCGCCGTCAGCGTGACCGACACCTTCACGTATACGGTGCGCGACCCCGACGGCGCCACGACGGTGGGCACCGTCAGCGTGAGCCTCGTCGCGCCGCGCGTCTGGTACGTCGACAACACGCGCATGTCGGGCGACGGCCGGTCGAGCTCGCCGATGCCGCAGCTCTCGACGGCGCTCGGGCTCTCGGGGCCCGGCGACATCTTCTTCATCTGGGGCGGCGGCGCGGCGTACTCCGTCAACGCGGTGCTGCAGACCGGCCAGGTCGTCCTCGGCCGGCCCGCGGGGCTGACCCTGGCGAACGCCGCGCCCATCGTCGGCAACACCATGCTCGCCCGCCCGGTGCTCCAGTTGGCCAACGGGATGTCCCCCCTCGTGACGCTGGCGACGAACGCCGTGGTGCGGCACGTCAACCTGAACGCCACCAGCACGGGCACGGCGGTGCTGGCCCGCAACACCTCGACGAACACCGTGCAGTCCGTGACCGTCACCACCGCGAAGGTCGCGTTCGACCTCGGCGCCGTCACGGGCATGGCCATCGACGGTGTCACCAGCACGAGCCTCGCCGACTCGGTGCTGCGCGTGCCCGATGGCTCGTTCGTCGACGGCCTCTCACTGACCAACTCGAGCTTCAGCAACGTCGGCGACGCCATCGGGGACAAGGCGCTCAACTTCGGCTCCGGTTTCCTGACGGGCGTGGGGCCGATTCGCAACACCGTCACGCTGCAGAACCTCACGGTCACCGCCACCGGCCAGGACGGGCTCTTCGTCGAGGCCGCGGGCAACGCCGGCACGCTCATCCTCGACAACGTGAACTTGTCCGCGGTGAACAACGGGGGCTTTGGCCTGCTCGTTCGCGCTGACGCGGTGAGCATGCTGTCGCCTACGCTCACCGTCACGGTGCGCAACAACTCAGTCATCACGGTCGGCCCCAGCGGCGACGCCATCAACGCGGCGGCGGAAGGCAGCGGCGCGGCGACACTCACCCTCGACGTCTTGAACACCACCCTCAACGCGCCCGTCGGCCAGCTCGCCGACGACGGCGTGCGCGTGACGGCCGACGGTCTCAATTCGCGCGTCAACGTGCGCGTTCTCAACAGCACCCTGCAGCGCTTCGGAGGGCGTGCGGTGGCCATGGGCTCGAGCGCCGACGGCGCGCTCCTGCAGGCCCGCGTCGAGAACAACACCGTCAACACCCTCGGGCCTTCGAGCACGGGCCTGCTGGTCGAGACCATGAACACCACCACCACCGCGCGCGTCGCGGCAGCCTTCAGAGGCAACACCGTCACCTCAGGTTCCGGCGGCGCGGTCATCGGCCGTGCCCGCACCAGCGGCATGGGTGGCCGCCTCGACCTCGAGCTGCAGGGCAACGTGCTCGAGGCCGTCATGTCGCCCTTCGGGACGGTCGAGCTCGCCTCAGTCGCCACGGGCTTGGGCTGCCTGGCGATGAGCGGCAACACCGTCAACGTGTCGACCTGGTCTGTCGCGCTCGGAGAGGTGGCGGGCTCGACGCTCCAACTCGAGGGTACGAGCGCCAGCGTCGCCACCCAGTTGACCACCACCAACACCCTGGGTGGGCCACCGCGGGTCGACATGGGCGTGAGCCTCGCCCCGCTGAACACCTGCATCCGCCCGTCGAACTAAGGAGCCGCCATGGCCGACCCATTTCTTTCCGAGATCCGCGTCTTCAGCTTCGTCTTCGCGCCGAGGGGCTGGGCGCAGTGCAACGGGCAGCTCCTGCCCATCAACCAGAACCAGGCGCTCTTCTCGCTGCTGGGCACCACATACGGCGGCGACGGCCGGGTGAACTTCGCGCTGCCTGACCTGCGCGGCCGCGTGCCGACGCACCGGGGCACGATGACCCTCGGCCAGCGGGGCGGGGAGGAGGCGCACACGCTGACGCAGCAGGAGCTGCCGCAGCACGACCACGCGTTGCCCGCGGTGGCCACGGCGGCCACCATCGGGGCCCCGGGCCCGCTTTCGGCAGCGGCGCTCTCTGAGAAAGATGTCTTCGTCTCGGCGCTCCAATCGCCGGTGACGTCGGGCACCACGCTCCCCGCCGGTGGCTCACAGCCGCACGCCAACTCCATGCCGAGCATGGTGCTCAACTTCTGCATCGCCCTGCAGGGCATCTTCCCCTCCCCGACCTGAAGGCACGCCATGGCACAACCCTACGTTGGTGAACTTCGACTCTTCGCCGGCAACTTCACCCCGCTCGGCTGGGAGTTCTGCGACGGCCGGCTGCTCCCCATCAGCGAGAACGAGACGCTCTTTCAGTTGATTGGCACCACCTACGGTGGCGACGGGCAGAGCACCTTCGCGCTCCCCGACCTCCGCAGCCGCGTGCCGGTGCACCAGGGCAACGGCCTCATCCTCGCGGAGCAGTTCGGCGTCGAGGCGCTGATCCTCACCGTGCAGCAGGTGCCGCAGCACACCCACGCGCTCGTCGCGACCGGGCAGCCGGCGACCACCTCTTCGCCCGTGGGCGCGACCTTTGCGCAGGCCGAAGACCCGCTCTTCGCGCCGTTTCCGCCGATGACCACCACGCCGCTGCTCAACACGCTGGGCGCAGGAAGCAACCAGCCGCACGACAACCTGCAGCCCTACCTCGGCCTGAACTTCATCATCAGCCTCTTCGGCCTCTTCCCGTCCCCCACGTAAAGGCGCGCCCATGGCCGACCCCTTCGTCGCTGAGATCCGCATCTTCCCCTTCAACTTCGCGCCGAGCGGCTGGGCCTTCTGTGACGGCCAGTTGCTGCCGCTCTCGCAGAACACGGCGCTCTTCTCGCTGCTCGGCACGACGTACGGCGGGAACGGGGTGTCGAACTTCGCCCTGCCAAACCTCCAGGACCGCGTGCCCCGCGGCATGGGCCAGGGCCCCGGCCAATCCCTGGTGAGCTTGGGCGAGAGCGGCGGCACGGCGATGGTGACGCTGCTGCCCACCGAGGTGCCCGCGCACACGCACGTCGTGACGCGCAGCACCGGCGAGGCCACCGAGCACGACCCCAGCGGCAACGTCTTCGCCGTGCCCACCACCCCGGGCCTGGGCGCCTTCGCACCCGCGAGCGGCACCTCGAGCATGGGGACGCCCACCGGCCTCGCGGGCGCCTCGCTGCCGCACAACAACCTGCAGCCCTACCTCACGCTCTCCTTCTGCATCGCCCTGCAAGGCGTCTTCCCGCCGCGCCAGTGAGCCCGACGCAGGCCGTCTCGTTGCGGCCCATCACGCCCGGGGACGACGCGTTCCTCTTCGAGCTCTACGCGAGCACCCGCGAGAACGAGCTCGCCCCGGTGCCGTGGAGCGAGGCGCAGAAGCAGGCCTTCATCCGCATGCAGTTTGATGCGCAGACGAAGCACTACGCGACGCACTACGCTGAGCGGTCGAGCTTCGACGTCATCCTCGTCGACGGCGGGCCCGCGGGCCGGCTCATCGTGCACCGCGGCGAGCACGACGTGCGCATCGTGGACGTCGCGCTGATGCCTGCGTTCCGTGGCAAGGGTGTCGGCTCAGAACTCTTGCGCGCGCTCCTCGACGAGGCCGATGCCGCAGGGCAGAGCGTCAGCATTCACGTCGAGCACGACAACCCGGCGCTCCGGCTCTATGCGCGCCTGGGCTTCGTGAAGATCAGCGAGCACGGCATCTCGTGGCTGATGCAGCGCGCCGCGCAGTGACCGGGTCGCGCGCGCGGGCCGCCGGTGGAGGAACGACCTGATGCAAACCAGCACCCGCTGACCTGCATCAGGTCGGGAGCGGGCCCCCCGATGCGCCCTTCAGCCGAAGGTGATCTCGTACCGCATGCGCCCGTCACGCGGGCCCGAGGGTACGATGAAGACCTCGAGCTCACCGAGCGACGGGTGGCGGAGCCTGTAGGTGCGCTGGGGGAAGACCGCCGGCTCCGCGGTCGAGAGGGTGAGCCCGAAGGCGACGCGCGGGGCGTTCGGCGTGGCCGGCGATACGCGCACCCCGTCGAGGCGCAGCGCGACCGGGCTGCGGCCCTCGAGCACCAGCTCGAAGTCGGTGCCCACGTGCGGCGAGAACGTCGCGTCGGTGACGGTGCGGAGCTCCAACGGCATCGGCTCAGGCGCTCAGGCGACGACGAGGCGGCCGTCGTGCGCGAGCGAGACGAAGGTGGCGCCGCGCGCGAGGGGAATCGAGTCGCGACGGCGGCCCAGGTGGTCGAGCACCACGAGCTCCGCGGCAGCCGGGTCGGCGACGAAGGTGTGCTCCGCGTCGACGGCGACGCCGCTCGGAAGCACCCAACCCTCACCGAGCGTGCGAACGAGGCGACCGTCTGCGTCGAGCTCGAGCACCCGGTGGAGCCCGGGGTCGGCGACGAGCACGCGCTCACCCTGCACTGCGAGGCCTGAGGGCGCGCTGAGCGCGGCGCCCTCGAGCACGCGCGTCGCGCCGGTGCGCGGGTGGAGCTCGACGAGGCGCCCGTTGCGCGAGTCGGCCACGAGGAGCCGGTCACCGAAGACCGCGAGGCCGCCGGGGTAGTTGAAGCCGCCGAACACCGCGACGCTCTCGCCGCGCGCGTCGAAGGCTTGCACGCGGTGGTTGCCGCGCTCGACGACGTAGAAGCGGTCTTCCAGCGCCACGACGGCGACCGGGCCGTTGAGTCGGCCGACCTCGAGCCCAGCGCCTCCGACGGTGCGGCTGCCGCTCGGCCCGATGAGCGTGAGGCGGTGCCGGAGCAGGTCGACCTCCGCGCGCAGCCCGCCGCGACCGAAGGCCACCGGGCCTGAGCCGACGACCGGAGGTGAGGTGAGCGAGGCCTGGCATGCGGGCAACGCGATGACCGCGGCGGCAGCTTGGAGGACGGTACGGCGAGCAAAGCGCATGAGACCAAGAACCTAGCGCGGATTGACGGCGAAAGAACCCCGTTCACCCTCACGTGGTCGCAGTCGCAGCAGTAGGCAAGAGTACGAGCACGCGACGCGGCAAGACGGCGAGGTTCCCCCCTGAGCCATCTGTTCAAGGCGCCATCGCGCTCCGAGCAGACGCTTTCGGGTGACGAGCGGAACAAGTGGGACAACCGCAAGCGCATCGCCCGCGCCGCCCGCGAGCAGTTCGAGGCTTCTGGTCGCAGTGACTTTCCGCCCGTCGCCGCGATGAACGCGGATGGTCACCGAGGCTTACCGGCCACCTCCTGCTTATACTGAGCGCATGTCGCCCCCGGCCCAACGTCCCCAGCCCGCATCGCTCGGGGATTGGCTCGCGCAACCAGCCGAAGCGCGTCTTGAACTCATCGATGGAGAGTTCATCGAAAAGGCCGCCCCTGACTACGAGCACGGGCGAACCCAGCTGGACGTCGCGCAGCAGATCCGGCCCTGGTATCACCATCGAGGTGGTGGAGGGCGACCCGGAGGTTGGTGGATCGCCGCGGAGGTCGACATCGCCCTGGCGGGTAACGGCTACCGTCCCGATCTCGTCGGCTGGCGACGGGCGCGCGTTCCAGAGATGCCGCTCGAGCGACCCGTTCAAGTGGTCCCCGACTGGATCTGCGAGATCGTTTCCGAATCGAACGCGACGACAGACACCGTGAAGAAGTTCCGCCGATACCACCAGGCTGGCGTCGGCTACTACTGGTTGGTTGATCCCGCGAAGAAGACGCTCACCGTCTACCGACACGAGCGTGAGGGGTACCTCGCCCTCGTGGTCGCAGAGGCGGGAGAAACCGTGCGAGCCGAACCCTTCGACGCCATTGAACTCCGCGTCGGGGCGATGTTCGGCGAAGAGGAATAGCTCTCTGGAGGTCAGGGCGCGGGTCGAATGGCCTCCATGTTAGACACCCGAGCTTCGTTGCGTGGGACATCGGCCTCTCACCCCCTCCGGGGAGAGGGAGACTACAGGCCTGCGTCTTCGTCTTGCTTCACCTTCTCGTCAGCGGCTCGCATCATCTCTTCCATCGTCATCGCCTTCTTCTTCGGAGCGGCGCCTCCATCGACGGCGAGCTTCGCGTCGGCCGCGCGCATCATCTCTTCCATCGACATGCCCCTGGGATTCGAAGGCACGCCCACGGCGGGCGCGGCGACGAGGGCCGACTTTCCGTCCCACGGAAACGCCGTGTACACGGGCTGACCGCGCTTGAAGTTGAGCGCACCCGTCGAGATGGTGGGCACGTACATCAACGCCACCAGTGCGACGCACACGATGGCCAGCGTCGGCAACACCGCGCGCGCGACCTTGCCGAAGGGCTCCTTGAAGATCGCCGCGCCGACGAACAGGTTCGTGGCGACCGGGGGCATCAGGTAGCCGATCTCCATGTTCACCACGAAGACGACCGCGAAGTGCACCGGGTCGATGCCGTAGACGCCGACCGCGATGGGCGCGAGCAGCGGCGCGAAGATCAACGTCGCGCTCACCGAGTCCATCAAGGCACCGATGGCGATCAACGCCACGTTGACCACCAGCAAGAACGCGAACGGCGAGAGCCCCGCTTCACGCAGCCACACACCCATGCGCGTGGCCGCTTCGATCTCGGCGAGGAAGTCGTTGAGCCCGAACGCCAGCACCACGATCAGAATCAAGCTGCCGATCAGAATCGCGCTCTCCGAGAACGCATCGGCCAATTGGCTGAACTTCATCTCGCGGTGCACCAGGGTGCAGACAATCACCGAGTACATCAGCGCGACCGAGCCCGCTTCCGTGGGCGTGAACTGCCCCGAGTAGATGCCGCCCACCACGATGAACGGCAGCAACAAGGCAAAGCCGCCTTCTCGCAACGCCTCGACGAACTCCTTGACCTTGAAGGGCTGCCGCGGGGCGCCTGACTTGTGCCCCACCCAGAAGGCATAGACGGCGAGCAACCCCGAGATGCCCAGCGCCGGAATCGAGCCGGCCAGAAAGAGATCCGACGGGTCGACGCCTGAAGAGCCCGAGACGCTGATCGAATAGATCAACATGGCGATCGACGGCGGGAGCAGACAGCCCAGCGAGCCCGCGGTCATCAGCAGGCCCATCGCCGCATCACGCGGGTAGTGCGCCGCCACCAGCGCGGGGAACATCACGGTGCCCACCGCCACCAGGGTGACCGGCGAGCTGCCGCTGATCGCCGCGAAGATCATGCAGGCCACGATCGAGGCGATCGCCAGGCCACCCGGCAGAAAACCCACCAACGACGTCGCGATGCGAATGAGGCGCGCCGCCATGCCGCCGCGGGTCATCACCGTGCCCGCCGCCACGAACATGGGAATCGAGAGGAAGACGTTCTTGGTCGTCAGCCCCTCCATCTTGTTGACGATGCGCACCAGCTTGTCGGGGTCGAGGCCTTCCCCGAGGATCAACGAGAAGCAAAACATCGTGGCCAGCCCGACCACCACGAAGAGCCGGGCGCCCAGCAGCAGGAGCACCGCGATGAGACAGAGCACCAGGACCGTCACGGCTGCTTCTCCCCAGGCACGTCTTCAGCCTTGTCGAGCCCCAGCATGTGCATGGCGTCGTCTTCTAAGACCTTGCCCCGGAAGCTCTCGATGGCTTGCGCAAAGAACCGGGCCGTCATCAGGAAGAACCCGATGGGTACGCCGGCAAACGCGATCCACTTGGGAATGGCGATCGCCGGGAACACCCCGCCCGCGCCTTCGGTGTCTGCGTAGTCGCGGAAGTGATCTCTCAAGCTCACGCAGGCCAGCAGGGCGAGCGCCAGGCAAAAGCCCGAGGTGACCAGGTTGCCCAGCCCCTGCACCTTGGGCAGCAGTCGTTTGGGCCACAGCTTGCTGCCCAGATCGAGCGCGAGGTGCCGGTGCTCCCGGGTGGCCATGCTGGCGCCGATGACGCCGACCCAGAGCATCAGCACCAGGCCCAGCGTCTGGCTCCACACCAGCCCGTTGGGGATGAGAAAGAGGAACAAGCGCAAGCCCGCCCAGCAGGCGATCACCACGCCCACGGCCTTGCCCCAGGTCACCAGGCTCTTCGGTTCACCGCGAAGCTGCAGCGCGCCCGAGACCAGCAGCACGCTGCCGACCCACCAGGCCAGCTTCCAGACCGGGGTCAGCTCGCGTGAAGCCACCCGGTGCACCACGTCGAAGAACACCACCACCCCCATCACGGCGAGGGCGAGGGCGACGAAACGTTGCTCCAGGCGGAAGACGCGATCACTGAGCGTCGGCGTACCCACAGTGACCGTCAGGCTCACTTCGCCTTGCCTGCGCGGAAGTCGGTGAGGCCCTTGGCCATCTTCTCGTAGAGGGCCTTCTCGCTCTTCGAAGCACCCTTGACGTAGTCCGCGCGCGCCTTGGCGCCGAGCTTCACGAACGGCGCGAGCTCTGCTGGGGTGAGCACGTTGACCTTCACGCCGAGCTCCTGCACGTTCTCGAGCAGGATGGGCACCATCGCGCGCACCTTCTTGCGCAGATCACCTTCGACGGCGAGACCGGCCTCGGTGAGCGCGGTCTGGATCTCGGGGGGGTACGAGTCCCAAGCGGCCTTGTTGTAGACGATCGCGGCCGGTTGATAGATGTGGTTGGTCACGCTGTAGAACGACGACGCCGTGTGCCACGAGGCCGCGAACAGGTAGAGCGCCGACTGGTCGTACCCATCGACCGCGCCCGTCTGCAGCGCGGTGAGCACCTCGGTGGTGGGGATCGGAACCGGCGAACCACCGAACGCGCGGTACATCGCCAGGTGAATCGGGTTGTCCTGGCTGCGCATCTTGCGGCCCTTCAGATCCTCAGGGCTCGTGACCTTGAACTTGCCGCCGAACGAGCGGTAGCCGTTCTCGCTCCAGAACCCGAAGGCGATGCCGCGATCGCTGCAAGCCTTGGCGATGTCTGTCTTGACGATCTTATCGAGCACGTAGTCGGCCTCTTCGACGCGATCGAAGAGGTAGGGCAGCTCGAGCACGTTGAACTCGGGCACCTGAGAGGCCAGCGCGCCGGTGCTGCCACCGAACGCCTGAATCTGGCCGCGCTTGACCGCCATCACGGTGTCGTTCTCGTCCCCCAGCGTGCCGCCCAGAAAGAGCTTCACCTTGAGCCGGCCCTTACCGGCTTCTTCCGCCCGCTTCTTGAACTCCACCAGGCCCGACGCCCAGGGGCTGCCCTCTGGCGCCACGGTGGCCAGCTTGACGACGAACTCGGGCTCGGCTGCCGAAGCAGACAGAGCGCACATCACGACTGCGGCGATGAATGAACGCATGGTCACCTCTGGACGCTGGTGATGCTCAGAACTTCTCGTCGATCTCGGCGAGCAGTTTTTTGGCCTTGCCCTGCTCGATGCGGTTCTCGGGCTCGATCGCCGGGTCAATCTTCGCGTCGGCCGCGATGACTTCTTCGAGCAGCTTCTTGAAGGTCGCCTTGTCCTGCTTCTTGGTGCAGAGGTAGCTGGCCCAGAGCACCTTGGTGCCGAGGTAGTTGGGCGCGAGCTCGACGGCCTTCTTGAAGTTCTCTTCGCTCTTCTCGAGCGAGCCACCGGCCAGGCCCGCGGTGACGGCCTCGAAGCTGCCGAAGTACCGCCAGGGCGCCGCGTAGAAATACATCTCGTCGAGCGACTTCACGTGCGTCATGGTCGCCTTGATGTCGTCCTTGTAGCGAAGGCGCGTGGCGAAGCCCTTGGTGGCCGCCCACTTCCCGAGGTTGGTGGCGTACCAGTACATCGCGGGCACCGAGTCTTTGGTGGCCAGGACGATCGCCTCGGGGTGCTTCTTGCCCTCGGCCATCGCCTTGGTGAACTCAGGCGCCGACAGCTTGAGCGAGCGCGTCGCCCAGTCGAGACCCTTCTGGTATTCCGCGTCGCGGCCTTCGTCGTTGTTCTCGAGCACGTAGTAGCCGTCGCCCAGCAGGTAGTGCGCGCGGGCCAGCTTGTTGGCGATGTCGGTGCTGGGCGCCTTCTCGAACGCCGCTTCCCACTTGGTGATCGCCTCGATGAGCTTGGCCTTGTCGCCCCGCTGCTCCCAGGCGGCGTCACCTTCGCTGCTCGCGGTGGCCAAGGCTTCGGCAGCGGGCGGCGCGGCGGTGGGCTTCTCATCCCACTTCGCTTCGTAGGTGGTGGCACAGCCAGTAGCGGCCAGAGCGGCAGTGAGAGTCATCGCACGGGAAAAACGCATCGTTCGGCTCCTTGTAGAGATGAGGTGTTGCCCCCAAAAGACAGAGCGCGCTTTGTAGTGGCGAATGGGCCCGTGGCAAACCGCCCCGTTGATTTTCTTTCAGGCCTCAGAACCCCAGGCCGACGGCGATGCGCAGGCCGGTGGCGGTCCGTTCGTCGACCTCGAGGGCCTGAAAGCCCAGCTCGAAGAAAAAGGGGGTCAAGAAGCGGCCCAGATGAATGAGGTGCAGGCCGAGCACGGCGCGCCCTCCGAGGGCAGCGTTCCTGCCGAAGCCGACCAGGGGCCCGCCCGACATGAGAAAGCTGATGCGGGGCAGGTTCGCGAAGCGTGCGTTCTCGTCGGTCCACAAGGTCAGCTCGATGCGGCCCTGGGCGCCGGCGGTCACGAGGGTGCGCCCCGCCTGAATCAGGCTTTCGACCTCGACCACCGCGCCCGGCACCACGAAGAGGCTGCCCCAGTAGCGAAAGCCCAGCTGCCCACCGAAGGTGAAGCTGGGCGGATCGTACGAGACCACCGCGCCCGTCTTGGCGCCGGCGACGAAGCTCCACCGCGGGGTGAACTGGTCTTCTTCTTCGGCAGCGAGCTCGGCGACCTGTTCTTCGGTGCTGAGCTCGGAGGCCATCGAGGCCTCGAAGTCGAGGTTGTTCCACAACGAGCGCACCACCTGGGCCGAGGGCAACGGCGCGCCCGGCACCGGCGCGAAGCAAGTGCCACTTGAAGGCGTGCTGCGGGCGACGACGCAGCTCTCTTCTTCATGGCTGCTCAAGCAGTAGGTGCGGCTGCCATCGTCGTTGGTGAGGGCGCTGATGAGGCACAGCTCGCACCAGGAGCGAACGACGTCTTGTTGGCGCGAGCGGAGAAACGTGTCGATCTCGGCCAGCGGCTTCTTCACCTCGCGCGCGGCGAAGAACCGTTTCTGGGTGAGGCGCTGTTTGAGGGAGTCCTCATGAAGGCCCCGGCAGCCCTGGCCCGCCAGCACCACGGCACAGAGGGCCGCGAGCTGGGGAGCGCTCATTCGGAGTGACCCCGCGCCCCGCTGCGGAACTCGACCAGGCGGTAGACCCAGCCCTCGGGGCCCTGCACGGCGACCTTGCCGATGTTCGGCGCGTAGTAGTGCGTGTACGCGTCGCCGCCGCCTTCGGGCATCTCGAGCACGGCCAGGCAGTGTTCGACGATCATCCCGGTGGGCAGCTCGACCTGGGCCTCCAGCGCCACCACTTCGAACGACGAAGGCCGGAAGCCGCCCCGTTCGATCGACGCCACGTCTTGCCAGCGGGTACCGCGCGACATCGTCGCGGGAAGAAGGACCGCTTCGTGTTCACCACGCAGGCCGCTGCGCTCGAGCCACGCGCCTTCTTTGACCCGCCAGGTGGCGCCGCCCGAGACCTTGCCCAGCGAGATGCTCACCTGCGCTCGCCACTCGAGGAAGCTGACGATGGTGACGCGGCCCTTGCCCTTGCCCAACTGGTAGGTCCACGCGGCGCCGCCGCGTTGCACGAAGTACTCGGCGCCCAGGCGCGACGACTCGGTGGTCGCGTTGGCGGGCGGCCGGGCCGTCTGCGCGAAGGCAGCGGCCGACAACGTCATGACGAGGAACAGGGCCTTCACGCGCCGCGACTTTCCCTGACGAAGGGGCCCGGGGCAATCATCGTCATGGGCCAAGCGTCAGGGCGCTGACGCGAGGTCGTTCGCGCGGGTCGGGTGAGTGGTGACCTCGGAAGATCCCGCCGGGTCTTTCTGATCCACCCGCCAACCTCGCAGATCGAGTCGGGCGCCCTTCAGCCCGCGCGCTGGCGTGTCGATTGCTCAGGAGGGACGAGCCGTCCTGAAACGGCGTGGAGTCGTCCTCCTCGCCTCCACCCTGAAGGAGCAACACATGCGGAAAAATCTGATGGCTGTCGTGGGAGGCCTCGTTGCCTTCTCGTTGTTTGGTTGTGGTCCCACCGAGACGGCCGAACAGTTTGGCGATGTCTCGGGCGTCGAAGAGATCGCCTCGCCCTTGACCGCGCTCGGCACGGCCCCCGTGTTCGCCACGGGCACGCTGACCGTGGTGCTCGCGTCGGGTGAGACGGCGATCATCTCGAAGCACGCCGTCAGCGGCAACATTCTGGTCAACGACGTGTTCGCGACCGGCGCGACTGCGGCCGCCGTGAAGACCGTGGCCATCACGGGCGCCGCGGGTGCTGAGACCGTCATCCTCGACTTTGCCAACGGCACCTTCGCGCCGGGCATCGTCTCTGCGCCCGGCATCACCGTGGCGATGGGCGCGGGCGCCGACGTCTTCAAGATTCGTGGCGTGGGCACCGCCGTCGACACTTTCACCGTCGGCGGCACCGCGCTCGCGATGGACATCGCGTTCAACATCGACGCGTTCAAGGACATTCGGGTCACGGGCTCGGGCAGCATCGCCAAGACCTTCAGCCTCGGCGGCGGCAACGACGTGTTCAACGCGCTCAGCGGCGCGTACGGCACGGGCGGCGCGGCCTTCCCGGGCGCGCTGACCGTCTACGGCGGCGCGGGCGACGACACGCTCACCGGAGGCGACGGCAACGACACGTTCTACGGCGACCTGGGCAACGACACGATGAACGGCGGCAGCATCAACAGCGACGGCGACGTCTACAACGGCGGCGGGGGCACGGGCGACACCGTAACCTACGCGAGCCGCTCGGCGGCGGTGACCATCACGGTGGGCGCGGGCGCGGTCGACGGTGAGACGGCGACCGAGACCGACGACATCAAGGTCGACGTAGAGATCGTGCGCGGTGGTTCGGGCGCCGACAGCTTCACCGGCGAAGCGGGCGCGCAGACCTTCTACGGCGGCGCGGGCAACGACACCTTCGAGATGGGCCTGCTCGCCAGCACGGGCGCCGGCGCCGACACGGTCTACGGCGAAGCGGGCACCGACACGGTCACCTACGCCGCGCGCCTCGAGCTCGTGGTGGTGACGATGGATCTGAACGCCGCCAACGACGGCAACACCGCCGAGAACGACACGGTGCGCGACGACGTCGAGAACTTCATCTGCCCCACCGCCGCGGTGGTCTGCACGTTGACCGGCAACGGCCTCGACAACATCATCACCGGTGGCGCGGGGGCCGACGTGCTGTCGGGCGGCGCAGGTGACGACACCTTCATCATGGGCGCGACGGCGGGCATCGGCGCAGGCGCTGACAGCATCGCCGGCGGCGCGGGCATCGACAAAATCGACTTCTCCACTTACGGCGCGGCGGTCACGGCGACCATGAGCGGCGTGGCTTCGCAGGCCAGCAAGATCATCGGCCTCGACGTGGAGAACCTCACCTGTGCCACGGCGACGGCGTGCACCGTGACGGGTAACGTCTCGGCCAACCGCATCGTGGGCAGCAGCGCGTTGGACACCATCAGCAGCGGCGACGGTGACGACCTCATCGAGACCAGCGGCGCCGCTGACGTGGTCGATTGCGGCGACGGCAGCGACATCCTGGTGGGTGCGGGCGCGGCCCCGGTCGGTACCACCTGCGAGCTGTGAGCTGAACTTTCGACTTACGAGGGGCGGGCACCACTGCCCGCCCCTCATTTTCGTTTCAAAACTTTAAAGGGGGTCTTTCATGCGGTTCATGATGGCAGGGCTGGTGGTCGGCGCGGTGCTCACGGGGTGTCCGATCATTCCGGGCGGTGGCAGCGACGGCAGCGTCAGCGAAGTGGATGCGGGCAGCTCGATGGTGACGGTCGACGGAGGCACCGCGTACCCACCGCAGCTGACCACGGCTGACGCCCGCGTCTCGGGGCGAACGGGCAGAGACCTCCGCATCGCGGTGAAGGGGAAGGATCGCAACCTCGACGCCGTGGCCGTCTTCGTGCGGCTGCTCGACGCGACTGGCGGGCAGGTGCTGGCCATCGACACCAACCACGACGGCCTGGCCGAAGCGTCGGAGGGTTCGCTGCTGCTGGAGAACAAGAAATGGGTCACCGAGGTGGTGACCGGCAGCGTGACGCTTCGCAGTGTGTTCGCCCGTTCTGCCGACGTGCGGCAGGTGGGCGTGTCGCTGGTCGACGCCTCGGGGCTGCAGTCTGACGAACAGGTGGTGGCGATCACCGAGCAGCTCGTGCGCGCGCAAGGTGAGGGCTGTGACTCGACCTTCGTGGAAGATCGCTGTGAGCCGGGCCTGGGCTGCCGCGGCATGCCCAGCGCGTGTGCCGAGGGTCTGGCGCCGCAGATCGGCCGGCTGGCGTTCTATCGGAACGCGACGGGCGGCCCGACGATCCTCATCGAGGGCACCGAGCCTGAAGACGATCTGGCGACCATCCGCTTCCAGTTTCAGAACGCGAGCGGTGCGCCGATCTCCATCGACTCCGATGGTGATGGCACGCCGGATCTCTCGTCGTTCGATCACGACGCGCTCGAGCTGGCGGTCGATGGCGCGTTCTTCTTGCGCCTGCAGTCGGGTGAAGGGCTCGATGAGCAGGTGCCCAAGCTGGTCGCGATTCCCCGTGATGGTGCGGGTCACGCGGGCACCGCGAAGATCGTCGCGCCGATGGCGATCCCCGTGCGCAACGCTGGGCAGTCGTGCGACATCCGCGGCTTCGACACCTGTGCACCGAGCCTGACCTGTTCGCCGGGCACTCCCGGAGCGATGAACAAGTGCGCGACCGCGAGCCCGCTGCGTACGGCGCAGTGCACCGCGGCGCCGATTCTGCTCGCGGGCGGAATGGTCACCGGCTTCGCGGAAGGCGGCAGCTTGTGGGACGCGCCTTCGGGGTGCTCCACCAACGATCCCAAAGGCAGGCCCGAAGCGGTGGTGAAGCTGCGCCTGACCAATCGTGCGACGAAGGTGACCTTGAGCACGGCCGGTGCGGGGACCAGCTTCGACACCACGCTCTACGTGCTGCCGGAGTGCCCGAACGATTCGCGCGACGCGCTGGGATGCTCGGATGATTTCCCCGGGGCAGCGGGGGCATCGCAGCTGGTGATCGACGACTTACCGGCCGGTGACTACCTGGTCGTCGTCGATTCATTCGACTTCGCGGGCGGCGCGTTCCAGCTCACGGCGGTGGTGGAGTAACCGCGGAAATCGGAAGCGGGTTCCATCACCGGTCTCCCCGAGCCCAGTCGAGGGGGCACTTGCAGTGCGAAGGAGCAGAACGAAGCAGTACTCCCTCGACCACCGTTCGCATCGAGCGAAGTCGAGATGCCACTTGCTGCGCGAGGAGGAAGTGCTCCTTCGACTTCGCTCAGGAGGACCGGTTGTTCTTCGGCAAGA
>JAYVFP010000122.1:0-4675 GCA_043773025.1 Archangium sp.
TAGCTCGCGGCCTGCGCAGAAACTCACTTGCTCAAGGCCTGCTTCAACGCGTGTCCGCAAGCCCGCGCGCCAAGAGGCCAGTTCATTTCCGCACCGGAAGCTGGGCGACCAGACCGGCCGCCTTCCCCAGAGCAGGCCTGTCCCATCAGCTCGCCGCGCGGCCCACCTGCACCGTGATCGCGTGACCATCCATCACTTCAGCTGACGACGTCTCGCCCAGCGTCACCGTCACCCCGCGCCCGAGAGCCTTGCGCTGCCGCTGCACGCGAGCGTTGATGGACGCCTCGTCGAAGGGCGTCTTCTTCAACCTGCATGTTCGCGCGAGGTACTCGTTGCTCCAGCCGGCCATCTTTCTGCGCGTCTTGATGCCCACCTCGTCGAAGGCGACCTCCAGCACCCAGTGCAGGTTGTTCTCCACCGACCAGTGACCGCGCAGTGAAGCGGCTGAGGTCAGCCCAGCAGCCGGGCCAGCAGGTTGCCGGGCTGACCCAGATACCAGGCCAGCGTGCCCATCACGCTCGAGAGCACGAAGAAGATGCTGCCGATGATCAACGGCACCACCGGCTTCTGAATGAGCCCGGTCACCAGCAGCGGCGCAGACCCCGATGGGTCCACCAACGCCTCGTGCCGCGTGCCCACCGCAAAACGCTCGAGCAAACCCTCGCGTTCATCTTCCCGGTGGTGCTCGGCGCCCATGTCGAGGGCGGTCGACATGCGCCCCTCGGCCTCGAACACCACCAGCACCGCGCCCTGACTTTCAGGCCGCGCTTCCCAGTCGAGGCTCGTCACCACGGCGGGCACCCGCTTCCACGAACGCCACGCGCGAAACCGCTGGGCCGTACGTGCCGCGGTGAACAGCAACACCAGAAAGCCGCCACCGAAGAGCACGGCCAACAGCGCCAGCACCGCGCGAATCGCGCTCATGCCTTCTTCGAGGCCTGCTGCATCGACGCCACCATCTTCTCGGCCTGCGCCTTGAGCGCACCTGCCTTCGGGTGACTGACGACCTTCTGCGCGCTGGCGATGCCTTCCGCCCACTGCTCCTGCCGGCCGTACCAGAGCGCCAGGTTGAGCAGCGGGTCGGGCGCCTTGCCTGCAGCGCGCGAGACGGCCTCTTCGAGGTTCGCCTTCGCTTCGGTCAGCGTCGCTTGCTCGCCCCTCTCCAGCAACAGCAGCCCGCGGTTGTTCGCAGCCGACCAATCCGACGGGTCTTGCTTCATCGCTGCCGCGTAGGCCACCAGCGCTTCGGTGGTCCGCCCTGAACCTTCGTGGGCAACGCCCTTGATGAGCGACACCTTCGCCGAGCCCTTGCCGCGCTTCTCGAGCTCGTCGCACAAGACCACCGCGGCGTCGTTGGCGTTGCTGCGCGTCAGCTCTTCGGCGAGGCCCAGCGCGCCGCCTTCCGCCTTCTCGGCCTGCGCCAGGGCCGCCTCGACGTCGCCTTCCACCAGCTTGAGGCGGGCCAGCTCAGCCAGCAGCTTGCGCTCGGTGGGCATGGCGCCCAGCCCCGCGTTCAGAATCTCGAGGCCTTTGTCGGCCTGGCCCGTCGCCGAAAGCAGGCGCGCGAACGCGAGGTAGCCGGGCACGAAGTCGGGCCGCAGCTCGATGCACTTCATCAGCGCCTCAGCCGCGTCGGCCATGCGACCGGCCTGGGCCAACGACTCGCCGTGGCGGTAGCGGTAGAGAAAGTGTTTGGGCTGCAGCTGCACCGCCGTGGCGAGCGCTTTTTCGGCGCCCCTGGCGTCTTCCTTTTCGAGCAGCGCAATGCCGAGGGCGAAGAACCCTTCGGAGCGTTTCGGGTACGCCGCCGTCAGCTCGGCAAACGCATGCCGGGCCGCGTCTGGTTTGCTCGAGAGCTGCAGCACCATCGCTTCGGCGAGCTGCACCTCGAAGAGACTGCGTTCCTTCGGGAGCACCCGCGCGAGGTGGCGCTGAGCGAGCTCGACCTCACCGTCTTCGAGCGCCAGGCGGGCCAGCGCGGAGAGCGCTTCACCGTCGGTGGGCTTCTGCGCGAGCGTCTTCTCTGCCAGGGCGCGTGCGCCGTCACGCTCCCCGCGGTCGAGGAGTTCGTTGATGGATGACATGCGGCGAGCTTAGCCGAGCGCGTCTCAGAACCAGCTTTTGACTGCGCTCCAACCCGAGCTGACCGCGTTGCTGGCCTTGTTGGCGAGGTTGCTGCCGGCGTTGATCACCGCCGAGCCCGCGGCCTTGATGTTGGCCACGGCCTTCTTGCCGGTGCCCACCACCGCGTCGATGCCCTTCTGGTAGTTCACGTCGACGCTGAAGCTCAAGCTGCCGCCGATACCCAGCGCTGCGCCGAGCTCGACCTTCGCCTTGAACTTGCCGCCTTCGATGCCGACGTCGACTTTTGCCTTCGCGCCGATGCCCGCCCACGCCTCGGCCTTGCCGCCGACGCCCGCGTAATCGTTGCCCACGCGGCCTTCGACCGACGCCTTGGCGCCAGCGAACGCATCGAGGCCGACCTTCACCTTGACCGTCGGTTTCTTGCTGAAGAGGTCGACACGCACCGAGCCGCTGGCTGAGCCCGTGACGGCGATGCTGGCCTCGGCCTTACCCGTCAGGTCGACATGCTTGCCGAGCTTCGTCTTGCCCTCGATGGCGCCCTGCACCAGCACCGCGCCCGCCTCGATCTTGCCCTCGATGTTGGTGGACTTGCCGATGGTGACGTTGCCCTTGCCGTCGGCGAAAGCCGAGAGCACGCGGTAGCCGTGGTCGTAACCCTTCGTGTCGACCGCCTTCGAGTCGACGCGCTTGGTCTTGATGCTGGTCGCGTCCCAGTCTTTCTCGAACTTGGCCTTCTCGGGGTCGAACACCTTCACGCCGACCGAGTTGAGGACTTCCTTGCCGGTGGCCTTCGCCTTCTCCTTGACCGTCTTGGCTTCGGGCTCATTGACCCAGCGCGAGCTGCTCTTGCTCTTGAGCGTCGGCGCCTCGTCCATCTTGCTGCCGAAGCCCTTCGTGCCGCCGATCTCGACCTTGCCCTCTTTGGCCTCGAACTTGGAATTCCAGGTCTGCCAGCCGCTCTCCTGGGTGGCCTTCTTGGTCTCGGCGCGAACCTGCTTGAGGCCGTTGTTCGCTGCGTTCGCGGCAGCCCTGGTCTTGGTCGCGACCTGGTGCGCGGTCTTCTGCACACCCTTGCCCACCGTGGTGGCCGTCTTCTTCGCGTTCTTCGCGACCGTGCTGGCCGTGTTCTGAACGGCCTTGGAAACGGTGGCGGCGGTGTTCTGAACCGTCTTGAACAGGGTGCTGACGGGGTTCCGGCGAATGGTGGTGGACATGGGCACTCAAAGTATCGGGGATCAGCGGGCGAAGTTGCTCAGGGATTGAGAGAGACCCAAAATCTGTCAGATTCCGGGCAGATGGACCCTCGCCTCCAGACCCCGCTCTTCCTCGGCAGCTTCGGGCTGATCTTTTTCCTCGTGGGTCTGTGGACCGCGTGGACCACCTGGAGCGCGCCGCCCAGCCCCGTCACGAGCCTGAAGGTGGTCGACGCGCGGGGGCTTTCCACCCTCGAAGTCGGCACCGAAGTCCTCGTCGAAGGGCGCCTCGCCGCATCGACCCCCGTGCTGCGTGAGGGCCTTGCGCTGCTGCAGCGGGAGGTCGCCAAAGGGCGCAACCCGCCGGGCAGCAACGACATCCGCTTTTCGTTCGAACCCGCGGCCACCGAGGCCCCACCGTTCGAGCTCGAGACGTCGAGCGGCGCCGTGCGCGTGCAGCTCGCCCCCGACGCCACGTGGTCTGACGTACCGCGCACCATCGAAGCCGACCCGGGCACCGTCACCGCGGGCAAAGAGCGGCTGAGCGGCTTTGCTCCTTCCGATGCCGTCACCGTGCAGGGCAAGGTGGTGAGCGGGCTGGCGCTCGAGGCGCAGGTCCTTCGCGGCGGCACCGTGGGCGACTACCGCGCGCAGGTCGAGAAGAGCGGGCGGGTGGGCCTCGTGCTGGGTGGCCTCTTCGCGTTGGCGGGGCTTGGCGCGCTCATCACGGCGGCGCTCCAGGGGCTCGCGGTCTTCAGAACCCGGTGAAGGCAGGCCGTGCTATCGCTCGCGTCGCTCATGAACTCCCTTCCGCTGTGGGTTGCGCAGACGCTGGCTTCGGCTTTCCTCGCGATCCTCTTTCTCCAGTCAGGTCTCGACAAGGTCTTCGATTGGAAGGGGAACAAGGAATACATCGGGGGTTACTTCGCGAAGTCGCCGCTCGCGCGCTTCAGCACGTTCCTGCTGCTGAACATCACGGCGCTCGAGGTGCTCGCCGGCATCGTGTGCGCGGCGGGGTGCCTCACGGTGTTGATCACCCGCAACTCGACCATCGCGTTCGTGGGCGCGGCGCTCGCGGGGTTGAACGTGGTCTCGCTGTTCTTCGGCCAGCGGTTGGTGAAGGACTACGCGGGCGCGTCGGGCATGGTGCCGTACGGCGTGTTCGCCATCGGCTCGGTGCTGCTGCAGGGCTACAAGCTCTGACTTTCTCCCCCCAAAGGAGGCTGTTGAAAGAGGTGCCTCCACTCCGCTCGGCACGAACGGAACCGGCCGAAATCCGTTCAGCCCGAGAGGGTTGGCGAAAATAGGAATCGGGTTCCATCACCGGTCTCCCCGAGCCCAGTCGAGGGGGCACTTGCAGTGCGAAGGAGAGGCAATCCCTCGACTCCGCTCGGGAT
>JAYVFP010000123.1:0-14467 GCA_043773025.1 Archangium sp.
TTGAACTCGTCCGAATACGCCTTCCGAATGTTCATCTTCATTTTCTGCCCCAGTTACGGGGTGTCCACCAGACCGGGGCAAACTCACGCGTGTCATCAGCGGCAACACGGCTGGGAAAGTCGTCCCGGCCGCACCTGGTCACATGAAGATCGACGCCCGGAGTCGAGAGGCCCGGCCGGGATGAGCAACGCTTCAGCCAACCAGAACACCACGCGCTTCAAGGCCGCCGTCTCCACCCCGCATCACTTCGCAGGTACGCGGGAGATCTGTAAGAAGGATGTGTGCTGTTTCCGCGTCTCCCCTCCGCTGTGCTCTTCATCGCGGCTCTGGCTGCTGCATTCAGTGCAGCCCGAACGACGACCTGCGCGGGCCCCAGGCGCACGAGGTGAGCTGCTCCCACACCGGCGAATCCATCGAGGTCGACGCGCCCGTTGGCTTCGATTCCCAGGGCCCATGATGCTGCCCGCTCATCTGCAAGAGCGACTCGAACCGAACGCGCCCGCCCCCCGTGACGGCGACTGCGTCATCTACTGGATGCGCATCGCCGCGCGCATCACCGAGAACCCCGCACTCGACGTCGCCCTCACCGCCGCCGCTGCCCTGGGGAAACCGGTCTTCATCTATCACGCGCTGTCTGAGCGGTACCGCTACGCCAACGATCGCCTGCACACCTTCATCCTCGAAGGCGCGCGCGACGTGCAGCGGGCGTGTGCTGAACGCGGCCTGGGCTACACGTTTCATCTCGAGCGCGGCGATCAGCGTGCGCCCGTGCTCCTCGAGTTGGCGAAACGCGCCGCGTTGGTGGTGACCGACTTCATGCCGGTGCAGCCGCTGCTGCGGTGGGATGCAGAGGTCGCGAAGGTGGTGCCGTTGTGGCGCGTCGATGCCTCGTGCGTGGCGCCCATGTGGCTCGTGAAGAAGCCGGTCGACCGCGCCTTCGAGTTTCGCGCACAGGCGCAGCCGCTGTGGAAAGAGCGCATCGGCCTCGAGTGGAAGGAGGTCGCGACAGGCCCGGCGTGGTTGCCCGACTTGCCGTTCACGCCACTCGACCTGCAGAGCGCCTCGATTCCCGAGCTCGTCGCGTCGTGTGAAATCGATCACACCGTCTCACCGGTGCATCACACGCCGGGCGGCCTGGTCGCGGGCCTTTCGCGCTGGAGAGCGTTTCGCGACGGCAAGTTCGCCCGCTACGCGAAGGACCGCAATGACCCCATCAAGGAAGGCAACAGCCGGCTCAGCGCGTACTTTCACTTCGGGCATCTCTCTCCTTTCCTCGTGGCGCGAGAGGCCCGGGCCGTCGAGCCTGAGGCGAAGTTTCTCGATGAGCTGCTCGTGTGGCGTGAGCTGAGCTGGCACTTCTGCCTGCACCACCCTCATCACGAAACCATCGACGTGCTGCCCGCGTGGGCGCGAGAGACGTTGCGGGCGCACGAGCGTGACGGCCGCACGTACCTGCCGTCAGCCGAGCAGCTCGCCCGCGCCCAGACCGGCGACCTGCTCTGGGATGCGGCGCAGCGCCAACTGCTCACCCACGGAGAGCTGCACAACAACGTGCGCATGACCTGGGGCAAGGCGTTGCTCGAGTGGACCCGCACTGCGCAAGAGGCGCTCACCACCCTGCTCGACTTGAATCACCGCTACGCCCTCGATGGCCGCGACCCGGCCTCGTACGGCGGCATCTTGTGGTGCCTGGGCGGGCTCGACCGGCCGTTCTCGCCCGAGGTGCCGGTGCTGGGTACCGTGCGCCCCCGGCCCACCTCAGAGATGAAGTTGCGCTTCGACGTCAGTGAGTACGAACGGCGCGTGCACCGGCCCTCGCGTGGTGGCGCGCTCACGGTCGCCGTCATCGGTGGCGGCGTGGCAGGCGCCGCGGCGGCACGCACGCTCAAAGACGCAGGCCACGTGGTGACCGTGTTCGACAAGGGCCGCAGCGCGGGTGGGCGGTTGAGCACGCGGCATGAAGGTGGGCTTCGGTTCGATCACGGGGCGCAGTTCTTCACCGTGAAAGATGAACGTTTCGCCCGCTGGGCGCGCGCGTGGTGGCAGGAGCGGGTGATCAACCAGTGGCGCGGCCGCGTCGAAGGTGAGCCCGCGCGCGAACACGCCAATGAGCTCGTGCGGCTGGTCGGCACGCCAGGCATGGACTCCATCGTCAAGCGCATGCTGCTCGAGGTCGATGTGCGCTTCGGGGTCGAGGTCAGTGGGCTCACCCGCGACGGCACGCGGTGGCGGCTGCTCGATGCGGGTAACCACGCGCTGGGCGAGTTCGATGCCGTGGTGGTCGCGACGCCTTCGCAGCAGGCCTCCGCGTTGATCGACCCGACCTCGTATGCCCTCGCGTCGCGGCTGAGGGATGAAGTGGTGATGGCGCCGTGCTGGGCGGTGATGGTGCAGTTCCCCGAGTCACCCGGCGTGGAGTGGGACGCGAGCCGCTCGACCGTAGGGCCGCTCTCGTGGCTGTCGAAGAACTCGAGCAAGCCGGAGCGCCCGGGGGATGCGGGCGAGTCGTGGGTGCTCCACGCATCAGCCGCGTGGACCCGCGCCCACCTGGAGCTCGCGCCGGAGGCCGTCGTGCCGATGTTGATGGATGCGTTCTTTGCGACGACCGGCGCCCGGAAGGTAGAGCCGTCGTTCACGCGCGCGCATCGATGGCGGTTCGCGCTGACCGAGAAGCCGCTGGGTCAAGCGTGTCTGTGGGACGAGGAGCTGCGGCTCGCGGTGTGTGGTGATTGGTGCCTGGGCGCGGACATCGAGTCGGCGTTCCTGTCGGGCAGCGCGGCGGCCGGGAGGATCAACGCGATCCGCGGCGGGGTGATGGAGGAAGCAGATCCTCCGCACCGGCTCGAGACTCAGTTGAAGTTGATTTGAAGAAAAACCTAGAACCCGCAGTTCCCCGACGACGAGAACGGAGGAAAGATGCACGCAGGGAACGGCCCGACGCCCGGGTTGCAACAATCCGCGTTCGCCGTGCACGGCTCGTCAGTCCGACGGCAATAACAAACCTGGCTGCTCGACCCACCATACGGGGGCGCCGCGCACTGATACGGCGAACCCCGCGTGCACTCCGCCGCGTTCGCGCAGCGATCAAAACACCGCCCGGTTTGATCACCCGTGCCATCGCCCGCGCACGCACCATCCGCCGCGCACGCGCCACCCTTGATGCACAACCCCGCGCAGTACCCGCCGCGATCCGGCAAGCAGATGCCCGACTCACACGTGGTGTTCGGGCTGCCGGTGCTGCACCCCGCGCCGTACTTCGGCAGGCCCTTGTCTTTCGCCTCGCAGCGGCGGCTCCACAGGTTGCAGCCGTAGCTCGCGCCCAGGTCACGCGAGCACTGCGCGTCGCTGGTGCACAGCGGGTAGCACGTGCGAGGTCCATCGGCCTCGAAGGCCGTGTTCTCGTGGCAGGCATACCCGGCGCGGCAGGTCGAGCCAGAACACTGCTCACGGCAGAAGCGGCCGAACACGTCGGTGGTGCACGCGCTCCCCACGGCGCAACCAAACGAGACACCCGCGTCGAGTGTGCAGCCATTGACCGGGCCCGCGCACGCGCCAGAAGGCCAGCCCGTCACGCTCTCGGTGCGGCAGATGCTTGAAGCACACTGCGCGGCGGCGCTGCAGGCCTTGCCCATCGAAAGGCCCCCGGTGCAGAGCGTCGAGCAGCTCGAGTCAGCGCAGTCGACGCGGCCGTTACAGTTGTCGTCGAGCCCGTCGGTGCAGCTCGCTTCAGGCGTGGTGCCCACGCAGTCAGCGTCGTTGCAATCGCTCAGCCCGTCACCATCGTTGTCCTGGCCGTCGGCGCAGTTCGACTCGGCTTTCGCCCCATTGCGGCAGGTGCAGCCGGTGCCGCAAGCCTGCGATGCACAGCCGAGATCCTCACAGTCGCGATCGCCATCGTTGTCGTTGTCGAAACCATCACTGCACGACGCGCCCGTCTCAGCCGTGCCGTTGCCGCACAGGTTCGCCCCACCGCTGCAGTCTGCCGTGTCTGCGCAATCACGCAGGCCATCCAGGTCGTTGTCTTGACGGTCGGTGCACTGCGTCTCGCGCTTCGCTCCGCCGGTGCAGGTGCAGCCCACACCACAGCCGGTGCCGTCGCAGTCAGGCCCATCGAGGCAGTCGATCCTCGTGTCACCATCGTTGTCGAGGCCATCGGTGCAGAGCGTCTCGGCCTTCGCCATGTTCCGGCAGACGCAGCCATTGCCGCACGCCTGGGTCGCGCAGTCGGCATCACCGCAGTCAGGGTTGCCGTCGTTGTCGTTGTCGACGTTGTCGGTGCAGACGATCTCCGCGCGCGCGAGGTTTCTGCATTCGCAACCCGCGCCGCAGCCGCGGGTGCCGCAGTCGGGGTCGAGGCAGTCGATGACGTTGTCGCGGTCGTTGTCGAGGCCGTCGTTGCAGGCGGTCTCGGTGGTGCGCGCCTGCAGACAGGTGCAGCCGATGCCGCACGCCTGGTTGGCGCAGTCGGTGTCGGCGCAGTCAAAGAGCGTGTCGGCGTCGTTGTCGAAGCCGTCGTCGCAGGTGCCTTCACCCCGCAGCCCACTTCGGCAGGCGCAGCCCGCCCCACACGTGAGCCCTTCGCAGTCGGCATCGCCGCAGTCGGTCTTGGTGTCGCCGTCGTTGTCCTGCAGGTCGCCGCAGCTCGACTCGCCCTTCACGCCCGCGTCGGTGCACTGACAACCGGTGCCGCACGCCTGGCCCACGCACTCGACATCTTTGCAGTCGGAGCGCCCGTCATTGTCGTTGTCGAGCTGATCGTTGCAGAGCGCGGGTGCTTCAGCGCCACCATCACCACAGCGAGGTCCCGCGCGGCACTCAGGGTCTGCACAGTCGATCAACAGGTCGGCGTTGTCGTCGAGCCCGTTGTCGCAGAGCTCGAGGCGCAGGCACGGCGGTGAGCTCGAGCAGGCGGGATCCGCGCAGTCGGTGAAGCTGTTGCGATCGTCGTCGAGGGTGTTCGCGCAGTCCTCTACCACCGTCATGCAGCTGGGGTTGCTGAAGCAGGTCGGGTCGAAGCAGTCCTTCTTGCCGTCACCGTCGTCGTCGACGCCGTTGGTGCAGAGCTCAGGCCTGGGCGGAACGATTGGCTTTTCGCCGCACGCGCCGAGGGTGAGGCTCAACACCAGGACGGGAAGGAGCGGGAGTCTCATGGGGGAACAGAGACGATCCTTCGCACAACCTCGAGGTGAATTCACGGGCGCAGGAAAAGAGGACCTATTCAACCCCGTGGTAAGACCCCGGCGCCGTGAGATGCCTCGTGCTTTTCGTATGGGTGGTGGCCTCTGCGGCGCAGGCACAGGTCCTCTCTTCCCCGGGGCGGCTGTGGCTCACCGGCGGGGCGGCGTACCGCGAGCATCGACAGTTCCTGCCCGACGGCTCACTCTCCGTGCGCATCGGAGGGAGCGAGCGGGCCATCGCGCCCTCGAACCTGCACTTCTCCGGGGCGTACTTCTTCAACGACTTCCTCGGCGCCAACCTCGAGGCCCGCGGTGAGCTCTTCTTCGCGACCCAGCCGGGCCGTGCGATTGCGCAGCCGGGTGCGGAGCTCACGCTCGCCGTTGCGGGCCGCTGGTTGGCGACCCCTTGGTTGTCATTGGAAGGCCAGCTCGGCTGGGGGCTGCAGCTGCGTTCGGTCATCGCTCCCGGGCCGGTGGCTCGAGACGTGGGCTTCACCGGTCCTTCGCTGGGCCTGGCGGTCAACCTGTCGCCTTCGAAGTTCTTCGTCTCGCAGCTGTTCTTCCGCGCGCAACCGGCGAACTTTTCGCTGACGGGCATCGCTGGCTTTCAGGGCTGGGCACTCGCCGGCGGCGCGCAGGTCTCGCTGGGTGCGCTGCGGGTGGGTGACGTGCAGTTCGGTGCTGCGGTCACCTTCGAGGTGGTGTCTTTGCGCCTGGTCGCGAACCTGGGGGTTGCGGAGCAGACCGCGGCGCGGCTGGGGGTGGGCGTGTCGATGATGCGCGCTCCGGTCGCTCGGCTCGCGCCAGGGCAGCCAATGGAGACGCTCACCGGAAAGGTGGTTTCGGGTGAAGGCGGGCTTGCGGGTGCGGTGGTGACGCTCGATGGTATGCGGCCGACTCGCACGGATGACTCGGGGGTGTTCTCGTTCGCAGACGTGGCGCCCGGCTCGCACTCGCTGGCGGCCCGCAAGGAGGGCTTCAAGCCCGGCGTGCTCGGCGTGAAGGTGCCGGGCGAGTCGGTGACGGTGACGCTGGTGGTCTCGACGGGGCCGGGGCGTATTCGCGGCGTGGTTCGTTCGGGTGAGGAGCCTGTTGCCGGCGCTGCCATCGTGTCGGGGACGCTGAAGACCTCGAGTGATGCCCAGGGCCGCTACGTGCTCGAGAAGGTCGGCCCGGGTCCCGTGACGGTCAGCGTGCAGGCCGCTGGCTTGACCGAGGTGGAGGAGGTCGCCCAGGTTCCCGCGGAAGCCGAAGCGGCGCTCGACTTCATGCTCGTGCCCAAAGAGCTCGAAGTGCGCGCGACCCTGCGCGGGCTCATTCGCGCGAAGGACGGCGCCGCGGTGCAGGCCACGGTGCGGGTGGTGGAGCTCAAGCTGAAAGTCGCCGTCAAGCCAGATGGGCGGTTCTCGGCGGATGTTCCCCGGGGGAAGTACACGCTGATCATCGAGGCGCGTGGCTTCGTCACGCAGAGGAAGATCCTCGAGGTGTCGAGCGGTGATCAGGCGATCTTCCACGCAGAGCTCGAGCGCACCCGGTAGCGCAGGGTCGGGGTGAGGGGCGCACGGCCTGGCCTTGAAGCGCGTGGTGTCGAAGGTCATCGAGCCTTGCTCGTCACGAGCAGGCCTCTCGACTTCTGCCGCAGATGTTCATGTGACCAGGTCGAAGGGCGTCGTGTTTCGAATTGTACAATCGAGGCCGTTCTTCGCAGCCTGCCGCATTGAAGGCCCAATCTTTTGGCGTCGATTGTATGTTCCGCAACAGACGAGCCGACCAGGAATGCGGGAAGAGCACTCGCTGGCATCGTCATCCGCGGTCCTGAGCGCCAGCGAGGTCTGCGTGAGCGTTGCCCCCGTGAGGCTCAGCGCTTGTCAGAGCCGATTTGAGGCCCTCACCCTGACCCTCTCCCAAGAAGGTCAGGGGCTTTAACGCCTTACGGCTGGCAGGCAGCCGGCACCGTGAAGGACTCCACGATGGTGACGCCGGTCGAGGTGGCCGTACCGCTGGCGCCCACGCCGATGCCGTACTGCGCGAACGCCTTCCAGATGAGGCAGTTGTGCTGCCCACCGCGGTTGCTCGAGGCCTGCAGCATGCCGTCGCGCATGTGCTCGAACGCCGGCGTCGCAGGGGTGTAGTTCATGCCGTCGACGAAGAGCGTCAGCAGCGTGTCGTTGGGCACGTTGTTGGCCACGAACAGCTCGTGCAGGCGCCACATGGCTGCCGCGTAGATCTCACCGTCGTCGTGCACCCCTGCGCCCGTCACGTCGGAATAGGTGTTCAAGTAGCCCGCATACGGGGCGCGGCGAATGCCCCGTGCGTCGCCCATGGAGTACTCACCGATGCGGTCATCGCCATTGACGAGGAAGGCCACCACGTCACTGGCGCCTTCGCCGATCGCGCCAGCGAGCTTGCCGCTCATGCCGCCGATCATGCGCCACGACAGGCCGTGACCGAACTCGTGAAAGACGATGTCGCTGTCGAGATCGCCGTCGACCATCAGGGGCTGCTGTGCCTTCTGACGAGCCGTCGCGCTGGCCGCGTTGATGATGACCGCCGCGCTGTTCTGGCTGACCAGCACTGAGGAAATGCGCACCTTGCGGTCGGTTCCGCCCATCGCCAGCAGCGCATCGCCGCCCTGGTCGTTCATCACGATGACCGCGGTCGCACCGGCGGTCTGCGCGTTCAGCACCTTCACCACGAAGGCGCAGCCGCCGCGCCGCACGAGCGCGACCTTGCCGGAAAGCGAGGTGGGAATGGCCTCGCACGCGTCAGCGCCCACGCCGACGCCATCGTTCACCAGCGCGAGCGGGCCGGTGATGCCGGTGGTGGTGAGCGCGGCGCCGAACTCCGCGCTCGACGCAGCGTAGGTGACACCATTGGCGACCACCTCGTGCGTGGCCCCGTACCCGGTCCACAGGTACATCTGCATGCGCGGCTTGCTGCCATCGGCCGGCGTGGCGAAGTTCGCGTTGTCGGTGCCGCTGCCGTCCTGCGCTTCGGCCTGCACCGGGTCGCCCGCGGCGCCGCCCTTGCCGAAGTTGGTGGTCTGGAAGTTCCCGGCCGACTCGGTGAAGCCGTGGCGGTAGAGAACGTCGTGCACCACGTTGTTCAAATAGAAGAGGTTCTGCACGGCCACCGCGCGGTTGTTGGTGGTGCCGGGCGCCTGGGTGAGGTCAGCGGCCGTGAGGAACTGCCCGTTGAGGATCGACGTGCCGCCGCGATCGGGGCGGTTGTTGCCATCGGCGTCGAGGTACGCGTTGACGTTGTTGCCCACCGCGTTGGTGCTCAACTGCGCGCCTGAGAGCCAGCCCGCGGGTGATTCCGCGTTGCCAGCGCCTGGGCCCTGCACGACGGTCTGGCCACCCTTGGAGGGGTCTTCGGTGAACACGTTGTACGCGTCGCTGTTGGTGCGAAGCTCGACCGAGACGACCTGACCTGCGTCGTCGAGCAGCGTGTGGTGCAGCATGTTCTTCACCAGGCTCCAGGTCTGCACTTCGAAGCCGCTCTGCACGCGGCCCGCGGCGCCGACGAACGCGACGCGCTCGACGGTGGGCGCGGCGTACAGCTCGGCGGTCGGCTCGAAGGTGGTGAGGTTGCCGGTCAGCCCGCGCTGAACGAGCGGGCTGGCCGTGTACCCGTGATGGGCCATCACGAGACGCAGCGCTTCCGAAGCAGGCAGCACCGGCGCGGCGATCGTCTGATCAGCCACCAGGGTGTCGATCACATGCACCAGCTCGCCTGAAGAAAGCTGCGCCGCGCGGGCAGAGGCGCCCACGACGCGAACGCCGCCGAGTTCCTGCACCACACGAACGTGCTTCACGCCATCAGCCGAAACGCTCGACTGCTCGAGGCGCAGGCCGGTGGTGGTGCGGCCCAGATAGTCAGCCACCACCTGCAGCGAGCTGCCGTTGCTCGCCGCCGAGAGGGTTTGCCCGGGCTGCGTCGCAGAGATGCGCAGATTCGAAGGCGCCTCCACCGCGTTGCCGCAACCGAACAGACCGCTGAAAATCACTGCGCCTATGCACACGCCACGAACGTTGGTCATGAGTTCTCCCAGGGAAGACCGGCGGTGTAGTCGCGCCGGCAGCGCCGTCACAAGGGAGGTGGTGTTCTTTTCTCTTTCTCAGAAAGCAGGATTCCAACGGGTCATTCGGCTCACGCCGGGCGGCGGCGCCGTAATGCCAACAGGCCCAGCAGCAGCACCAGCGGCCCAGGCGAACCTGACTGACACGTGCAACCCGTGGTCTCGAAGATCATCGGGCCGCCGTCAGCCGCCATGCCTCCATCAACACCCGCATCCGATGAGCCGGGACCCGCATCAGGAGAGCCCGCGTCGGGGCCTCCTGCATCAGGCGCCCCCGCGTCAACCGAGTAGGAAAACGTCCTGCCGAATGCGCGCACCGTCTGCAGGCCGTCAGCGGCCACATAGCGCTGGTACACCACCACACCGCGTGGATCGGCCTGCGCTCCCGTCGCGGAGACGGAGGGCGCAAACCCCAACGCCACGTGCTGCGAGACGCCCTGAAAGTCGATGCGGTTGAAATACACGTTGCTCACCTCGTCCGCGGAAAGCTCGCTCCACGAGACGACCGGTGGTTGCGCCGACGCCATGCTGAAGCGCCCCACCGTGTTGCTGCTGCTCACGCGCGGACCTGACTGCAGATCGGTCGCGAGGGCCGTGACGGCGTCGATCTGCGCGAACTTGAGGGTGTTGTCCGCGCGCCAGCCCACGAAGAAGTTCTGACCATCGTGTGCGACCGCGGGCTGGGTCGCTTGCGTGCGCACCAACATAACGACGCCCTGGAAGTCGATGAGCACCGCCTCGACGATTTGATTGGGCCGCTCGTACGCCACCAGGCACTGCCCGCTAAGACAGGTGAGGGCGAGCTCATTCGCTTCTCCAGGGGCAAGCCTGCGTTCGATCGACAGCATTCCCGTCTGCGTCATCGTTCGCGACATCACCTCGAAGGCGAAACTCTCTGCCCGACTCCAGGCGATCACGAACGCGGCGTTCTGCGCATCCCATGCGACTGCAGGGCCCGCGTTGGCACCCGCTTGGCTGACCGTCGACGGCGAACCGATGCCGCTGGAGACCGTCACCAACTGGGCACTCACGGAACCGGCCAGGGTGCGCCAGCTGACCAGGTACGTCGTGTCCGAACCTGAAGCGGTGACCTCGAGGTGTTCGATGGGCGAGAGCAGATCAAGCAGCGTGTAGGGCAGGCCCACCGTCAGCCCATTGGCGTCGACGCGCACCTTCGCGCACCGAATGCGATTGCTGCCTTCGACCCAGACCGCGAGCCCTTCGTCGAGGCCATCGCGCAGCGCCACCTGCGAGCCGCGCTGAGCCGTGGCCGCCCGCGACACCGCAGTGGCCGTGGTGTTGGCAGGCACCAGACCGACGACCGCCCCCCTCACGTCGCCGCCAGCGAAGGGAGACTCTGTCCACGCACCGAAGAGCTGGGCGCCTTTCGCCAGGACCAGCTCGTTGGAGCGTGGCCCCACCATGAACCCGCTGACGCCGCCGTCGTTGAGATCGATGAGTCGCACCGAGTTGCCGGCGATGACCCCCAGCACCGGGCGCGCTCCGAGTTGCGACGTGCTCGACACCACTGCGGGGCTGCTGACGTCGACGAAGTCGAAGGACGACGAGAATGAACTGTTGATGTCGAGGTGCTTGCCGTGAACGTCGGCCCCTTCTTCCCAGAACACGTGCGCCTCGACGCCGGTCGACCCGGGACTCAGGGCTGCGCTCACGCGCCGCGCAGACCGAAGCGACAGGTCGGCCAATACGATTTCCCGAGGTTGCTCGCCGCTGAACATGCCTTTGATCAAGCTGAAGGGGTCGCCGGGAACGGTGCCTTCCCACGCGGCGAACCAGGTCGACTGGTACGAGGCGATGACGGGGTGGGCGGAGAACTCCAAATTGCCACTCGTGCTCCTCGCTACCGCGGGGCCGACCACGTTTCCTCTGATGGGAATGATCTGCACGATCGAATTGGTGTCGACCAGCGCGAGGTAGACGCCCGCGTCATTCATGTTCGTGACGGAGGGCTGCGAACCGGGGCCGATGTCGAACTCCGCGCCGAGGGCACCGGCTGCGCTCACCGGCCGTGCCTTCACCTGCAAGCCGCCGTCGGGCAACGGGCTGTCCCACGCCACGAAGAATGAGTTGCCCGTCGCGCAGATGGTGGGCCGCTGTTGATTGCCGGGACCCACGGCAATGGGAAGCCCCGCGGCGTCGATGAGCATGCCGAGGTTGTTCAAGCGCGCCCCGAAGATGTCGGTGCTCACCTGGCGGCGGCCGTCGACCCACACCACCATCGCCACGCCGACACCGTTCACCGCGATCGCGGGCTGCTCTTCCGAGGTGGGGGGCGGGTTGAAGGTGAGGACCGGGTCGAGCGGCACTTCAGCAGAGAGCAGCGGATCGATGGTCATCGGGAACGCGTTCTTCGCCTCGACCAGCGCGCGGGGCACACGCAGCTCGAGCCCACCTTCGACGTGCACCACGTCAATGGGCACGCGCTGCCCCTCGCGCACCACGAAGGCATTGCCGTAACGAAGCAGTGCAGCGGAGCCCGGGCCCTTGAACACGTGACCGCGATCATCGTGGTGATGCCACGGGCCTTCGACCGCGAGCCGCACCGTCAGGCCCCCTGCACCCGGCGGGGCCTGCTGCACCACGAAGGCGTGCGCGAGGCCCGGGCGTTCGTTGGTCCACCGCTCTTCGACGCCGCAGGCCCGCAGGGAAGTGACGGTGGTGGTCTCGACACGGCGGTTGATCAGCTCGGCGCGGCACGGCGCACCCCGTTCACGCTGAACGGACTGAAGAGAGATGCGCAGCGGCTGTTCGCCTTGCAGCTCGAGCGAGCCGTCTTGATGGGAGATCACCCGGTGCGTCGCGGTGCGGGCGACCCGGTCTGGGCCCTCTTCGAGGAAGGATCGGCGCAAGGTCTGAAGGGCCCCTTCCACTTCAGTACCGGCCAGAGGTCCGGCGCCGAGGAGCGAGGACAGGATGAGAGCGCTGATCATGAAACGGAGCCGCCAGCAGCCGAAGGCTGCGCGAGACAGACGGGAGCGAAGCGGACGGCTGGCCGAGGCGGAGTGACCCAATTCATGTGGCAGTAATCCTCGTTCCTCATGGGGTGCGGAGCAAATCGAGATGTGTGTAGTCTGCCCCTCAGGCATGGTGCGCACATGCCCGCAGTCGTCGCGCTCCAGAGCATGTTCGAGGGCCTCTACATGCAGGCGCTCCAGCCGGAGGGCGCCTTCAAGCAGCGGCTGCGAGAGAACGGCTTCGACCTCGATCACCAGCGCACCAGCTATCCCATCGGGGTGTGGGTCGCGTGTCTCGACGTCACCTCGGCCGAGCTCTACCCCGGGCAGCCCCGCGCGGTGGCCTGGCAACACCTCGGGTACCGCTTCGTGGAGGGGTACTTTCACACGCTGGTCGGGCGAATGATCGCCTCGATGCTGCCTTTCATGAGCGCCAGGCGGTTCCTGGGCCGCGTGCCAGGGTTCATCACCACCGGGCTGCAGGGCGCGTCGGTGAAGGTCGATTGGCAGAGTTCCCAGCAGGTGCTGATCAGGATCGACGGCGTCCATGGCAGCACGTCCGCGTTCATGGCCGGGGTGATGGAGGGGTGTTTTGCCCGCATGAAGATGAAGAACACGAAGGTGGAGCCTCGCGAGTCAGAGACGTTGGATTCGGAGTTGCTCGTCACGTTGCCTTAGGTGGCCCCTCACCCGGCTATGGTGTGGCGATGCGGTGCGTGCTCGTCGGGTTGTTCCTCTTCACCGGGTGCGGGCGGACCGCGCTGGTCCCCGCGGGTGTCGTGCGCGAGCAGGTGTGCGGCGATGGGGTGGTGAACCCGGGCGAGTCGTGTGACGACGGGAACCCCGACGATGCCGACGGGTGCCTCACCAGCTGCGACTTCGCCAGGTGTGGTGATGGCGTGGTGTGGCGCGACCGCGAGCTGTGCGACCCCGGCCCTGGGCCGGCCGACGCAGGTGGATTTTGCAACGTGAACTGCACCGTGACCAGCTGCGGTAACGGCGTGACCGAAGCTCCCGAGCGATGCGACGACGGAAACCCGAACGACGCAGATGCCTGCTCGACCCGCTGCCTTCCTGCGATTTGCGGCGACGGCTCGCAGCAAATCGGCGTCGAGGCCTGCGACGACGGCAACGGCAGCAATCAAGATGGCTGCGTCGAGAACTGCCGCCTCGCCCGCTGCGGAGACTCGTTCGTCCAGACCGGCATCGAGCCCTGCGACGATGGCAACTTCATCGAGACCGATGCGTGCCTGAGTTCGTGTGTGGCGGCGAGGTGTGGCGATGGCCTGGTGTGGATCAACCAGGAAGCCTGCGACGACGCGATGCGCATTCCCCTCACCATGACGCAGCCCATCACCATCGAAGCGCTCGACACCTCGGCCGCCTGCCGCACTGACTGCAGCGTGCCCACGTGTGGTGATGGCCGCTTCGATGCGGGTGAAGTCTGTGACGATGGAAACACGGTGGGGGGCGATGGCTGCTCCGCCGATTGCCGCCGGCTGCAGTGAATCAGCGCTTCATCACGAGCGCGTACTTCGAGCCGGCCAGCACCCACCAACGTCGGGGGGAACTCACCGGCACAGCGCAGAGCAGGTAGAAGGCTCGCATGCGTTTGCCGAAGGCTGTTTGGGGTCTGGTGAAGGAGACTGCGCGTCATCTGCTGCGCCGGCCGGTGGTCGGGCTCGTGGCGATCGCGAGGGACCCCGACGGGAAGCTCGTGCTCATTCGTCGCGGTGACACGGGGGAGTGGTGCCTGCCGGGCGGGACGCTCGAGTGGGGCGAGACGCTGCGCTCGACCCTGCCTCGCGAGCTGATGGAAGAAGCGGGCGTGGAGCTGCTGGAGGCGGGGGAATTGCTGGGTGCGTATTCAGGGTTCGAGCGCGACCCGCGGTTTCATGCGGTCACGATGGTGGTGGCGGCGAAGGTGTCGAAGCCGGTGCGGGCGCCGATGAATCCGCTCGAGATTCTCGAGGTGAAGGCGTTCGCGGTGGGGGAAGTGCCGAAGGTGTTGTCGCACGGCATGAGTGATGTGCTCGCTCGCGCTTTGGCGGGTGAAAAGTATTGGGAGTGAGGCTGGTCGGTTGGCCGCGTTCACACCGGTCATCCCGACAGGGTTTTTTCGAAATCAGGAGCGCCCACCGTTCATCCCGAGCGGAGTCGAGGGATTACCTCGCCTTCGGGCGGTAAGTGCCCCCTCGACTGCGCTCGGGCAGACCGGTGATTGGAGTCATTTC
>JAYVFP010000124.1:0-14439 GCA_043773025.1 Archangium sp.
TAAGCTGAACAAACGGCAGCACGACGACGGAAGAAGCAGCTCGGATGGTCCGGACTGCGTGACAACAACACTTGGTGTCCACCGAACCGGGCAAACTCACGCGTAGCAACAGGGGTTACACGACCTGAAGGAGACCACCGGCCCTCACCTGCTCCTGAAAGAATCCTTGCCCGCAGTCGAGAGGCCAGCCCCGCTGCGAGCGCAGATAGAACACGATCCCCGCCGCCTTCCCCGGGGCTTTGGCTGCGAACATGCTGCCGTCAGGCGTGCGGCTCGAAAGATCCTCGAGGCCAGACCGCCGGCGATGCGCGCGAACTGACGCTGCTCGCTGGCCACGCGCGCCAAGAGCAGCGGGTCACGAGTGCCTGACCCGGCGAGGCTTCGGTTCACCACCCACGCGAAGGGCTCGATGCGCGCGCGCCGCAGATCTTCCTGCAGCGCGGCGGCCTGCGAGACCGGCGTGGTCTCCGGCAATGTCACCAGGATCACGCGCGTGAGCGCGGGGTCTTGCAGGCGTATCAGCGGCGGGGCGACCCGGTCGGGGTTGATGGCGGCAGCGCCCTGCCCCGCGGGCATGGTCAGCGGCACACCCAGCATCTGCGCCAGGTTCGACGCCGAGTCGGTGCTCACCAGCAGCACCCGTTTCCAGCCTCAGCGAGAGCCAGTGCCGTGGCGCTGGAGAGCGAGGGTCTTGCCCACCCCGCCCTTGCCGGTGAAGAACAGGAACGGGGTCGAGTGAGCCCGCGCCAACGAGTGCAGCACGCTGCACAGCCATGCGACGCCCTGCACACCCACCTGTCCTCAAGCCCTCCACATCCCTTGAGTCGGTGTTGCTCCCGGGTTTGCACGAGGGCGCCGCATGTCCCCTCTCCTGCTCATCGTGCTGGCCGCCTCACCAACGACACCCGAGATCGCCAAAGAAGCCGTCATCGTCCAGAGCCCACCCGCCTGGGAGCTCGCGAGCGAAGGTCACCTCGCCCTGAGCCTGCAGCGCCTCGGAATGCTCGCGGACCTCAAGCTGCGCGCGAAACGAGAGCTCTACCTCTCTGATTCCGAGTTCCTCGCCGACAACTCGCTGACCCTCGCGCTCACCGCTCAGGTCTCGCCTGTGTTCGCGCACGCGGGCGCGCAGGTCGACTTTCAACCCGCTTCCTTCCTGAAGCTGTCGGGCGGTTACCACTTCGTCGGCTACTTCGGCGCGATGGGCCGACTGCGCCAACCCACCGACTGCGCTGACTTGAACACCCTCACCGCAGGCGAGACGCGCTGCGACTTTCACCCCATCTACTTCGAGCACGTCGACGAGGGTGTGCCCGCGTCAGGCCACCGCTTCTGGCTCGAGGCCCAGGTGATGGGGCGCGTGGGCCCGGTCATCGCCGTGGGGAGCATTCGAGGCGAGCAGTGGCTCATGAACTCACCGGGGCAGTACTGGGTCAACGAGCTGTACGGCATCGCCCAGACACGCAGCGACACGGTGATCAGCGGCGGTGGAGCGCTCCTCTACGCCGTCCTCGACGCGGAGGGCCGTCGGCCCGAGCTTCTGGTGGGCGTCGCGGATGAGCTCGCCTGGAGCCTGGGCCCCAACAGCTTCTTCAACCGCGTGGGGCCCGTCGCCATGTTGCGCGCCCCGAAATGGGGAGCGTGGCGAGATGTCAGCGCCCAGCTCGCCGTGCTCTTCTACACGCACGAGCGGTACATGGTCGGCACGCCGTTTCTGGCCCTCGCGTTCTCTGCCGCAACGCCCGATCTGTTCACCCGCGCCGAGCGGTGATCATCAAGTCAGAGCCCACGCTGACCGCATCGATCGTCTTGAACTGCAGCGCCTTCGCCGGGTCCTGAACACCGAGCGCACCCGACCAGGTCAGCCCCGAGTGCCCGAACAGCTTCGGGGCGACGAACAACACCACCTCATCCACGAGCTGCGCCTCGAGGAACGACTGATGCGCCGCCGCTCCACCCTCGACCAGCACGTGCAGCGCGCCCTCTTTCACCAACCGGCGCAGCAAGGCCTGCAGGTCGATCGAGCCCTTCGAGCCCGGCGTCGACCACACCTCGACGCCCCGTTTCGCCAACGCCCCCGCCGCGCGTGACTCTGCAGGCTCGAGCGTCGCGACGATCGTGCGCGCCGACTTCGTATCGTAGAGCTTCGACTTCGGGCTCGTACGCAACGAGGGGTCGAGCACCAACCGAATCGGGTTGCGCGTGCCCTTCTTCCCCAGCCGCGTGGTGAGCTGCGGATCGTCGGCGATGACGGTCGATGAGCCGACCACCACCACGTCGACCACGTCTCTCAACTGGTGAGCGATCTTCCGCGAGGCCTCAGAGCTGATCCACTTCGAGCGCCCCGTCGACGTGGCCAGCTTGCCATCGAGCGTGATGGCCGCCTTCGCGGTCACCCACGGCAGCCCGGTCTTCATCGCCTTGAGGAACGGCTGATTGAGCGAATCGGCCGCCTCCCTCAGCACGTGCGCCGCCACCTCGATGCCCGCCGAACGCAGCCGCCGCACACCCTTCCCATTCACCAGCGGGTTCGGATCGCTCGACGCGTAGACCACCCGCTTCACACCCGCGGCGATGATCGCATCGCTGCACGGGGGCGTGCGCCCATGGTGATTGCACGGCTCCAGCGTCGAATAGAGCGTCGCGCCCTTCGCCTTCGAGCCCGCGTTCAACAACGCGACGGCCTCGGCATGAGGACCACCGAGCTTCGCGTGATACCCGCTCGCGATCACCCGGCCACCCCTGACGATCACCGCGCCGACGGCGGGGTTCGGGTGCGTGCGGCCCAGACCCTTCACGGCCTGGGCGATGGCGAGCGCCATGGCAGCCGCGTCGTTCAACCCTTGCCCTTGGGCTTGTCAGCCGCCTTCTTCGCCTGCGCCTGGAGGATGTCTTTGAGCTCGTCCATGAACTCCGCGATGTCGCGGAAGCTCCGGTACACCGACGCGAAGCGCACGTAGGCGACCTCATCGAGCAGCGGCAGGCGCTCCATCACCATCTGGCCGATGGTGGTCGAAGGCACTTCTTTCTCGCCCATCTCCTGGAGCTTGCGCTCGATCTCGGTGGCCAACTGCTCCACCTGATCGACTGACACCGGCCGCTTCTCACAAGCCTTCTTCAGACCCGCGAGCAGCTTGTCGCGATCGAACCCTTCACGGCGCCCGTCTTTCTTCACCACCAGCGGGTTCAGCTCTTCCACCCGCTCGTAGGTGGTGAAGCGCCGTTTGCACGTCTCACACTCACGCCGCCTTCGGATGATCGTGCCCTCGGCAGAATCGCGAGAGTCCATCACCCGGGTGTCGGCAGCGGCACAGAAGGGACAACGCATCGGTCAGCTCTTCTCGAGGCGCGATTGGTAGAGCGGGAAAGACTTCGTGAACTGCTTCACCTCGCCGCGGATCCGCGCGAGCGCCGCTTCGTCGGCGTGCAGATCGAGCGCCTGCCCGATGAACGCAGCCACCTTCGCCATCTCGGGCACGCCCATGCCGCGGGTCGTGATGGCCGCCGTACCGACGCGCACCCCGGAGCTGACGGTGGGCTTCTCGGGATCGAACGGAATCTGATTCTTGTTCACCGTGATGCCCGCGCGGTTGAGCACGTCTTCCGCCACCTTCCCCGAGACCTTCTTGGGGCGCAGGTCGAGCAGCATGAGGTGATTCTCGGTGCCGCCCGAGACGATGCGCAGCCCCTGCCCCTGGAGACCTTCGGCCAGCGCTTTCGCGTTGTCGACCACCTGCCGGGCGTACACCTTGAAGCTCGGCTGCAGGGCCTCGTGAAAGGCGACCGCCTTCGCGGCGATCACGTGCATCAACGGCCCACCCTGCATGCCGGGGAACACCTGGCTGTTGATGGTCTTCGCGTACTGCTCCTTCATCAAGATGAGGCCAGAGCGCGGGCCCCGCAGCGTCTTGTGCGTGGTGGTGGTGACGACGTCTGCGTACGGAATCGGAGACGGGTGCACCCCGCCGGCGACCAGGCCTGCGATGTGCGCCATGTCGACCAGCAAGGCCGCGCCCACCGAATCGGCGATCGCCTTGAACCTGGGAAAGTCGATGATGCGCGGGTACGCCGAAGCGCCCACCACGATCAGGCGCGGCTTGTGCTCTTTGGCCAGCTCTTCGGCCTGCGCGTAGTCGATCTGCTCGGTCTCCTTGACCAGGCCGTAGTGCACGGTCTTGTAGAGCTTGCCGGAGAAGTTGAACGCGGCGCCGTGCGTGAGGTGGCCACCCGAGTTGAGATCGAGCGACAACATGGTGTCGCCCAGCTTCATGAGCGCCATGTATGCGGCCATGTTGGCCTGACTGCCAGAGTGCGGCTGCACGTTGGCGGCTTGCGACCCGAAGAGCTGAATGGCGCGATTGATGGCGAGCTGCTCCACCTTGTCGACCTCTTCGCAGCCACCGTAGTAGCGCTTGCCCGGGTAGCCCTCTGCGTACTTGTTGGTGAGCGTCGTGCCGACCGCCTCCAGCACCGCGGGGCTGACGAAGTTCTCCGAGGCGATGAGCTCGAGACCCTCTTCCTGGCGGCGGGTCTCCGACTCAATGAGCTCGGCGATGACGGGATCGACCTGCTTGAGCGTGGCGGTGTTCTCCATGCCCTGCGCGTAGCCTCAAAAACCCGTGTTCTCAAGTGGTTCGCCTTCCATACGAGAAGGCCGCTAAATCACGGCCATGCCCTTGTGGTGTCTGCTCGCCGCCGTCCTCAGCGCTGAACCGGCCGATGAAGGCGCAGCCCGCCTCCCGTCACCGGATGCGGGGGTTCCCCAGGCAGAAGACAGGTTCCAGGCGGAAGTGACCGCGAAGTTCGGTGAGGGTGTGACCTTCAAGTCGGGCGACGTGAAGTTGAACCTGCGCGGCCGCGTGCAGGTGCAGGCGCTCTCGGTCTTCCCGACCGAAGGCAGCATGGCGGTGCGTCAGAACGCGATCTTCGTTCGCCGGGCCCGCCTGGCCATCAAGGGTGAGTTCCCCTGGCAGCTCTCGATGAACCTGCAGTTGGCCTTCGCCAACCTCGACATGGAGCCCGACGCACCCAACGTGCTGCGCGACTTCAACGTGCAGTGGGCCAAGCTGAGGGATCTCTCGTTTCGCCTGGGTCAGATGAAGGTGCCCTTCGACGTGCAGCGCGTCGTCTCGTCGAGCGCCCAGCAGTTCGTCGATCGATCGACCGTGACCGGCGAGCTGAACCTCGATCGTGACGTGGGCCTGGTCGCCTACTCCGAGGATCTCTTCGGGCTGGGGGGCCGGCTGCGGTACGCGCTGGGCGTCTTCGGGGGTGACGGCCGCAACCGCATCGGCACCAACGCAGGCCTGCTGTACGGGGGCCGCGTTCGCTACAGCCCGCTGGGTCCGTTCGACGACAAGCTCGAAGGTGATCCCGATCGTGATCCAAAGTTCCGCATCGCCTTCGGAGCAGCGGCCGCGCGCAACCTCGCCACCAACCGCCCACGCGGCACCACCGGCATGCCGTACAAGTTCGCGACCTTCAACTACACGCACGCCACGGGCGACGTGCACGTGAAGTGGCAGGGCCTCTCGTTGCTCTCGGAGATCTATTGGCGCCAAGCCGACACCGACTCGGTCACCCAGGGCACGGTCACCGAGTTTTCACGCTCGGGCTGGGGCTGGTTCGCCCAGCTGGGCGGTTACCTCACGCCCTGGCTCGAGCTCGCCGCGCGGTATGGCGACACGCAGCCGCTGGGCGCCACCGACCCCGCCTTCAAGCGCGTGAGGGAACTGGGAGGCACCATCAACCTCATGTTCCTCGAGCACGACCTCAAGCTGCAGACCGATCTGTTCTGGCTCGACGAAGCAGGAGCGGGCCGCCTGCAGCTGCGCATTCAGGCGCAGGTCTTCTTCTAGGGAATCGACCAAGCGTTGCCTTCGAGCTCGATCGGCGGGTCGGCCACGGAGGCACCCGACGCGCGGATCCAGTGCATCTGGCTCATCGCGTCGCCGCCCATGTCGCACACCTTGGCGCGCAGCGCGATGAAGGTGGCCTCGTCGTTCTCCTTCCGCTCGACCTTCACCCAGCCCAGGCTCTTCGCGCCCGAAGGCACCTCGCTCGCGGTGGGAAAGTCGTGCACCTGGCACTCGGCGGGGCCGCGGGGCGAACGCCTGGCGGCCGGGCCCTCACCCTTCACGATCGGCTGAATCTCGGTGCGGCAGCCGCCCAGCAGCAGCGCGCCCAGCAAGAGGTGTCTCATCGCTGCGCCTCGACCTGGGTGATCTTCTCCAACCGCTTGGCGTGGCGGCCCCCTTCGAAGGAGGCCTCGAGGAACGCCTTCATGATCTCGATCGCCAGCGAGCCACCCGTCACGCGGGAGCCGAGGCACAACACGTTGGCGTCGTTGTGCTGCCGGGCCATGCGCGCCTCGAACTCGGAGTGCGACAACGCCGCACGAATGCCGTGCACCTTGTTCGCGGTGATCGACATGCCCGCGCCCGTGCCGCAGATCAGAATGCCCAGGCTCGCGCGTTTATCGGTCACCGCCGCCGTCACCTTCGTCGCGTAGTCGGGGTAGTCGACCGACGAGGTGTCTGATGGGCCCAGGTCGAGCGTGGGCTGACCGCGCTTCGCCAGCTCTGCAACCAGCTCAGCCTTGAGGGCTACGCCTGCATGATCCGAAGCAATCGCGATGGTGGCCATGACCTCTGTCCTAGTGTTCTCCCTCGCCCTGCGCCAGCGCGGCGAGGGTTGGCGGAAATAGAAATGAATCCAATCACCGGTCTCGCACTTGCCGCCCGAAGGAGAGGTCATCCCTCGACTCCGCTCCTAAGGAACAGCCCACACCGTTCGCATCGAGCGAAGTCGAGATGCCACTTGCTGCGCGAGGAGAAAGTGCTCCTTCGACTTCGCTCAGGAGGACCGGTTGTTCTTCGGAAAGAAATCGCCGGCGAAGCCGGTTCCCTGCTGTTGCCGAGCGAAGTCGAGGGAGTACTTCCGCCTCGCCCCACAATTGGCATCTCGACTGCTCTCGAGGCGAACGGTTACCGAATCGGCTCGGAGTCAGCCGCGCGGGTCCACCGGCTCTCGACCAGCTTCCAGGTGGCATCGCGCCCGCACCCAGACACCTTCACCCTGGTCGAGCTGATCAACCGATCCAGCTCCTGGTACTTCAGCTTCTCTTCCGGGCAGCTCAGCGCATCCGAGGCCCGCCGGCCCAGCTCGACCTTGAGCTGCGCCATCGGAGTGGAACACCCGGCCAGCACCAGACCCAGACCCAGACCCAGCATCACCAGTCTCAAGGCGCCACCACGTCCGACGCGCGCGTCTCGGTCGGAGGAACGGTGTCGTTCAAATACAAAGCGCCACTTCCCGTATCGAGGCGCACGTACACCGCGCGCCGGTTGCACCCCGAGACGCCCAGGTACACCATGCCCGACTCATCCGACGAGAGCTCCTGCACGCCCAGCTTGTCGGGCGGGCACGCGAACTCGAACGACGCTCGCAACAACACCCGCTGCCTGGCCTGGTCGAAGCTGATGGGCGTCGCGCACCCCGCCACGAACACCACCGCTGTGACCACCAGTCCCCGACTCAATTGCAGCGCTGCAGCACCAGCACCGCGTTGGTGCCACCGAAGCCGAACGAATTCGACATCGCCGCGTCGACCCGCACTTCGCGCGCCTTGTTGGGCACGTAGTCGAGATCACACTCGGGGTCGGGGTTGTGCAGGTTGATGGTGGGGGGGATCGCGCCTCGCTTGATCGCCAGCGCAGTGATGATCGCCTCTGCCCCGCCCGACGCGCCCAGCATGTGGCCCATCATCGACTTGGTCGACGAGACCATCACCTTCTTCGAGTGCTCCCCGAAGACGCGCTTGATGGCCTTGCTCTCGTGCAGGTCGTTGAACGGCGTCGAGGTGCCGTGCGCGTTGATGTAGCCGATGTCTTCCGGCTTCAGGTTCGCCGACTTGAGCGCCGCACGCATGCAGCGCTGCGCACCCTCGTGCTCGGGGGCCGGCGCCGTCTCGTGGTGAGCGTCGCTGTTGGCCGCGTAGCCGGTGATCTCCGCGATGATGTTCGCGCCGCGCCGTTTGGCCGCCTCGTACTCCTCGAGGATCACGATGCCCGCGCCTTCGCCCATCACGAAGCCGTCGCGGTCTTTGTCGAAGGGCCGGCTCGCCGTGGCGGGGTCGTCGACGCGCTCCGACAACGCGCGCATGGCCTCGAAACCACCGATGCCCATCTGGGTGATGGCCGCTTCCGCTCCACCGGCGATCGCCGCGTCGAGCTCGCCCCACTTGATCTGCCGGAAGGCCTCGCCGATCGCGTGCGCCGACGTGCTGCACGCCGAGACCGGGCCCCAGTTGGCGCCCTTGCAGTTGTAGCGCATGGAAATACGACCCGGCGCCATGTTGGAGATCATCTTCAAGATGAAGAAAGGCGACATGCGATCGAAGCCCTTCACCAGGGCGGCGGCGTAGCCCTCTTCGAAGGCCTGCAACCCGCCGATGCCAGAGCCGACGATCACCCCCACCTGCTCGGGGTCGTAGCCGTTGGGCTTCTCGAGCCCAACCGGCATGCCGCTCTCCTTCATCGCCATCTCTGCCGCAGCCAGCGCGTACTGGCAGAAAGGGTCCATCCGGCGGGCTTCCTTGTGTTCCAGGAAGTCGGTCGGCACGAAGTCCTTCAGCTCGCCGGCGATGTTCACCTTGAGCTTGCTGGGGGCGAACTTGGTGATGCGGCCGATGCCCGACTTTCCAGCCAGGAGCGCCTGCCAATTCTTTTCAGTGCCCGTGCCGAGCGCAGAGAGAAGACCGGTACCGGTAATGACGACGCGACGAGGAGCGTTCATCGCAACCTCCAGGATGAGGTGAAATGGAGCCTTGAAACGACTCGCCCGGGTTCTCCCCGGGCGATTTGACGCTTCAGCGGTTCGACACCCTTACTTCTTGTGGGTGTTGATGTAGTTGATGGCGTCACCGACGGCCTTGATGTTCTCGGCCTCCTCGTCGGGGATCTCGATCTCGAACTCCTCTTCCATCGCCATCACGAGCTCGACGATGTCCAGGGAGTCGGCGCCGAGGTCCTCGATGAACGAAGACTCCATCTTGATCTCGTCTTCCGACACGCCGAGCTGATCGGCGATGATCGACTTGACCTTGGCTTCGATGTTGGTGGCCGTCATTTGAAGATTTTCCTATCGGTGTGGTGCTGCGGGGGTGTGAATTTCGGTTGGCGCGTACCACAGGGCACGGCCGAAAAAAACTACATGTACATGCCGCCGTTGACCTTCAGAACTTCGCCCGTGATGTACGAGGCCGCATCGGATGCGAGGAACGCCACGGCTGCGGCGACTTCTTCCGCGTTCCCGATGCGAGACAATGGAATGGCCGCTGACATCTTTTCCTTGAGCTCGGGCGACAGCGCCGAGGTCATGTCAGTGGTGATGAAGCCGGGGCTGACTGCATTGACCCGGATGTTGCGACTGGCGAGCTCTCGCGCGATCGACTTGGTCAGGCCGAGCAGGCCCGCCTTCGAGGCCGAATAGGCCGCCTGCCCCGCGTTGCCCATCTCGCCCACGATGGAGGAGACGTTCACGATCGCCCCGCCCTTCTGCTTCATCATCGGGCGCGAGACGGCGCGCATCAGCATGAAGGCGCCCTTCAAGTTCGTGTCGAGGGTCTTGTCCCAGTCGTCGTCTTTGAAGCGCATCAGCAGGCCGTCGATGGCCACGCCGGCGTTGTTCACCAACACGTCGAGACGGCCGAACTCCTTGACCACGCCCTCGACCGCCGCGCTGCACGCTTCAGAATCGGCCACGTCGAACCGAATCGCCTTCGCCTTGCCGCCCGAGTCGACGATCGCTTTCACCGTCTCGGCCGCGGCCGCTTCGTTGCCCGCGTAGCTGAGCACCACGTTCGCGCCCCGTTTGGCGAGCTCGATTGAAATGGCCCGGCCGATGCCGCGTGAACCGCCCGTGACCAACGCAACCTTGTTCAAGAAGTCTTGCATCAGGCCCCCCCGAGCGCGGCCAGCGTCTTGTCGAGGCTGGCGGGATCTTCGACGTTGAAACACTCGATCGACTTGGAGATGCGCTTGACCAGCCCGCCCAACACCCGGCCCGGCCCCAGCTCGATCATCCGGGTGACGCCGGCCTTTTCCATGGCCTGCACGCTCTCGATCCAGCGCACCGAGCCCGTCACCTGGCGAAGGAGCAGCTCCTTGACCCGCGCGCCCTCACCATTCGGAGCGGCCTCGACGTTGCTCACCACTGGAACGATGGGGTTCTTGAAGGCGGTCAACACGTCGCTGAGCCGAGGCACCACCGGCTGCATCAACGCGCAATGAAACGGAGCGCTCACGGGGAGAGGCACCACGCGCTTGGCGCCCGCCGCCTTCAGCAGCTCGCCCGCACGCTCGACGGCCTTCACGTGGCCTGCGATCACCGTCTGCAAGGGATCGTTGAAGTTGGCGCAGCTGACCACTTCACCCATGGCGGCCTGCGCGCAGAGCTCGGCTACTTTGTCGGGGGCCAGGCCCAGCACGGCCGACATCGCGCCGATGCCTGCGGGTACGGCTTCCTGCATGAAGATGCCACGCGCGCGCACCGCACGCACCGCGTCGGGCAACGTCATCGCCTGCGCGGCGACCAGCGCTGAGTATTCACCCAGCGAGTGGCCCGCCACGAACGCAGGCGTCACCGAGCTGCGCTTGGTGAAAACAGCGTGCGCAGCCACCGAGACGGTGAGGATGGCCGGCTGCGTATGGGCGGTCTGCTTGAGCGCGTCTTCCGGGCCCTCGAAACACAACGTCGACAGCTTCTCGTGCAGCGCGTCGTCGGCCACGTCGAAGATGGCCTTCGCTTCGGGGTAGGCGTCGAACAGACCCTTGCCCATGCCGACCGACTGGCTGCCCTGCCCGGGAAAGATGAAGGCCGTACTCACCAGCGCACCACCGCGCTGCCCCACGACATGCCGGCGCCGATGGCCATCATCGCGATGGTGTCGTTGGGCTTGAGCTTGCCCGCGCGGTTGGCCTCGTCGAGCGTGGTGGGCAGTGACGCAGAAGACGTGTTGCCGAAGCGGTCGATGTTCAGCCAGGCCTTCGCGCGCGGAATCTCGAGGCGCTCCAGCACCGCGTCGATGATGCGAATGTTGGCCTGGTGGGCGATCACGTGGGTGACCGCGTCGGCCTGCATGTCGTTGAAGGCCAGGCCCTCTTTGACGGCCTCGGTCAGCGCGCGCACCGCGAACTTGTAGACCTCGCGGCCGTTCATCGAGACCTTGTGCAGCTTCTGCTTCATCATCTCTTCACTGGTCGGGTGCTTCGAGCCACCGCCCTTGATGCAGAGGATGTCGGTCTGAGCGCCATCGGTGTGCAGGTGCGTCGAGAGAATGCCGCGATTCGGATCTTCCGAAGGCCCCAGCACCATCGCCCCCGCCGCGTCGCCGAAGAGCACGCAGCTGTTGCGATCTTCCCAGTCGATGATGCGCGTGAGCAGCTCGACGCCCACCACCAGCGCGCGCTTCACGCCGCCCGACTGAATGTACTGAGCTGCGATCGACATGCCGAAGAGCGAACCGGCGCAAGCCGCCGACACGTCGAACGCGAACGCCTTCTTCGCGCCGAGCTTGTGCGCGAGAAACGCGGCGCAGGCCGGCATGGGCATGTCGGGGGAAATGGTGCCGACGATGATCAAGTCGAGGTCTTCGGCGCGGGTGTTGGCCATCTCGAGGGCGCGAATCGAGGCCTGCAGGGCCATGTCAGAGGTGACTTCACCCTCAGCCGCCACGTGCCGCTGCCGGATGCCGGTGCGCTCGAAGATCCACTCGTCAGACGTCTCCACGATCTTCGCCAGATCGTGGTTGGTCATGATCTTTTCGGGGGCGTAGCTACCCGTTCCGATGATCTGTGCGCGCGTCACGATTTCGGCCCTTTATCCACAAGCGCAGCCACTGTCACCGCGTAGCGTTCTTCGCAGGGCTGGGAACGGCGTGACGCAGCCCGAAGAGACCGGACGCACGAATGCCCGGAGAGCGCGGAACGCTCACCAGGCATGTCTGCTCTCAACTTTGGGTCCAACAAGTCAGTCTGCAGTACCCGTCAAGACCTTCTTGCCCTTGTAAAAGCCGCAAGCCGGGCACACGCGGTGCGGCTGCGTAGCGCCACCGCAGTTGGGGCACGCGTTGAGCTGAATCGGCGCCTTGAGCTTGTTGTTGCCTGCGCGGCGCATGTCGCGACGCATCTTGGAGGTACGCTTCTTCGGAACACCCATGGAAACTGCCCATCCTTTCGACTGCTAGTTCAGTTTGATGTCCTTCAACTTCGCCAAGCGGACATCGACTTCTTTCACCTTGCCGTGACTGCACGCTTTTTCGTTCAGGTCCTGCCCACAGGTGGAGCACAACCCCTTGCAGTCATCGCGGCACAACACCGACACCGGAAGCGCGAGCAATACCTGCTCACGTACGACCGGGTCCAGATCGATCGTCTTTCCGTTGAAAGGTTCTGCGTCGATCTCATCCAATTCGAACGACGCGGCCGTCGGCGACTGCCCGTCGTCTTCCTTCTTTTGCTGCTTGGTACGCTTCGGCGGAGGAGCGGCCGGGTCGGCGTCGGCCCGGGGCGCCATCGCCTCAGGCACCATGCGCAGCGAAAACTCGACCGTGATGGGCACCGGCACGTCGGTCGTGCACCGCCTGCACGGGCACGTCAGCTCGGCCGAAAAACCACCCCGAACGAACACGCGGCCAGAGACCTTCTTGAAGCTCGCAGACAGCGGCGACGAGGAGACCAGGGCGAAGCCCTCCGAGTCCGCCAGTGCTGAGTTCAGCACGTCGGCCTTGATCGGCTCGGTTCTCTTGAGCCCCGGTTCCTGAATTTCTTCAATCTTTACGAGCATTTATGTAGACACCTGCGAAAGGGGGCGGAACCTACATGAGGATGACGAGGCGAGTCAAACACGGTGTGGTAGGACTCCCGGCCGTGCGTGCGCTCACCTTCGTGATCTTGAGCCTTGCGGGGGCGACGCAAGCTGCCAGTCCTGCTGACGCGCCTCTTCTTCTGGGGCAAGTCGTTCCGAAGAATGAGGCGGTGGTGAAGGCCGCCCAGCAGGTCGACGAGGGCGACTTCGAAGACGCGGTGCGCACGCTCGAGAAGGGCATCGACCAGCCCGACCTCACCGACGACCAGCTCGCCGAGCTGTACCGCCTGCTCGGGCTGTCTCACCTTTATCTGGGCAACGAAGACCGCGCGCGCGACGCCTTCGAGAAGCTGCTTCAGGCGCGGCCTGACTACGACCTGCCCAAATCGGCCCCTCCGAAGATCCGCGCGCTGTATGCGCGCATCAAGGAAGACATCCGCAAGCGGCGCGTTCGCCCGGTCACGCTCACGGTGACCCCGGTGACGGAAGCGACCGGCAGTGAAGCGGTGGTGGTCGAGGCGCGCATCGAAGACATGGCGCTGGGCGCGAAGGCGAAGGTGTTCTACCGGCGCGCGGGCGTGCAGAGCTTCAGCTCGATCGACTTCGCGCGCGGGAAGATCAGCCGCACCGATTACACGGCGACCGTGCCTGCGTTCGAAGTGCCCTCGGAAGATCAGTCGTACGAGGTCGAGTACTACGTCGAGGTCGCTGATGCGGCGCAGCGAAGGCTCGCGGGCCGGGGCGACCCCTACAACCCGCTCACCTTCCGCGTGCCTGCGCGGAAGACCCCCACCAGCCTCGTGGTGGAAGCGACGCCCCTCTACAAGAGCCCGTGGTTGTGGATCGGTATCGGCCTGGGCGCGGCCGCGGCGACCACCGGCATCGTGGTGCTGGCGACCAGCAATCAGACCGCGACGCTGCCGGTGAGAATCCAGATCGACGGGACCCCATGAAGAAGCTCGTCGCCGTGCTGCTGGTGTTGGCCGGTTGTGGCCCTGAAGAAACGGGCCTGCGTTTTCCCGTCGAGCTCTACGTGACCGCGGGGCTGCTCGACGACATCAGCGCGTTTCAGATCTCACTGGTGACCAGGGGCACCTCGCTCGACTGCGTCGCGGTGCAGAAGACCTGCATCAAGGATCAGGTCGACGTCACGCGCTTCGTGAAGCTCAAAGACAGCACCGGGAAAGAAGGCCCGTCGGTCACCTTCCCCATCGTGCTGGTCGCGGGTTCTCCCAACACGCAAGACGTGTCGCTCATCGACGTGCCGCTGGGGAAAGACCTCGCGCTGATCGTCGAGGCGGTCTCGAAAGACTCGACGCCCAGGCTCGCTGGCAGCTCGTGCAACTACGTGAAGGAGCTGACCGCGGGTACGAACGCGGCCGTGCCCGCGCGTATCGAAGTGCTCAGCCCGCGCGCGGCGTGCGACCCGCGACACTGACCGTTCACCCCGAGAGGTCACGATCACCGTTCACCCCGACAGGGTTGATCGAAATAAGGAGCGCCCACCGTTCATCCCGAGCGGAGTCGAGGGATTACCTCGCCTTCGGGCGGTAAGTGCCCCCTCGACTGCGC
>JAYVFP010000125.1:0-14430 GCA_043773025.1 Archangium sp.
GGGTTGCTTTGTCAGTCCCTCGGTAAGGGGATTCCATTGGGGAATCTTCGACGCCCGTCGCCTCGGCCGGCCCCGAGACGACGGGCGGTTTTTTTTGTGAGGTCTACCCGGCGTCGGCAGCGAGCTCTGGCTGCACGGGCGCGGTTTTCCTTTTCGGCGCAGGCTTCAAATCTTCGAACGGCCCGTCATCTTGGCTTTCCAACTGCCAGATGCCGTCGCGCCAGACGAAGACGCTGGTGACCGTCGCGGTCTGCTCACTGGTGGAGGGCAGGCGGTACCATGAAATTCGGGTCACCGCTTTGGCCACCAGCATGTCGGGCGACAGCTTGGCGTCCTCCAGCTCGAAGTTGGTGATGAAGAGGTCCTTGTCGTCGTTGAGCCTGGTGCGGGCTTTGATGAAGGCTTCTTGACGCTCGGCCACCATCATTTCGGCGGCGCCGCGGAAGTCTTTCCAGCGGAAACTCTGGTGCACAGCCCGAACTGCCGGCTTCAAGTCTTCGATCTCGCCTTTGGGCACCGTCACGCAGTTGGAAAACGTGAGAGCCAGCAACGTGACAGTGAGGCGGTTCATGAGGGGGGACGGTAGCACCCGCGTTGGGTATGGTCCCGCCCGCAATGTCCAAGCCGATGGTGGAGAAATACGAGCAGATGCTCGCGCAGGATCCGTCGAGCACCGTGTTCGTTGAGCTCGCGCGTGCCTACCTTGATCGCGGTGACAACGACCGCGCCATCACGACCTGCCAGCAAGGCGTGACGCATCACCCGAACTCTGTCGTCGGGCGCGTGCTGTGGGGCAAGGCCCTGATCAACACGGGTAAGGCCGCCGACGCGATGAAGCAGTTCGACCTCGCGGTGAACATCGATCGCGAGAACCCGCACGCGTACAACCTCATCGGCGAGGCGTTGCTCCGCAAGGGGCTCTACCGTTCGGCGCTCCCGATTCTGAGGCGCGCGGCCACGCTGCAGCCCAACGATGGCCGCATCTCGCAGTGGCTCGACCAAACCAAGCAGGCGCTCGCCGGCGGCCCCGCGCCAGTGCTCTACGACAGCACCTCGGTCGATCAGCAGGCCCTCGCGGCCACGGCTGCAGCCGCTTCGGCGACGCCCCCTGCACTCGAGGAGCCCGACGTCTTCGCCTCGTTCACGCCGGCCAAACACGACCCCGACGCGCAGCCCACCGTGTTGATGAGCGCGTACACGCCGGTCGCGCCCGATCGCTCGGCGCCTCCGGTACCGACGGGCGAGCTGCCGATGATCACCGGGTCGCTCGACGAAGAGCGCAACACGCAGCAGCTCGAGCCGCCCGATCCGTTCGCGGCGATGTCGCCGCAGACCGATGAGCAAGACACCTTCCGCGGGCTGACCAGCACCTTCGACGCGCTCTCTTCGGGCGCATCACCCGAGGTGCCCGCGGCGCCCCGTGGTTCAAACCCCAACACCGAGCCTTCGGTGGTGGTGAACCCCGGTCTCTCGCCCCCGTTGGCCGTGCCGGGGTCCCCGGTGCTGCAGCCCGCGCCGCCGCCGGGCCCCGCGGGCATGCTCGACGACGTCGTCTCGGCGCAGTCTGAGCTGCCGACCTCCGAGTTCCAGATGCCGGGCATGACCCAGCAGCCCCGCGTGGCAGCGCCCGTGGCCAGGCCGCGCACCTCGGGCGGCCTGCTCGACGAAATCCCCGATGACTCGCTCGAGCCGCCTTCCGCGCCCAACGTGCCGAACGTGCAGTTCAACACCCAGGCGACCGAAGCGATCGCCAAGGAATACGAGCGTGAGCTGCGCGCCAAGCTGGAAGTCACCAAGCAGAAGAAGACCTTCATGCAGGCCCACGGGCTGAAGGTCGCCGCGGCGGCTGCAGCGCTGGTGATCCTCGGTGGGCTCGGCGGTTCCTTCGTCTGGACGCGCGTCAAGAACCAGGGCGAGACGCTCGACACGTCGATCGCCAAGGGCCTGTCGGCCGTGAACGCCGACACCCGGGAGCAATACGGCGCCGCGGTGCGGGCCCTGGAGCACGCGCTCAAGATGGACGAAGGCAACCCCGAGGCGCTCTCGCTCTTCGGCTACGCCAGGGCGCTGCTCTATGCAGAGCACGGTGGTGCGCCTTCGGATCGCGACGCGGCGGTGCTGGCTTTCTCCAACGCGACCGCGCGCAACACGAGGCCCGATCTCGCGCTGGTGGTCGACTTCCTCACGGCTGACGAAGCGGGCAAGGCCGCCGCGCGGCAGCAGTTGCTGGGTTCTGAGTTAGACAAGGCGACGGTGAAGTCGCAGGCCGGCCGGCTGCTTTTGGCCGATAAGAAATACGACGAGGCGCTCGCGCAGCTCAAGAAGGCCACCGAGCTCGATCCGCGCAACACGCGCGCGCTCGTGGCGCTGGGTGACTACTACCTGGCGTTCGAAGACTGGGACACGGCGCTCGAGATGCTCAGCCGCGCCGAGTCGCTCTCGAAGTACCACCCGGCTCGCGTGATTGGTCACGCTGAAGCGCGGCTCGAGCTGGGCCGTGAATTGCCCGAAGCGTTGGCCGATCTCGAAGGGCTCCCGAAGAATGCCGAGGTGCCCACGGCGCTTCAGGGGCGCTCGACGTTGATGCTGGGCCGGGCGCTGTCGGCCAACGGCAAGCACGACGAGGCGCTCAAGACGCTCAGCGAAGGCCAGCCGCTCTACACGCAGTACGCGCTCGAGTTCGCCATGGCGCTGGGCAGCGCGCAGCGCACCGCGGGTCTGATGGCGCAGGCGCAGAAGTCGTTCGAAGACGCGCTCAAGCTGGCCCCCCGGAGTGAGACCGCGAAGGAGGGCCTGGGCCGCGTGCTGCTCGCCCGCTCGCGTGAGAAGGAGCTCATCGAACGTTTGAAGTCCGAGAAAGACGCACGGAAGGTCGCGCTGCTGCGCGGCATCGCGTTCTTCCGCATGGGTGAAGCGAAGAAGGCGCGCGCCGAGCTGACCTCGACGCAGGTCAACGGCAAGTACCCCGCCGAAGCCGCCGTGTATCTCGCGCTGGCCGACGCCTCGGAAGAAGGCCAGTCGGAGAAGGCCATCGAGACGCTCGAGAAGTTCGCCGCCACGCTGCGCCGCAACAAGGCCACCGTGCAGGTCGCGCTCGCCCGCGTGTACATGCAGAAGGGCGCCCTCGACAAAGCGCGCGCGCAGCTCGAAGAGGCCGCGAAGGATCCTCAAGACTACGAAGGCAACGCGCTGTTGGGCGAGCTGCTCCTCAAGGCCGGCGTGCCGCCAGAAGTCGCGATGGAGCCGCTGACCCGCGCCGTCGAGCGCAATGGCAGCCATGGCCCCTCGCGGCACCTGCTCACCCGCACGCTGCTGGCGCTGGGCAAGGTGCCTGAGGCCGTGAAGCAGGTCGAAGCGTGGACGCAGGACAACCCGGCGCACGAGCAGGCGTGGCGTGACGCGGCGCTGGTCTACCTGCAGGCGGGCCGGCTCAAAGAGGCCGAGGCTGCTTCGGCGAAGGTCTCCGTGAACGCAGACGAGCTCGAGGTGTGGCGCACGAAGGCCCTCATACTCTTCGCGCGCGGCGATGGCCGCAACGCGATGTCGGCGCTGGAGAAGGCCAACAAGTTGAACCCGAAAGACGCCGAGACCTTCTGTGAGATCGGCAACGCCTTCGTTCGGCAGGGCAACAACGACACGGCCGTCAAGGCCTTCGAAGCGGCGCTCCGCGAAGATCCCAGTTCGGTGTGTGGGCTCGCAGGGCCCCTGCACGCCAGGCCCGTGGGGAAGGGCAAGCCGTCACCGCGCGACGTACTCGGCCAGTTGATCAGCCGCTCCACCCACGCGTGGGAAAAGGGCTTCCTGCAGGCCACGCTCGCGCGCGTGCAGCTCGCGGGCAACGACGTGAAGGGGGCGCGCAGCGCGGTCGACGACGCGATGGTCAGCGCTCCGTTCCACTCGGTGGTGTGGTTCGCCGCGGCCGAGGTCTCGAAGCGCGAGACGGATGAGGCCAGGGCGGTCGAGCAGTACGGCAAGGCCGCCGAGCTCGATGGTTCGTGGAGCCAGGCGCGGCTCGCGTATGCCGATGGTCTGGCGAAGCAGGGTGGCGACGCGTTGCCCAGGGCCGTGGCGCAGTACGAGGCCGTGATGCTGATCGATCAAAACGAGAACGATCTGGCCCGCGTGAAGAAGACCATCGCGGCGCTCAAGAAGCAGCTGTCGCAGTGAAAGTGCCCGTCTTCAAAATCAGCCTCACCAACGCCTCGATCCTCTCGGGTCTCTACCTGCTGATCGCCGTGCTGGTCGAGCTGGTGCGGCGCGCGTGGAACCCGCGGTGGATCGAGCGGGTCTCGCTCTCGCTGGAGGCCTTCCCTGCGCGTACGCTCGAGCTGTTCGGCCTGTTCGAGCCGCTGCGCCGCGCCTGGGTGGAGGAGCGGATCGGCCAGCTGGGCGTTCGCTTCATCTACGGCTTGACCACGGTCACCGTCATCTTCACCCTCGGCATGGCTGTGGGCGCGGTGATGTGGCTCATTTCGCGGGTGGCAGCGAAGTCGTCGACGGCGAAGTGAGCGGCTTCGGCTTGTCTCGCAGCGCGACCCACGCGCCGCCCAGCAGCACCAGTACTGATACCAGCGTCCAGGCGGCGGCCCAGACCAGCGCGGGCACGATGGTGAGATCGGCCAGCAGTTGCGCGTCGCTGTGCGAACGCACCGCCGAGTTCCAGAGGTCGTCCTTCAGATCCATCACGGCGTAGAGCGCGGTGAAGCTGGCGATGAAGAGGTTGAGCGCGCCCACCAACGCGTCGGGCAGCCACTTCGCTCCGAGGCCGAAGAGCGCGGCCATGCCCAGGGCGAAGGCGAGGGTGAAGCCGTCACGTGCGTAGATGAGGCCCATTCCTGCGAGCCAAACGCAGGCGCAGGCCAACATGATGCGGCGCGCGTTGAAGCGGAAAGAAGCGACCAGCAGCAGCATCGAGATGATCGCGCTGCCCACGTAGCCGGCCGAGAAGACGATCGCGCGAGAGAAGAAGCCGTCGGGGATGCGCGAGAGGCAGGCGCCCGATTCGTCGAGGCTCAAGGTGACCCGATCGACCGAGCCGCCCACGATGAGCGAGGCGAGGGCGTGCCCGGTCTCGTGGCCCATCACCGAGAGGAGCTTGAAGGGCAGGAGAAGGGGCGATTCCCAGAAGACGGCCCCGGCGACCACGATCGCCAGCAGCAGGGCCGCGCGGCCGGGGTGGAGTTGGGCGTCGTTCATCTTGTGGGGGTTGAACTCGTGAGGTCGGGCGTTTGTTTCACACCGTTCCCCCCGAGAGCAGTCGAGAGGCCACTTGCTGCGCGATGCAGAGGTACTCCCTCGACTGCTCTCGGGAGGACCGGTTGTTCCTTTGATGGAATCGCCCTCGAAGCCGGTCCCCTGGTCGGGAGGACCGGTTCTGGCGTTCTCTTACAACCCCGGCACGCCGGTGCTGCCGCAGAACACGTCGCGGTCGAGCTGACGGGCGAAGTTCGGCAAGCGCGCCGGCAACGACCGCAGCGCAGGGTAGTCGCGCATCAGCTCGTTCAAGTCTTTGTGAGACAGCACCGACAACGTGCAGAACTCGGTGGCGAGCACGCGCACCTTCGCGGGCTGACCCGAGATGGCCGAGGTGATCGCGAGGAACTGGCCTTGCGTCACTTCGAACTCGCGCGGCGCCGAGCCGAGCTTCGAACGATCTTCCAGGATCAACCGGCCGTGGGTGACGACCGCGATGAGGTTGGTCACTTCACCGGGCGTGAGCAGCGCGTGGCGGGCTTCGAGCTCTTTATGGCTGAAGCGGCCGATGAGGCGCGCGCGCGCGATCGAGTCGATGTCGCCGAACAGCCGCGAGGCCATGAACCCTTCGACCAATCGCTCCCGGTAGAAGCCGAGCATGCGCTGGTGCAGCACCTCGTCAGAGGCGAGCAGGGCCTGCAGCTTCTCCGAGCTGATTTCCAGAATGGTGCAGTCACCGATGGCGCGCGACGACGCGGCCCGCAGCTGCGCAGAGAAGAGACCGAACAGCCCGAAGGCCTCGCCCTTCTTCGCGTGACGCAGCGCCACTTCACGGCCGTCTTTGCGGCGCAGCAGCTCGAGCGTTCCGTCGACGACCACGAAGAAGCTGGTGGCCTCGTCGCCTTCGTTGAAGAGCATTTCGCCATCCGGCACTTCGAGCTGCATCGCGCCTTCTGCGAGCGCTTCGATCGAGGCGACGGGCAAATCCTTGAAGAGCGGCACCTGGGTCAGCGCGAAGTACGCGACCTCGAGATCCGCGGTGACCGTGCCCAGCACGGGAAAATCGGGCGAGAGCGGAATCGGCGCGGTGCCGGCTTCACCGTCGAACGAGTCGTCGAGCGAAGAGCGCTGGGCCTCGCGCGCCATGTCCTGCAGCACGTCGACCGGAATCAGAGACTGCCGCAACACCGGGGGCACCATGGGCATCGCGACCCTCGTTCTCATTTCGCGGGGCGCGATGGGCGGCAGCTGGTGCTGGGGCATGAAGGGCTCCAATCAGTCGGGTAGATAAAGTGTGCTGTCTGCCAAACGGTGGGAAACTGTAGGCAACCGTGTACGGAAGTCGTGACACATCCGTCAAGTCGACCCTTGTCGTGCTCGCCGGCGGGCGCGGGGTTCGTCTTGGCGGGCTGGCTAAAGGCCTGATTCGACTGCAAAGCGGCGAGACGGTGGTCGAACACCTGCTCCGGCTGGCGAGCGGATTCTCAGTCGTCAGCACGAATCACCCGGAGTGGTACGAGCGCCTCGAGGTGCCGTTGGTGGCTGATCTGATCCCCGACAAGGGGGCACCGGGCGGCGTGGTGACCGGGCTTGCGGTGAGCCCGACGGACTGGGTGACCATCGTGGCGTGTGACATGCCGTTCGTGACCGAGTCGATGTTGGCCGAGCTGCACGCGCGAAGGCACGCGGGCGCCGACGTCATCTGCTTTACCCGGGGTGGCCAACTCGAGCCGCTCGTGGGGATCTACCGCCGCGAGCTCTGCTTCGACTGGGAGCCTCGGCTCGATGGCAACCCTTCCTTGAAAGAACTGGTGAGCTCGGTGCGCCTCGACACCATCGAAGCCGAGGAGCCCACCCGTTTAATCAGCCTCAACTCACCTGATGACTTTCGCAGAGCTTCGGAAAGCTTCAGAGAGTCTGGCGTTGCTGGTACCTTGCCGCTCCAGGTCCCCACATGGTGAAGACGTTCGAAAAGGCAGTTACCGGCTTCAACCACAACATCAAACACAAGGGGAAGGTCTACCACGTGCAGACCGAGGACTCCGGCGCCTCGAACCCGCACATCATCACGCACCTCTTCGTGGGCGGGAACATCCTCGCCACCAAGAGGGCGTCGTACACCGACATCGTCAAGAGCGAGAACCTCCCCGAGCTCGTGCGCGACATGATGGAGGAGCAGCACAAGCAGATGCTGCGCAACCTCGTCAACGGCACCTACGACAACGTCGATCGCAGCGCGACCGCGTATCAGCCCGGTGAGTTGGCCGTCGAAGCGGCGAAGATCGTCGCGCCCGTGGTTCCCAAGCCGGTCGCTCCGTTGCCGCTGACCAACCTCGCGCCCGTGGGCCCCAAGATTCTGCCGCCTGAAGTGATGGCTGCCCGTGAGCTCAAAGAAGTGCCTCGCGAGAACAACATCGGCGTCGAGACGCTCTTTGGCGAAGACCTCATCAGCGAGAAGAGCCTCGACGAGGTGATCCTCAGCTACCTTGCGGGCGACGGGCACTGAAGAGCTGATCAGCGCATTCGAGTTGGGTTAGACGACGGTCCATGACCGCTGCTTCTTCCGAGCTCGACACGCTGTGCATCAACACCATCCGCACGCTTTCGATCGACGTCGTCCAGAAGGCCGAGTCGGGGCACCCCGGGTTGCCGTTGGGCGCAGCGCCCATGGCGTACGTGCTGTGGCACAAGCACTTGAAGCACTGCCCGACGAACCCGAAGTGGGCTGATCGGGATCGCTTCGTGCTCTCGGCCGGTCACGGCTCGATGCTGCTGTACAGCCTGCTTCACCTCACCGGCTACCCGCTCTCGAAAGACGACGTGCTCAACTTTCGCCAGTGGGGCTCGAAGACGCCCGGCCACCCGGAGTCGTTCATGACGCCCGGCGTGGAAGCGACCACCGGCCCGCTGGGTCAGGGGCACGCGAACGCGGTGGGTATGGCGTTGGCAGAGCGCGCGCTGGCCGGCCGCTTCAATCAGCAAGGTCACACGGTCGTCGATCACCACACGTATTGCCTGGTGGGTGATGGCGACGTGATGGAAGGCGTGGCGATGGAGGCCGCGTCGCTCGCAGGTCACCTGAAGCTCGGCAAGCTCATCTGTCTGTACGACTCGAACGACGTCACGCTCGATGGGCCGGCGAAGCTCTCGTTCACCGAAGACGTGGCCAAGCGCTACGAGTCGTGGGGCTGGCAGGTGCTGCACGTGCAAGACGGCAACACGGATCTTTCGGCGCTCGACGCGGCGCTGACCGCGGCAAAGGCGCAGACCGGCAAGCCCACGATGATCGTGGTGAAGACCACCATCGGCTTCGGCTCACCCAACAAGGGCGGCAAGTCGTCGTCGCACGGCAGCCCGCTGGGCCACGACGAGATCGCGCTCACCAAGAAGGCGCTCGGGTGGAACTTCGAAGAGAAGTTCTTCATCCCCGAGCCTGCGCTCGCGAACTTCCGCCTGGCAGTCACGAAGGGCGAAGCCTCGCAGGCCGAGTGGACGAAGCGGTTCGCCTCGTACCGCGCGGCGCACCCTGAGCTGGCGGCTGAGTTCGAGCGCGTGCAGCGGGGCGAGCTCCCGGCTTCGTTGGCGGCGGCGCTGCCCACCTTCCCCGCGGGGACGGCGGTCGAGACGCGCACGGCTTCGGGTGCGGCGCTCAACGCGCTGGCCAAGGTGGTGCCTGAAATCATCGGCGGCGACGCGGATCTGAGCGGCTCGACCAAGACCACCCTCAAGGACGGCGGCAGCTTCGACGGCCAGTCGGGCAAGGGCCGCAACATTCACTTCGGCGTGCGTGAACACGCGATGGCCGCGGTGGCCAACGGCATGGCGTACCACGGGGGCGTGCGGCCCTTCACAGCCACGTTCTTCTGCTTCGTCGACTACATGCGGCCGGCCGTGCGGCTCGCGGCGATGAACCATTTGCCTGTCGTGCACGTGTGGACGCACGACTCGATCGGGCTTGGTGAAGATGGCCCGACGCACCAGCCGGTCGAGCAGCTCGCGTCGGTTCGCGCGATCCCCGGGATGAACACCATGCGCCCGGCCGATGCGGCTGAGTCGGCAGAGGCGTGGTTGTTCGCCATCGAGCGCACCAACGGCCCCACGGGTCTGGTGCTCACGCGGCAGAAGGTGCCTACGTTCGATCGCACGAAGCTCGGGTCTGCCAAAGGCCTGCACCGCGGCGCGTACGTGCTGGCTGATTCGAATGGTCCCTCGAAGGTGATCATCATCGGCACGGGCAGCGAAGTGCAGCTGGCGATGGCGGCGAAGGAGCAGCTCGAGAAGGACGGCGTGCCCACCCGCGTGGTGTCGATGCCCTGCATGGAATTGTTCCACGCGCAGGACGCGGCGTACCGCGAGTCGGTCTTGCCGAAGGCCGCGAAGGCGCGCGTGTCGGTCGAGGCGGGCGTGACGTTCGGCTGGGAGCGCTTCATCGGCGATCACGGCGTGGCGGTGGGCGTCGACAAGTTCGGCGCGTCGGCTCCTGACGCGATCTTGTTCGAGCAGTACGGGCTGACCACGGCGCACGTCGTCGCCGCCGCGAAGAAGTCGCTCGCGTCACTTTGACTTCGCGCTCCCTCCCCCCTCGGGGAGAGGGTCGGGGTGAGGGGCTTTCGACCTTCTGCGCCGCCGTGCGTCACTCCCCCCCGCGGGGGAGAGGGAGAGACATGGTGCGAGATTGTGACAAACTCCCCCGCCTTGACCGCTCCGCAGGAAAAACACGTCAGCATCTGGTGGTGGGCCTTCGGGTACTTCGCGGCCTACGCGCCGTACTCCGCGCTCACGAAGGCGCTGTCTGACGGCAAGCTGGGCGACAAGGTGCCGGGGAACACCATCCTTCCTCTCTCCACGCTGGCCTCGTTCATCGCGATGGTGGCGTTTCTCTACGCCACGGGTTGGTGGAGAAGTGCAGGGCGCAAACAGTTCGGCCCGCTCTCACTTCCATTTCCCACGAGGTGGACCGCGCTCTCAGGCCTGTGCGGCGCCACCATCCTCACCACCACCACGCTCGCGTACACGATCAGCGGCGTGAGCATCGTCTTCATGATGTTGCTGCTGCGCGGTGGTGTGCTGATGATCGCGCCCGTCGTCGATGCCATCTCGAAACGCAAGGTGAAGTGGCCTTCGTGGGTCGCCACCGGGCTGACCTTGAGCTCGTTGCTGGTGACGATGATCGGCCGCGATGAATCGTTCACGCTGCCGCTGCTGGCGATCATCGACGTGAGCGCCTACCTCGGCGCGTACTTCATTCGCCTGCGGTTCATGTCGAAGCTGGCCAAGAGCGAATCGCTCGAGGTGACGCGCCGCTACTTCGTCGAGGAGCAGCTCGTCTCGACCCCCGCCGCGTTCGCGGGCCTTGCGATTCTCGCGATCATCGGAGGCGGTGAGTTCGACAACATCCGCCGCGGGTTCCTCGTGTTTCCATTCACGGGCCAGGCGTTCCTCGCCATCTGCATCGGCGTGCTCAGCCAGGGCACCGGAATTTTCGGAGCGCTCGTGCTCCTCGACAAGCGCGAGAACACCTTCTCGGTGCCGGTCAACCGCGCCTCGAGCATGCTGGCGGGCGTGGTCGCCACCTTGAGTCTCTGGGCGCTGGGCGTGGGCAAGGTGCTCGACTGGCGAGAAGCCATTGGAGCGGGGCTGGTCATCAGCGCCATCGTGGTGCTGAGTCTCCCCTCTTTGCTCGAGAGAAAACCCAAGTTGCAGGCGAAGTGATCGTCTTGCCGGTGCCGAGCCACTACGAGTGCACCCGGTAGTGAACTTTGCTAACCCTTCCGGCGTTGATGTGGGCACAGGTCGGCCGACCCCCCGCTGGAGACTTTGAACATGCGCAAGACGCTGGTTTATCTGGTGTTCGTGATGTCGATGGCGAGCCTCGCGGCCACGCCTTCCCCTGCTGCCAAAGCGGCGTTCGAAAAAGGTGAAGCGGGGCTGGCGGCGGGCAAGTTGGATGAGGCCGCGGCGGCCTACCAGGACGCGATCAAGGCGACCCCTGGCTACGCGCCGGCCCTCAACGGCCTGGGCAGCGCGCTCTTCAAACAGAAGAAGGCGCCCGAGGCGATCGCCCAGTTCCGCGCGGCCACCGAGGCCGACCCGACCTTCAAGCTCGCGTGGTTCAACCTCGGCTACGCCGCGCGCAAGTCGTCTGACTTCCCCGTCGCCGCGCAGGCGTATGAGAAATACACCGCGCTCGATCAGGTCGACCCCGACGGCTTCTACGGCCTGGCGGAGTCGTACAAGGGCGCAGGGCAGAACGACAAGGCCATCGCGGCGTACGAGACGTACCTGAAGAAGGAGACCCGGGCGACCGAGCAGAAGTGGGTCGACAAGGCCAGGGAGTCGATCGCCTCGCTGAAGTCTGCCGCCCCTGCGCCCGCTCCGGTCGCCATGAACCCCACGCCCGCACCGGCGCCGGGTCCGACCGCAGCGCCTTCTCCTGTTTCTGCGCCCGCCACCAACCTCGGCGCTGTCGCCGCCAAGAAGGTCGCTGAAGGCGACAAGCTGTGGGCCGAGAAGAAGTACCGCGAGGCGAGCTTCGCGTACCAGGACGCGGTCAACGGCAACCCGAATGACGTCGAGGCGCTCTTCAAGCTCGGCAACAGCTACGCGGTGCTCGGCTACTACTCGCAGGCAATCGATCGCTGGAAGACCGTAGAGCAGGTCTCGCCCGATGCCTCGGTGCGCAAGAGCGCGGCCGACAACATCGCGCGTGCTCAGCAGAAGATGAATCAGACCGGTGGTGGTTCACCGCAGGAGGCCAACAAGGCCCCCGGCACCGGCCCCGTCGCAGAGTCGACCCGCACCCAGGCGCGCCAGTACTACGAAGGCGGCGTGCAGCTGATCCAGCAGCGTCGGTATGGCGAGGCGCTCAACTATTTGAACAAGAGCCTCGAGCTCGAGCCCGCGCTCACCGTCGGGTACGTGGCTCGTGGTTCGACGCTGATCGGCCTGCGCCGGTTCGCGGAAGCGGCGGTCGACTACCAGTACTCGCTCAAGCTCGACCCGGCGCGTTCCGATGCGCTCTACGGCCTGGCTGAGTCGTACCGTGGGATGAACCGCATCGACGACGCGCGAGCATACTACCAGCGCTACGTGGCCTCGAACGCGCCCGACGTGCGGCCCGAGCTGCAGAGCGACGCTCGCACCAAGCTGGATAAGCTCCGCTAACGGAGCGCAGCCGTCCCAGCGAAGCTGGGCCAAGCAGCTGAAGCGCAGCGAAAAGATGCGCCGAGGCGGAGCGACCAAAAAAATGAACACGGACATCAAGGCCATCACCGAGGCGGTTCAGAAGGAGTCCTCCTTCATCGAGCCGCTGCTCCAGGAGTGCGCGAAGGTCATCGTCGGCCAGAAGCCGATGCTCGAGCGCCTGCTCATCGGCCTGCTGTGCAACGGCCATGTGTTGCTCGAAGGGGTGCCCGGTCTCGCGAAGACGCTGACCGTGCGCACGTTCGCCGACGCGATCGCCGCTCAGTTCCAGCGCATTCAATTCACCCCTGACCTGCTGCCCGCCGACGTGGTCGGCACGGTCATCTACAACCAGCAGACCGCCAGCTTCGCGGTGCGCAAAGGCCCCATCTTCGCGAACGTGGTGCTGGCCGACGAGATCAACCGCGCGCCTGCGAAGGTACAGTCGGCGTTGCTCGAGTCGATGCAGGAGCGTCAGGTCACCATCGGCAACACGACCTTCCCGCTGCCTTCGCCGTTCCTGGTGCTCGCCACGCAGAACCCCATCGAGCAGGAGGGCACGTACCCGCTGCCTGAAGCCCAGGTCGACCGCTTCATGCTGAAGATCAAGGTGGGCTACCCGACTCGTGAAGAGGAGAAGGAGATCCTCAACAAGATGACGGGTGACGCCGTGCCGCGCGCGCAGAAGGTGATCACCACCGAGCAGATCGCCTCTGCGCGTTCGGTGATGAACAGCATCTACCTGGACGAGAAGGTGAAGGACTACATCCTCTCGCTCGTGTTCGCGACGCGCGAGCCGCTCAAGTACGGCTTGAAGGATCTGCCCGACTTCATTCAGTATGGCGCCAGCCCGCGGGCGACCATCTCGTTGACCATGGCCGCCAAGGCGCACGCGTTCTTGCGGCATCGTGGTTTCGTGACGCCTGAAGACGTGAAGGCGATCGGCCTCGACGTGCTGCGCCACCGCATCTCGTTGACCTACGAAGCCGAGGCCGAAGAGCTCACGACCGAACGCATCATTCAGCGCATCTTCGAGCGCGTCGAAGTTCCCTGAGCCCGCGAGCATGCTGCCGCGCGAGCTGATCAAGCGCATTCGCCGGTTGGAGATCACCACACGCAAGGTGGTCTCTTCGGTGCTGTCAGGTCAGTACCACTCGGTCTTCAAGGGCCGGGGCATGGCGTTCTCCGAGGTGCGGCAGTACCAGCCCGGCGACGAGGTGCGCACCATCGACTGGAACGTCACGGCGCGCATGAACGACGCGTACGTGAAGGTGTTCACCGAAGAGCGCGAGCTGACGGTGATGTTGATGGTCGACGTGTCGGCGTCAGGCACGTTCGGCAGTGGTGAACGCAGCAAGGCCGAGCTGAGCGCCGAGGTGGCGGCGCAGATCGCGTTCTCGGCCATCGCGAACAACGACCGGGTGGGGTTGGTGCTGTTCTCGGATCGCATCGAGAAGGTGGTTCCGCCGCGCAAGGGCAAGAGCCACGTGCTGCGGTTGATCACCGACATCCTCACCACCAGGCCCAAAGGCACGGGCACCAATCTCAACGGAGCGCTCACGTATCTGTCGCACGTGGCCAAGCGGAAGACGGTGACGTTTCTCATCTCTGACTTCATCGCGCAGGAATACGAGAAGGGTCTGCGCATCGTGGGCCGCAAGCACGACCTGGTGCCGGTGGTGGTGAACGATCCCTTCGAGGACAAGTTCCCGGCGCTGGGCGTGGTGGACCTCGAAGATCCCGAGACGGGCGAGCGCATGACGATCGACACGTCAGATCCACGCGTGCGCGGGCGCTTTCAGAAGTTCATGGCCACGAAGCGGGAAGAGCGGAACAAGATCTTCAAGCGGCTCCAGTTGGACTCGGTCGAGCTGCGAGCGCACGAGGAGTACGCGCTCGCCTTGCAGAAATTTTTCATGGCGAGAGCCGCGAGGATGGGCAGCTGACCTTTGGGAGAAATCGGGTTCCATCACCGGTCTCCCCGACAGGGTTGGCCGAAATAGAAATGACTCCAATCACCGGTCTCCCCGAGCGCAGTCGAGGGGGCACTTACCG
>JAYVFP010000126.1:0-14427 GCA_043773025.1 Archangium sp.
CATCCCGAGCGGAGTCGAGGGATTACCTCGCCTTCGGGCGGTAAGTGCCCCCTCGACTGCGCTCGGGGAGACCGGTGATGGAACCCGATTCCTATTTCCAAAGACCCTCTCGGGCTGAACGGAGCCGAGGCACCTCATTGACCCGTTCATAGCCGGGTCTTCTTCGATCTTCGAACAAGGGACTTCAGGGCTCGGGGGCTGAGCTGCTGTTCTGCGGATCGCGGGCGGCTCTCGTCACCCAGTCGGCCGCGTTGTCGTTGGTGTCGCGCGCGTTGCCCGCGGTCGCTTCACTGCCCGACATCGTCGCGCTCGTGGAGGTGGCCGAGGCCTTTCGCTCGATGGACGCCCCGGCATACGGAGCCGTCGCGCCCCACGCACCCACGGTCGCGGCGCTGCCTTCCCCGTAGAGGCCGGTGCCATACGCGACGGTGTCGCTGATCGACGGGTCTGTGTTGGCCAACGAGGTCGAGGCCCCCGGCAGGCCCAGCCGCACGTTGCCACCCCCTGCTGCGTACCCGAGCGTCTTCACCGCGCCCGCGGTCGACCGCGCGACGTAGTCAGGCGTCGAGCCACCCGAGTAGCCACCCGAGGTGGTGACCGACGTCACCAGGTAGAAGCCCCGCGCGGGAATCGACGCACCCGCGGGCAACACCGTGGTGGCCGACCAGTTCGCGCCCGTCGCCGCGCGGTACTGCAGCACCCAACCCGCCACCGACACGGCCTGGTTCGACGGGTTGAAGAGCTCGACGAACTCATCATCTGCCCCGCCCGGCCCCGCCGCGGTCACCTCTGAGATGACCAGATCACACGCATCGCCCCGCCCATCAGCGTCGGAATCAGTCTGGTTCGTACTGGAGAGCCCGGGGCAGTTGTCACACGCGTTGCCCCACGCATCGCCGTCGTCGTTCGTCTGAGCGGTGTTGCTGACGGCCAGGCAGTTGTCACAGGCGTCGCCCTTCTGATCGCCATCACCATCGGCCTGCGTCGCGTTGGCGACCTGCGCGCAGTTGTCACACCCGTCGCCTTTGCCATCGCCGTCACCATCGAGCTGGTTCCCGTTGGCGACCTGCGCGCAGTTGTCACACGCATCACCCTTGCCATCACCGTCGCCATCGAGCTGGTTCGCGTTGGCGAGCAGCGGGCAGTTGTCGGTGACGTTGAGCGCGCCGTCGTTGTCGGAGTCGGTGTCGCACGCGTCACCCATGCCGTCGTTGTCGGAGTCGAGCTGGGTTTCGTTGGCGGTGTTGAGACAGTTGTCACACGCATCACCGCGGCCATCACGATCCGCATCGCCCTGGTTCGCGTTCACCAACGCAGGGCAACTGTCACAGGCATCACCGAAACCGTCTCCATCGCCATCGGTCTGCGCGGGGTTCGACAGCATCGGGCAGGTGTCGCAAGGGTCAGCCACGCCATCGGAGTCGGGATCCACCTGGCTGGCCACGCACTCGACACCGCTGCCCGCGGGGTTGCAGCCTTGAATGCCACACCCAGGCCCGCTCAAGGTGCAGCGTTGGCCCAGGCCCACCACGGTCGCCAAACCGCACGCGTTGCAGTTGTTGCGAGCGGGCCCACCACACACCGAGCCGAGGCCCGCCATGTTGCACGCCAGTGTGCCCGCGCAGCCGCCGGTGTTGCACATGTCGCCGATGCCCGGCACCGCCGTCGCGCCGCAGACGCCGCAGTTGTTCTTCTGCGCGGCCACGCACACCGGGTCGACGCCCCCGTCAGGACACGCGTTCGAGCCGGGACACCCATTCGCACCGACACACGCGGTGTTGAGCCCGGCCACGTCGGGCGTGTTGCACTGGCCGCAGTTGTTGAGCCGACCGCCGCTGCAGTTGATGACCTCGCGGCTCGCGCAGGCGTACAGGCCACACGGCTCGCAGGGATCTCCGGGTTGGTGCTCGAGCAGCGTGCAACCACCGCAGGCGTTGGTGACGCCTTCGTCGACCTGGCCGTTGCAGTTGTTGTCATCGCCGTCACACAGCTCACTCTCGGGGATGATCTCGCCTTCGCAGGCGCCGAGCTTGCCGGCCGCCCTGCAGAGCGCCGAGCCCTTGCGGCAGACGCCCACGGTGTCGGTGCCGACGGGGCCGTCGTAGCAGGAGTACATCTTTCCCGGCTCGCACTCCGCGGTCTGTGACTTGCCGCACGCCGCGACGAGGGCGGAAAGGCACAGCAGTCCGAGGCGGAAACGGAGCATCGCGGACATGATCAACGGCACTGGCAGACTGCGCAAGTGCCCGGCCAAATCAGGACCGCGATGGCGGCGACTTCGTGATTCATCGCGCGCCGCTGTCCCCGGCCTGGGTCGCCCGGCTGCGTGCCCTCGAACGCTGAGGCGGGAACCCATTTCCACGCCCGGTGTCCGTGGGCCATGAGCACCCGCCGCGCACTCCGAGTCGCGCTCATTCAGGCTGGCCGCATCGTCGAAGACCGCACCTTCACCGGGCGCGCGAGGATCACCGTCGGCACGGACACGAAGAGCACCTTCCTGGTGCCGATGGCCGAGGTGCCCGTCACCACCGCGGTCTTCGATCTCACCAGACAGGGCACTTCGTTGCTGTTCGACGCGAACACCCAGGGCCGGGTCTGCCTCGCCGGAGCCGAGGCGCCGCTGCAGCGCTACGTCGGCCAAGCCACTGCGCACGGCTCGAAGCTCTCGTTGTCGCTGCCTGAAGACGCGCAGGGCCGCGTGTCGATAGGTGAGGTCTCGCTGCTCTTTCAGTTCGTCGATCCTCCGAAGAGGCCGGTGGCGGCGGAGCTCCCCAAAGGGGCGCGTGGGCTCATCGCCCAGCTCGATCGCTCCTTCCTCGTGATTCTCGCCGTGTCGATCGGCGCTCACTTTGCGGGCGCAGGCTACCTGTCTTCGCAGCCCCTGCCCGAAGAGCACGACTTCACCATCGAGGAGATGAACGTCGACCGCTTCGCCAGCGTGCTGATGCCGCTGCCCAAACCGCCGAAGCCCACTGAGCAGGTGAAGCCCACCGTCGCCGAAGTGCCGAAGCCGAAGACCACCGAGCCTCAAAGACCACTCACCGCGGAGGCGATCAAGAAGCGCGTGCGCAGCATGGGGATGATGGGCGTCATCGGCTCGCAGGGTGATGGCCAGAGCGGCTTTGGCGACATCTTGAAGGACACCGGCGTGAGGGAGATCGCCGAAGCGCTGCGCGGCACCCAGCCGGGCGTGGCGGTCGCCTCCGTGGAGGACGCCACCGCCAGTAGACGCAAAGGCAGCGAGACCGGCGGCACTTCGGAGATCGAAGTGCTCGGTACGGAAGGCGTCAAACGCGTCGAGCTGCGCGAAGCGACCACCAACCCCATCGCGGCACGGGTGCAGGCCGAGAAGATCGTGATCGACACGCCCGAGGTCGACGAACGCGCGCTCACCCAGTGGCTCAACGGAAGGAAGAGCGCCATTCAGAGCTGCTACGAACGTGAGCTCAAGCGCAGCCCGAAGCTCGCCGGTCGCCTGGTGATCAAGTTCGCCATCACCAGCCGTGGGCGCGTGAGCGGCGTGGGCTTCGAAGAAGATTCCCTGCGCAGCGCTCAGGTGCAGCAGTGCATCTCGGGGCTGATGCGCGCGTGGGTGCTGCCCTTCGCCCCGGAAGACGAGGTGCCCGTCACCCTGCCCTTCATCTTCAGCGCGGCGAACTGAAGCGGCTGCGCACGGAGCCGATACACTCGGCGCCATGTCGCAACAGCGAACGCAGCCACCCCGGCAATACGGCGCAGAAGAGGTGCAGGAGATCCTGCAGCGCACCTCGAGCCTCGAGCGCAAGAAGCAGCTCGACCGGCCCACGCTCCAGTTGTCGGAGATCGAAGCGATCGCGAAGGAGGCCGGGATGGATCCGGCCCTCGTGCGCCGGGCGGCCCAGGAGTTCGAGCAGAAACGCGGCGAGACGAGTGCGGGCGCGAAGTTCATCGGTGCCCCGCTTCGGCAGGTGTTCGAACGGGAGCTCGATGGCGAGATCACCTCGGCCGCTCACGAGGCGCTGGCCGCGGAGATCCGCTCGTTGATGGGCCCGCATGCGCTCGTCGGCCATGTGTCGGTCATCGGGCGCACGCTCACGTGGTCGGGCCTCTCGCGCGCGGGAAAGGTCGAGCTGAGTGTGTTCCCTCGTGATGGGAAGACGGTCATTCGCCTCGAGGTGAATTCAGCTCAGCTCGCGGGCGGCCTGTTCGGTGGGTTGATGGGTGGAATCGGCGGCGGGCTCGGGGTGAACTTGTTGTGGATGCTGCCGACGATGGCGCAGCTGCCCTGGTACTCGGGCGTCGCCGGGCTCAGCGCGACTTTGATGGGGGCGTGGGGGTTTGCCCGGCTGCTCTATGGCGCCGCGGCGGGGCGCGTGAGTCGCCGTGCGGAGGGCTTCATGGACAATCTCGAGGGGATCGTTCGGGCGACTGTGAAGGCGGCGTAAGCCCTCTCCCCGACCCTCTCCCCCGCGGGGGAGGGAGCTCACTTTCGGTTGAGTGACCACTTGAGCACCGGCGGCGTCACCATCGTGGTGACCACCAACCTTCGGGAGATCACTGAAGGCCCAGTTGTCTGGCGAGGAAGGTGAACGCCAGCGCGTTCATCTGCGCCCGCTGCGCGTTGTCTGCCGCGCCGCCGTGACCCCCTTCGAGGTTCTCGTAATACAGAACGTCGGCCCCGTTCTCGAGCAGCCGGGCGACCATCTTGCGCGCGTGACCGGGGTGCACGCGGTCGTCCCTGGTCGACGTGGTGAAGAACGTGCGCGGGTACTTCTTGCCCGCCTTCACGTTCTGGTAAGGCGAGAACAAAGAGAGCGCGAGCCAGTCATCGGGCTTGCCGGGATCGCCGTACTCTTCCATCCACGACGCGCCGGCGAGCAGCAGGTGGTAGCGCTTCATGTCGAGCAGCGGCACCTGGCAGACGATCGCGCCGAACAACTCAGGGCGCTGCGTCATCATCACGCCCATCAGCAGGCCGCCGTTGCTGCCGCCCAGAATGCCGAGCTTCTTGCTGCTGGTGACCTTGCGGGCGATCAAGTCTTCCGCCACCGCCGCGAAGTCGTCGTACGCCCGCTGCCGGTTGTGCGTGAGCGCTGCGCGATGCCAGGCAGGCCCATACTCACCACCACCGCGAATGTTCGCCAGAGCGAAGGCCCCGCCGCGCTCCAGCCAGGCCGCGCCCACCGTCGCGTCGTAATACGGCGTGAGCGAGACCTCGAAGCCGCCGTAGCCTTCGAGCAGCGTGGGCGTGGTGCCGTCGAGCGTGAGCCCCGCCTTCGCGACCTGGAAGTAGGGCACCCTGGTGGAGTCTTTCGAGACCGCGAAGTGCTGCGTCACCTCGAGCCCCTCGGCCTTGAAGAACGCGGGCGAGGTCTTGATGAGCTCGCGTTTCGGTTTGTTCAGCGAGCCCAGTGAAAGCGACGAAGGCGTGGTGAAGCCGGCGTCGTAGAACCAGTAGTCGTCGTTGAGATCCTCGTCGTAGGCGTCGACTGAGAAGGTGCCCACCTTGGGGGTCTCGAGCTTCTTCTGCGCCCAGCCCTTCTTGCTGCGCGTGGCGACGAACACCACGCTCTTCACGTCATCCAGCACGGTGATGATCAACGCCGTCTTCGTGCCCACGTACGCGTCGAGCGAAGTGGTGGGTGAGGGCTCGAACAGCACCACGAAGTCACGCTTGCCGGCCTTCATCGCCTCGAGCGGAATCGCGAGCAGCGAGCCCGCCTTGTAGATCTTCTCGTTGATGATCCAATCCGAGCGCAGGCGCAGCAGCAACTGGTCGTCCCACGCGGAGCTGGCCGCGTCGTCGGGCTTGTCGATCTTCACCAACTGGTCTCTCTCTCTGAGCCACATCTCATCGCTGAAGAAGGTCTTGGCGCGGCCGACCCAGTCGCGCGTCTTGCCGTGATCGAAGTCGCGGTAGCCGTAGATGGAGACGTCGGACGTCTCGCCTTCCAGCAGCAGCTTCGCGTCGGCCAGGGGCGTGCCGCGTTTCCACTCCTTGACGATGCGCGGGTAGCCCGAGGTGGTCAGCGTGCCCGGGCCGAAGTCGGTGGCCACGTAGATGGTGTCGAGTTCCTTCCAGCCCACCTGCGACTTGGCCTCGGGCAGCGTGAAGCCCCCTTCGACGAAGGCCTTCTTCACCGCGTCGAACTCACGCACCACCTCGGCATCAGAGCCGCCGGGCGAGAGGCTCAGAAGGCACCGCTCGTACTTCGGAGGCAGGCACTGCGAGCCGTGCCACACCCAGCTCTTCTTCTCGGCGGCGCCGAGCGCGTCGACGTCGAGCACGAGTTCCCAGTTGGGCGCGGGCTTGCGGTACTCGGCCAACGAGGTGCGGCGCCACAGCCCGCGCGGGTGCGCTTCGTCTTTCCAGAAGTTGTAGAGGAACTTCCCCTGGGCCGTGACGTTGGGGATGCGGTCTTTCGAGTCGTAGATTGACTTGAGGCGCGCGCGCAGCTCGGTGAATCCCGGCGCGCTCTCGAGCTCCTTCTGGGAGAGGGCGTTGCGCTCCTTCACCCAGGCGATGGGCTTCTGGCCGTTCACTTCTTCCAGCCAGAGATGCGGATCTTCGACCTTGAGGGGGGGCGGAGCGGCCGCTGCAACCATGGGTGCCGGTCTGGCAGCAGGGGGAGGCGTGCTGGTCGCCGTCGTGGAAGACGTGCACGCCGAGAGCAGGGAGAGACCAAACACCGCGAGGGAAGTTCGCATGCCGGGCACCACAGCAAGAGCGCGGCGAGACGTCGATGCGATTGTGCGTAGGTTGCGCCGCCAAGCGCAATCGACCACCAGCACCCGTCGGCGGTCGTGAAGGGCATCGAACCCCGGTACCAAAGCCGGGCTCGCAGTCGGCGCGCGGTCGTGAAACCTTACCCGCTGTGAAGCGCTTGCTCCTGGTGGGACTCGTCCTGCTGCTCGTCGCCGTCCTCGGCCTGGGTGGTTTTGTCTTTCAGCTCGACAGCCAGGCCACTGCGCCGGGCGCCGGCACCGAAGAGCTCGAGCTCGAAGTGCCCAGAGGCGCCAACGCGCGCAGCGTGGGCCTGCAGCTCCAGAAAACCGGTCTCATCGGAGACACCCTCGTCTTCCGCTACGTGGTGTGGAAACGCGGCGGGCTCGCGCTCAAGGCGGGCAAGTTCAAGCTCTCGCGCACTCTCTCGCCGATGGAGCTGGCCACGGCGCTGGAGAAGCCTCCGCTCGCGGAAGACGAAGCCTTCGTGGTGGTCGAGGGCTGGCGCCTTCGAGACGTCGATGAGGCGCTGGTGGCGGCGGGCCGGGCCGAGGCAGGGGCGTACGTGAAGGCGGCCTCGTCTCGTGAAGGCTACCTCGCGCCGTTCACGCTCCCCGAAGGCACGCTCGAGGGTTACCTGTACCCCGAGACGTATCTGCTCCCGAAGGGCCGCATCGACCCGCGGGTGCTGGTGCAGAAGCAGCTCGATGAATTCACGGCGCGCGTCTTCACCCCGCTCGAGCTGGAAGTGCGCGGCTACAAACGCTCGCTGCATGAGCTGGTGACCATGGCCTCGATGCTGGAGCGTGAAGAGCCGCTCCCGAGCAATCGCCCCCTGGTCGCTGGCATCTTGTGGAAGCGCATCGACAAGGGTTTCCCGCTCGGAGTGGATGCCACCAGCCGCTACGAGCTCAAGTCGTGGAATGACCGCAGCGCGTTCCTGGTGAAGCTGCGCGACGACCGCGATCCGTACAACACGCGGCGCAAGAAGGGCCTGCCGCCCACGCCGATCGGAGCACCCACGTACTCGTCACTCGAGGCAGCGCTGCGGCCCACGCCCAGCGAGTTCCTCTACTACCTGCACGACGCGCAGAAGCAGCTGCACCCCTCGCGTGACGCAGCGGAGCATGAAGAGCTGCGCAAGAAGTACGACGTCTACTGATTGTCAGCGAGAGCTCTCGTCCACCCGCGCGTCGAACATTGCGGGGTCTGAGTAGATCTGAATCAAATTGCCAGTGCGCGACAGGTGCTGGGCGATCTCGATGGTGAGCGTCACCACCTTCGAGCCCACCAGCACGCTGACCCGCTTGAGGTGCTCGCGGTTGGTCGAAAAGAACTTCGTCCAGTCCTGACTGACGCTCAACGCGATGCCCACAGCCGCGCGCGCATCGACGAACAGCTCGAGCGGCTTGTGGCGCATCAGCTCCATGCGCAGCTCATCGAGGCTCTCATTGCCGAACTGGCCACGATCGTCGCCGCTGATCACCACCAACAGCGCGCCCGAACGACGACGCCGGAAGAGGAACGTGCAGTCACCCGCCGTGAGCCGGAGCCCATCGGGCAGCGTTTCGCGTTTCACCTGGCTGGTCTTCGTCATGGGCGCCTGCACCAGACTAACGAGCGCCGAAGCGAACCGGCACCGAGAAGCAGCGCGAGGCCGCTTCGAGTGGAAACGGTGCGGCCTTCTGCACCACACAACCCTGCGCCGCCGAGTCGAGCAGTTCGGCCCCGCTGGATTGAGTCACCGAAGTCGACGCCGCGGCACCCTGGGCGTCGAGGCAGAACGAGAGCTGCACCGTGCCGCGCTGCTGAAACCTTCGAGCGGCCGCGGGGTAACAGCCCTCCGCCATCACCGCGAGGCGCGCATGCACGAGCGCCACCAACGTCTCTGCCTCTCCCCCGCGGGGGAGAGGGTCGGGGTGAGCGGGCTCGACGTTCTCCCCGGAAGCCACGGTCTCTCCTTCGGGCGGCCCCTCAATTCCCAAATCAGCCCCGGGCGGATCGCCAATCATCTTCCGCATCTCCAAGACAAGAGGAGCCTCGACCTGAACCGGAACCGGACGAGCAACGGGACGAGCCACCGCCACTGGAGCCGCAACCACCGCAGAAAACTCCACGACCCCATCCACCACCCGCTCGCGCGGAGCCGCCGCCACCACCTCTTCACCCCGAAACGCCGCCACCAGCACCAGGTGCAGCGCGACCGAAAGCCCCACGGCCAGCACCCACGCCTTCACGGCCCCTCCCAGCGCGGCACGAACACCTGCTCGGCCTCCGCCGCGGGGTGCATGGGAATCTCGAACAACGCCGAGAGCGCCGAAGCCGTGAGCACCTCACGCACCGGCCCCTGTGCCACACACTTTCCCTCCTTGAGCAGCAGCGCATGCGTGGCCACGTGCATGGCCAGGTTCACGTCATGCAGCACCGCGAGCACGCCCAGCCCCGCCGACAACCGGCGCTGCACCGACCTGAGCGTCTCAACCTGGTGCCTGATGTCGAGGAACGCGGTGGGCTCATCGAGCACCAGCAGCTTCGGCGCCTGCACCAACGCCCGCGCCAGCCACACGCGCCTGCGTTCACCGCCCGACACCTCGGCCAGGGGCCGCGCCGCAAGATGATCGACGCCGAGCTCTTTCATCACCGCGTGCGCTGTTTCTTCATCGCGGGCACCCGGCAGCCCCCACGCCGACAAGTGCGGAGCGCGCCCCATCAACGCGACCTCGAGACCGGTGAACCCCGTCGCGTCATCCATGGTCTGCGGCACCCACGCGGCCACCTTCGACAGCTCGCGCGACGAAGTGCCGGGCACCTTCAAACCGCACACGTTCACGGTGCCGCTCAGGGGCGAAATCAGCCCCATCACCGCGCGCACCAGGGTCGACTTGCCGGCACCGTTGGGCCCGAGCACCACCCACGCCTGACCGGGCTCCAAGCGCAACGAGACGCCCGAGAGCACGGGCCTCGCCCCATAACCGGCTGACAGGGAATCGATCTCGAGGAGCGGCGCCATCCGCCCGCTCCCTTACTGCTGTTTGGCGAGCGCCGTCTTGACCTGCTCGTGCAGTACCTGGACCTTCTTCACGAACGCCGGGTCGCTGCCCTTCTCGCCCACCTGGCCCTCGAGCGCACTGACCTGCAGCCGAAACTTTCGCTGCACCGCTTCATCGACGAGCCGCTCGAAGTCACCCTGCAGCGCGCGCATGGCGCCTTCACCGGGGCTGGCCGCTGCCCTGGCGACTTTCGGCGCTGCGACTTGCTGCTTTCTCTTCGGCGGCTCTCTGGGCGCTTCTTCTTTGACCGCCGCTTCAGGCGCTGGCTCGACCCGCTTCGGTGCGGGCTCAGGCTCGACGATGTTCTCCTGCGGCGTCTGCTGCTCCTCAGCCACGCGCTGGCGCTCGAGGCGATCGCTGTAGATGTCCCACGCGATGTAGCCACCGACGGCTGCGACCGCGAGGGCCGGCAGCACGAACCAGACGGCGGGCGTACCGCGCTTCGTCGAAGGGGCCGGAGCGCGGTCAGGCACCTGCGGCATCACCTGCGTATCGGTGCGCACGGGCGAGGAGATCTTCACTCGGGGCAAGGGCCGCTCGCCGGTCTTCGCCGGCAGGGTGAACTCTTTCGGCTCTTTCGAGGCGCGCTTGCTCTTGCCCGTCTTCTTGGCGGCGTCCTGTTTCGGCAGGCTCGCTTTCGAGGCGCGAGGTGCGGGCGGCGCGGAGGGCGGCGGCTGCTGCGCGGGGATCTCGAGCTCGGTGTGCACGGGCGCTGAAGGAATGCCGTCGATCACGATGGAAGGCAGCGGCTCGGGCTCGGCGATGGCCGGCGTCGCGGCCTCGGTGGAGTCCTGGTCGAACGACTTCGCCAACACCCGCGCGCGGATCGGCTGCGGCGCAGAAGGTGGCGGCGCCTGCTGCTCGGCCTTCAACTGAATCGAAGGCATCGTCTCCTTCTCGTGCACCTCGTTCGACGTCGACGAACTGCCGCCCGCCTTCCGCGTCGGCTGAAAGGAGAGCGCCTCGGGCTGCAAACCGAGCCGGCTGGCCGCGGGCGTCTCGTCGTCGGTGAGCCCCAGCCTCACGCTGATGGCCGGCATCGACAGCGGCGTCGGGTGCGTGGAGAAAGGTGAAGGCGCGTTCTGCGCGGTCTCTTCAGCCGACGCTTCAGGCACCGTCTGGTCGCTGCTCACCACTTCGCCCAGGTCCCTGGCCTGCTCTTTGACGGTGTTCAGCATGCGCCGCTCGGCCTGGTACTCGGCGGCGAAGGCGTCACGCATGAAGCGCGAGGTGGTCTCTGCGCCCGAGAGCGGGTCGATGTCTTGCAGGATCGCCTGCAGCTTTCCGCGGAACTCTTCAGCGGTTTGAAAACGGTTCGATGGATCCGGAGCGAGCGCCTTGCCCACCGCATCGGCGAGCGCCTGCGGGCAGAGCGGCTCGATGGTGTTGAGCGCGGGGATGGCGGGGTTGCCCACCTGGCCCATCAGCTCGCCCGACGGCACGTCTTCAAAGGGGTTCTTGCCGGTGACCAGCTCCCACAGGCACAGGCCCACCGCGTAGAGATCGCTGCGTCGATCGACCGTCTTGTGGCGCGCCTGCTCGGGCGCCATGTACATGAACTTGCCCATCACGATGCTGGGGTTGGTCTTGGAGAGCGAGAGCGCCGACTTGGCGAGGCCGAAGTCGATCACCTTCACCTCGCCCTCGTAGCTGATGAGCACGTTTTGCGGGCTCACGTCGCGGTGCACCAGCTCGAGCTGCTTGTCGTCGTCGCCCCGCTTGCGGTGCGCGTAGGCCAGCGCGTCGAGCACGCGGGTCATCACCGAGAGCACGAAAGACAGCGGCAACGGCAACTGGCGATCGCGCATGCGAGAGAGCACGCGGCGCAGGTCTTTGCCGTCGACGAACTCGAGCGCGATGTACGGCTCGGCCTCGTGCACGCCCATGTCGAGCACCTGCGCGATGTTGCCGTGCGAGAGCTTGACCAGAATGTGCGCCTCGTCGACGAAGCGCGAGACGAAGTCTGGATCTTGCGCGAGGTGAGGGAGGATCTTCTTGATGACGCACAGCTTGTCGAAGCCGTGAGAGCCCTCGAGCCGGGCCAGGAAGATTTCCCCCATGCCGCCGGTGCTGATCGGCATCAAGAGGGTGTACCGCCCGAACCGGAGCGGCTTGAACGGCCTCAAACGCTGGCTGGTCTGCCCCTGGTTCATGGGTTCTAAAGTGCGCTGATTCAACACGTAAAGGCCTCGCACCGCACCAACCAAGGTTGTCGGCCAGCGGCGCGCTCCCGTTGCGTGATCAAAATCAACCCGTCCATCGAACTCTGAAGTTGCCGCCCGCCTGATCGCAGTGGATCACCTCGACCTTCACGTCTTTGGCCCCGGCCAGCTCGAGGCCCCTCGACAGCATCCCGACGTACCAGCCCGGCAGGTGCACCTCGTTGACCCACAGGTGGTACTCCGTCGCACCTACCGGGGAGAGCTTCGTCTCGGAGTAGTTGTTGCCGGTGCGGAATTGGCGCGACACCCGCTCGAGCGTTCGCCTCGGGCCGATGAGCCGCATCATGGCCATCATCGCCCGCCCCACCATGGTCTGGCCGTACCCATCCATGAAGTCGCGGCCCAGGGCGCAGACGGCCGCCTCGGGCTCCAGCCCCGGGTGCAGCTCCTGGGACAAAAAGGACACCACCTCGATGAAGACCTTCTGAGGGTACGCCGGCAGCAGCGGCGCACCCGGGTCGAAGCCGCGCTCGCGAAGGCCCGTGGCCAAACGGGGGGTGAGCTTTCCGGTGAGCGACCGGAGCAACCCCTCGAAGGTCTGCGCAAATATGAGCTTCTCTGTCATCTCGACTCGGGGATGACATGGTTAGCGCGGTGAACTGCGAAAAATGCGACGAACTGGTCGGCGTGGGGTGACGAAGTGAGCTTGATGGCGTCGTTCAAAGCCCGTTGGGAGCAGTGGCTCCACCCTGAGGTTCGGGCTTCCCCCGAGCTGCGCCGTCAGGCCCTGGTGATGGGCTCGAACGCCGCCTTCGCGTTCGTGGTGGTGCTCGGCCAGGTCGTCGTGTCGCTTTTGAGCGGCCATTTGATCAGCGCCATCCCCGGCATGCTCTACCTGGCCGGCCCTGTGCTGAGCCTCGTTCTTTTGCGAGTCAGAGGCACGCCGACGGCCGCCGGTCACGTGCTCTTCGCGCTCTCCAGCGCCCTGACGTGCGTGGCGGTCTCGGGGGAGGTCGGCCTGCAGCCCGGCACGCTGGCCTGGTTTGGGGTGGTGTTCGCCTCTGCCATCCTCGGCCTGGGCATGCGGGCCGCAGTGAGCTGGCTGGTCATCGACGCGGCCGCGGTGTTCGTCATCGAGCTGCTCAAGGCGTCGGGCCACCTCACGCCCTGGCTGTATCCCAGCGCCACGATGCTGGCGATGCGCGGCGTGGGCCTGGTGGTCGCGTTCGTGGTGCTCGCGTTGTTGTTCGAGCGCATGCGCCGCAGCGGGCTCGAAGAAGCAGCGCGCCTGGCCCAGACCAAGAAGAACTTCCTCGCCAACGTCTCTCATGAGCTGCGCACGCCGATGAACGGAGTGCTCGGCTTGACCGATCTGCTGTTGCAGTCAGCCCTCTCCTTCGAACAACGTGAACACCTGCAGTTGCTCCAGCGCAGCGGGCGCTCGCTGGTGGTGCTGCTCAACGACCTGCTCGACATGTCGAAGGTCGAAGCGGGAAAGATGGAGCTCGACCCCACCGACTTCGATCTCCTCCGTCAGCTCGAAGACCTGCGCGCCTTGCATGAGCCGGTGGCCCAGAGCCGCGGGCTGGCCTTGCGCCTCGAGGTGCCCACGCTCCCCAGCGCGATGCGCGGTGATGCGTTGCGGCTGCGGCAGGTGCTCAACAACCTGCTCAACAACGCCATCAAGTTCACCCCCAGGGGCTCCATCACCCTGACGGTCACCCAGCCCGCGGAAGGGCTGTTCGCGTTTCAGGTCACCGACACCGGCATCGGCATCGCCAAAGACGTGCTGCCGCGGCTCTTCTCGGCCTTCGCGCAGGCCGAAGCGGGCATCACCCGTCGTTACGGCGGCACGGGCCTGGGCCTGGCGCTGAGCCGGGAGCTGGTGACCTTGCTGGGCGGCTCTTTGGAGGTGGCCAGCGAACCGGGCCTGGGCACCACCCTGCGGTTCACCATTCCGCTCGCGACCAGCATGGCGGCGTTGATCGAAGCCGAGCCGCTGCCGATGGCCAGACCCGCTGGCCACGTGTTGCCGGTGCTGGTGGTCGACGACAACCCCATCAACCTGCTCGTGGCCTGCGGGCTGGTGCAGAAAGCCGGCTACCGCACGCTGACCGCCACCAACGGCCAGGAGGCGCTCGCGGTGGTGGAGAAGCAGCCCGTCTTCCTCGTGCTGATGGATTGCCACATGCCGGTGATGGACGGCTACGAGGCCACCGAGCGCATTCGGGCGCTCGACAGCGAGGTGGCCCTGGTGCCGGTGATCGCGTTGACCGCGTCAGCCATGCCCGAAGAGCTCGAGCGGTGCCGCAGCGCGGGCATGAACGACTGCCTCATCAAGCCCGTCACGCTGGCGATGATCGAGCGCACGCTCAACCAGGTCGCAGCGCTGCAGGCGTTGATGTCTTGACCCACGCACCACCGTTCGCATCGACAGGGTTGGCCGAAATAGAAGTCACTCCAATCACCGGTCTCCCCGAGCGCAGTCGAGGGGGCACTTACCGCCCGAAGG
>JAYVFP010000127.1:0-14416 GCA_043773025.1 Archangium sp.
GGGTCAGGGAGAGGGCGGTCGCCTTTTGGTGATCGCAGGCCCGACAGCCTCAGGCAAAACCGCCCTCGCCCTCGAGGTCGCGAAGCGCCTGAACGCCGAAATCATCAGCGCCGATTCCCAGCAGGTCTACCGACTCTTCGACATCGGCACCGCGAAGCCCTCAGCAGAGGAGTTCGCTTCGGTTCCACACCACCTGATCTCCGTCGTCGACCCGCTCGAAGACTTCTCAGCCGCGCGCTTCGGCAAGCTGGCCGACGCCGCGATCGCCGACATCCAATCGAGAGGGAAACGAGTCGTCGTCGTCGGCGGAACCGGCCTCTACCTGCGAGTGCTCCTGCACGGCGTGATGCCAGGCCCCTCGAGAGATGAAGCGCTCCGAGCCGACCTGGAAGCCTTCGCCGACAAAGAAGGCAACGAAGCGCTGCACAAGCGGCTCGCCCAGGTCGATCCAGTCACCGCCGCCAAGCACCCGATCCAGGATCGCCTGCGAGTGATTCGCGCCCTCGAGATCCACCAGCTCACCGGCAAACCTGCGAGCGAACACCGCGAAGAGCACGCCTTCGCAGCCGACCGGTACCCTTACGATCTCTTCGTCCTCAACCCCGAGCGAGAGCGCGTGTACGCCGCCATCAACGCGCGCACCGCGAAGATGTTCGCCTCAGGCCTGGTGGAAGAAACGAAGTCGCTGGTCGAGAAGGGCTACCGCAACGCCGCCCCGATGCGAGCCGTGGGCTACCTGCAGGCGCTCGAAGTCATCGAAGGCAAGCGCTCACGCGCCCAGGCCATTGAGGACACCGCACAAGCCACGCGGCACTACGCGAAGCGGCAGCTGACCTGGTTCAAGAAAGAGAAGGGCGCCCGCAACGTCACGCCAGCCGAGGCGCTGGCCACCATCACCGGCGCATGAAGCCGCGGCGGCGACCGCCACCGACGAACTGCGGCTGCTGCATCGGGGGGGCCTCGAGCCCGAGCTGCCACCACATCGGCTCCCAGGGCGACATCTTGAGTCGCTTGTCATTCTGCAACGCTGACAGCGCCTTCTTGAGCTTCTCGTCGCTGGGGTTCGCCTCGACGCCGCGCGAAAGCACTCGCAGGGCCTTGTCGTCCTGCTTGTTCTGAATGAGGCACCACGCGTACGCGGCCCACATGAGGCTCTCTTTGTTGCCGTGCTTCACGGCGGCCTCGAACGACTCAGCCATCGCGCCGAAGTCTTTTTTCTGGAAGTAGATGGCCGCCTGCATCGCCTTGGCGAAGTAGTTCCGGCCGCTGGCCTTCTTGAACGAGGTGAGCGCGCCGTCGAAGTCCTTGAACAGGTGCTTGATCATGCCGATCTGGCCGTGGATCTCGCCTTCGACCAGGAACTGCCACTTGCCCAGGGGCAGGGCGGCCTCGAGCATCTTCACGGCCTTGTCGGCCTTGGCCGTCTGTTCCTTCTTGTTGGCCGACATGCTGGAGAGCTCAGCCTGCACGCCCTGAACGACGGCCTGGAGCTGGGTGAAGGATCGACGGCCCAGGACCACGAGGATCGCCAGAAAGACGATGGTTCCGGGGATGATTCCGGCCAGTAACCCGAAGCCGGCCAGCTTCACCAACACCACCACGAGGACCCCGGCGGCCAGGGAGAGCAGCAAATTGATCATGACGAGGCTCCCTTAACCGCTCGTCGTGCTTCCGTCGATGTCCGGTTCTGCTAAGAGACGCGACCGTACGAAGCACGGCCCCCTGACGAAATTGGTAGACGTAGCGGACTCAAAATCCGCCGCCTTCACGGGCATCCCGGTTCGAGTCCGGGGAGGGCCACACTGTTTTTTGGAATGAAGCTCGTGGGTTGACTCGGGCTGGTAGAAAGCCCGGTAGAAAAGGGCGAGTCACCCACCGCTGAAGCCCGCGGAATTGTGAGAATCGGCGCCGCCTGCGAACGCCGGATTTCGAGCTTCAAAACCTCGCGGCAGACCACTTCCCACTCAAAGGTCGTGTAGCCCTCCATGACCTCGGTCGGCGGCTTGTGCGTCGCCCGCCGGAGGATGTCGCTCAGTGCACCGGCCGAGCGTGCGAGAGAAATAAATGTGCGGCGCAGGTCGTGGCTGCGACGGTGGCGGAGGCCGAGCTTCTTCAGGTCTTCCTCGAAACGGTCGTAGACGTAGCCCTTCGGGCGCCACCGACCGGTTTTGCACCGGGCTTCGGGTGGCAGCGGCACTACCAGGTCGTCAGGCCTCGGCTGTCTGCCCATCATCTTCGCCCAGCCGAAGAGCTTCCACTCAGCAAGGATGGCGGCGAGCGTTGGGTGAATGGGCACGGGGCGGCAGATGTCCCCCTTCGGAAGTGCACGTGCACCATTGAAGGCGACGTAGAGCTGGCCCAGTGGTGCGAGTTCAGGTTGGCGCCCGCAGTTTCGCCAGTGGAGCCCAGCTGCTTCACCGAGACGAAGGCCAGCGAGGCCCTCGAGCGCATAGAAGACGCGTCGGTTCATAGGGATGCGCTCATCTGAAATGAGGGTCTCGAGTTCAGCCTTTGTGAACAGTGCGCCCGGCCGCCACTCTGGGTTCTTGTCCACCTTCGCGCCGAGTTGCCGTTTGGTCAGAATGCACGGCGTCGAGGGCACCAGGTCGTCGAGATGCGCATCTCGAAACAGTGCGCAGATGGTGCTGTAGTCATTGTAAATCGTGCGGGGCGCCTTCTTCGCTTTGCCCTTGCGCGACCGCCATTCACGAATCAGTTCGACGATGTGGAGCGGCCGAACTTCGTCGAGGCGCATGTGACCGATGGTCGGCAATACGTGCAGCCGAAGGGCGCACTCATCGTTCTTCCATGTCTTGACCTGCTCTTCGCGCTTCTTGAGCCACGTCTTCGAGAAGCTGGTGACGGTGACTGGGCCGGTGCTTGGTGCAGGTTCCCCGTTGGCCTGCGAAACCTCGAGACGGCGCAACATCGCGGCCGCTGCCCGCTCCTGGCCAACGACGAACTCCGTGCTGATGCCCTTCCATTTACCGCCCACCTTCACGCTGAAGTAGAGGCGACCGTTCTTGCTGTAGATGCTGCTCATGGCGACCTCCCGGCGCCCAGGCGCCGTTTCAAGAGTTGAAGATGCTGCTCGGGGTTGATGGTGTTCTTTGGTTCTCGCAGCAGAAATGCTTCGAGGTCAGCGCGTTGCACCAGGTACCGGCGACCCGCTTGGTGAGCCGCAAGGGCGCCGCGATGAATCCACGCACGAACGGTGCTGGTCTTGACGCTGCAGCGAACGGCAACTTGGTCGACCGTGAACAGGTCGATGACCGTGGTGTCTGCCGCAGGGGCGGTGACGGCCTCGAGCTTTTCGCGCAGCTCGCGGGTCTCCTCCCTGATGATGCGACGCAAGTCTGCCTCCGTCGTGACGACGATGGTCATGGCTGACCACCCGCGGTGACGGTCCAGACATGCCGGTGGTTCGACGAGTTGTGACTTTTGTTTGGATACACGTGTGACCCTGCGCACCCGCACGGTGCGTTCTTGAATCAAGGAGGGTCACCACTACGGTGACACCGCGGACCGTCGACTGGCGACGGTGGGTTCCCGCGGTCATGGGTGCTTCCGGGTGTAAGCGGCATGCCGCCCCACCGAACTGCAAGAGGGTCCCGTTGGTGCTGCGGGCTGAGCTTCTGCCCGACTACGAGCCCTCGTTCGTTCTCGCCAAGTGTCACGACGAGATCTCGCTCGTCAAGAGGCTGTGAGAGCCGCGTAAAGTGGAAGCGCACTTTGCTCGCTGCCTCAGAGGAGAAACGTCCACTTTACTCAGTGATGTTTTTTTCTATGCCAGGTCGTTCAGCGCCGTGAGTGGCAACGTCATTCACTGCTGCGGGGCGGGGCTCATTGAGGGAACCGTCGCGCGAGTTGTTGAACTGACTCGGCGTCGTCGGCCCAGAGCCACGCCAGATATCCAATGGGGTCTGCCTTCATGTCGGCGGAGATCAACGCCTGCGCGGCGAGTACCTCGTCGAGGCGCCTCATCCACACCGTGCGCTGCTGCTCGGAAATACCTGGGTCGTGCAGCATCGTCATGAAAGCTGCTCGTCGCGCTTCAAGCTCCACAAGTTCGTCTTTCAGCTTCATCTGGTTCCTTTGGTTGGCCTGAATCGAATCGCGGGGTCGTCTCCGCTTGGGTTGAAATAGAAAAACGGAAGACCCCGGCGCCGTCACGAGCGCACCGGGGCTTCCTCCTCGACTACCGAACGCGTTTCCTCTCGAGAGAAGCCACGACCGCGATGAAAACTGCGAGCGCGATTTCTCGAACGAGCGGGTGACGCACAACCTCTCTGACCCATTTGGACATCAAGGCTGCCTCCTTGGCGCTCGCCGCGACGAGAGTGGTTGATGGACGCCAGAAGGTACGGCTCGAGTTCTTGAGCATTGAAGATCGGTGCGTCTCAATGCACCCGTCGGCGGTATTTGCGCTTGGGGACCGGCAGTTCGGCCGCGCCCGCAAGCTCGACACCCAGCTTGTGGCAGCGGGCGCACACGTCGCTGATGCTCATCTCCATCGAGGTGCCGATTTCCTTGAGCGTGTAACCAGCGGCCCGCTTCGCCAGAAGTTCGCGGTCGATGTCGGCGAGAGACGCGAGCCAACGTTCGAGGTCGATGCCCGAAGCCAACTTCTCGCTCGGGTCAACATTGCCGCTGAGCGCCATGCCGATGAGGGCTCGGTCGCCTTCACCACCGACGTCGCCGTCGTCGTCGGGTGCGACGTGTTCGAGGTACAGCACCTCGGTCCGGCCGCGAACGTAGTTGGCCTGGTTGAGCACGTCGCGACCGCGACCCTTCGAGCCGACCAGGTGACGCGAGAATTCCAGCGCTCGCAATTTTGCGTGGTGCACCAACAGCGCATCGTTGAGGTGCTGGCCGCGGGCGGCATGGCGCAGCGCCATCGCCAGCGTGAGCCCGATTGCTTCGGCAAGTCGGTCTTCTCGGTGCTCGTCGGGAAGGTACCGGCTGATGGGGTGAAACGCGCGACGGCGATACAACTCTGCAATCTGCTGACGAACGGCTTCTCCAACGGTGGCTGCTGCCATGGGACCTCCGTGCGGCAGGCACACGAGGCCCTCGCGGGTTCTCGATGGCGCTGCTGCAAATGCGCCATCAAGCGCGGGTTGATTTGGTTACGGCGAGAACATGAATCTGGGGCTGCAGTGCTCATACCCAGTTCGGCGCTTCAATTTCGAAGGGTGACACCGACCTGCCGCTGCAACTGCACCAGGGTGATTCTCGTTGACGGTCACCACGAAAACTTGTCGGCGCGGCCCCGCTTGCTCACCCTTGTTTTCTTTTTTTGTGAGCCCGACGGTCATTTCCTATGCTCGGTCGTGAAGCTCGCATGCCAGCAGTCGGTTGGTGGTCGCCCCTCCCAGTGGGGCGCGCCCATGCCCGGCGTCGAGTTCATCTCACCCATCGCAAGGAGAAGTCTGTGAAGACACCCGTTCGTTCACTATCGACACGTTTGCCGGTTCGGCTACTCGAGGCCCTTGAGAAGGTCCGCTTCGCTCGGTCCAAGCGACTTCGGCGAAGGGTAAGCCAGCGAGCGCTGCATGAAGAGGCGCTGGCAAATCTGGTGAAGGCCGAGCGCATGAGCGCGGCCACCTGAAATGCGAAAGCCCCGAGACGCCGCCAAAGCGCTCGAGGCCCCAATGCTTGTCCGACCCCCAGTGCCAACCAGGAGATACCTACAATGCAACCCAATACTATCGCGACACCAGCAAGCACAACAACCGCATCTGCTTCATCGCCGCCCAACATTAAAACGCAGATGACCCGACTCGAGGTTCTCATGGGTGACCCGGTCGTTCTGTGTTTCCGCGACCGACCCAGGCCACCAGGCATGACGCTGGGGGAAGCAAAGCTGCTGGACCGCCGAGCAATTCTCTTGGTTGCTCGAGCCATCGTCTCGACGTTGTTGGCTGAGGGCGCCGCCGCCTTAGAATTCGGGCGGGCGCTCCTCCAAGTGTGCTTTCGCCGCGACGGTGTTCAACTTGGCGAGAGCCTGTGCAACATGATTTTTGACCGCGCTCTCGACGAGGTAACGACGGCGGCAAAGATCGGGAGCCGCCCGCAAAAGGCTGTGCTCTCGACCTCGTACGAAGTCTTTCGTCGCCACGGTGTACCCAGTCACGTTTGTAGCGCTGGACTGCGCGTCGCTACCAACCCAGCGGAGCGTGCACGAATACTGGCGAAGGAGGCACAGCCCGATTTTGAGCAATTGCTGGTCGAAGCAGCGGAGGCATCCGACGATTTCGAGAGGCGGTGCATTTTTGATTCAACGGCAAATCGTTGGCTGATTCAAAGCGAGTACGGCGAATGGACGGGGCCGTTCACTCCCGATGCCTTCAAGACGCTCCTGTCGCAAAACGGAATACCGGTAGGCGTTGCCCAAAGCAGATTCATCTCCGGGTGCCGGGACTTTTGCCGCGCTGACATTCTTCCTGGGGTGCAGGCTGACCTTCTGAAAATCGACGGCGTCGGCGTCCGCAACCTCTTTCGGCCCACGGACGTTGAGCCGGAGCCCGGCCCCTTCCCCGATATCGCGAAGACGTTCATCAACATCGCTGATGGAAACTGGGGGTTCCTCAATTATCTGTTCGACTGGTTGTCGCTCCTTCTGCAGAGCCTCTACCCGAACTTGTCGCGCCGAGGCCGTGGCTGGAACGCAGGCCAGCAGGCGGAAATCATTCAGTCGCAGGTCGCCATTGTGCTCGCGGGTGCCCAGGGGGCGGGCAAAGACACCGTTGGCGCAATCACCGCTGCCCTGTTCGGTTCTGCCAATGGCTTCGTGCTGGACCAGAATGCGCTCGATAGCCGGTTCAAGGGCCAGTTGCGCAGTGCGCTGTTTCTCTACTGCAACGAGGCGATGAGTTCGACGAACCGGTCGGCAGAGACGGCCAACTTTCTGAAGAGCGTGATTGCTGGCGACAAGCTGGTGCTCGAGGAGAAGTACAAGACCACCGAGACCGTGGTCGCGAGGATGAATGTCGTCGTCGCGAGCAACGACGACTGCCCCGTCATCATCGAGAAGACCGACCGCCGCTACTCAGTCAAGCGCTCATCACGAAGGCTTGCCGTCGAGGTCGGCGGCCGCGTTTGGGCAGACCTCAAAGGCCCAAGGTCGCAGCTCGCGGCCTTCTTCGACTTTCTGCTGAACCGCCGGACCCGCATCGCTCCAGGTTTTTTGTATGACACGCCTGAGCGGCGACTGATGCAGCAGACCATGTCGCACTCCGAGGAGAAGTTCGTCGAGGCGATTGCTGATGAAGGGTGGCTCGCTGTGTCACTCCCCTGGGTGTACGCGGCGCCAGGCCAGCAGATCCGCGAAGCCGTTGCTCCCAGCGCAAGCACTTTGGTGCCTTCGCACATCTTGAACGAGGTCTACCAATACTGGTGCCGCGAGAACGGGTGGAAGCCCCGCGGCTCCACCAAGCTCGGGCAGGCGGTGAAGACACTGCCCGGGGTGAAGGCGACCACCACTCAATACCGGCACATCAAGATGCGCTGCTACGGCGGGCTTCCTCTTCACGGTCCGCCAGTGGTTCAGGTGGTTTCGCCGCTGCCAGCCACAGCTGTACCCCCTGCGCTGGCTGCTACGGCGGCGGTTGCGGCCGGTGCGCAAATCCCGCTGTCTCACCTCAACCAGGTCTCAGGCCAATGACACCCGACCGCGCACAGGCAGAGACATTTTTGGCGGCGCTCGCTGGCTCGGCCGATGCCACCGTGACGTGGCAGCTTTTCTCCGACAATAAAGCCGGGCGACGGCACGCGGCCGTCTACCACTACCCCGTTGAGAAGGTGTGGCGTGAGCTGAGCTGGCAGAACAACGTCGGCATCGGCATTTTCATAATGGTGAACGCGGGCGACGGCGGCAACCGGGCTTCGGCGAACGTGGTGTCGCTGCGTGCGCTCTTCGTTGACGACGACAAGGGCGTCATCGAACTGGGCGGGTCGAAGCTCGCAGCTCTGCCGCCGTCCATCGTCGTCCAGTCGAAGCGGGGGCCGCACCTGTATTGGCTCTTGAATGAGGGAGAGGCGCTGAAACGGTTCACCCCCGCCCAGGAGGTTCTCGCTGCCCACTTCGGCACCGACAGCGCGGTGAAAGACCTCCCACGTGTGATGAGGGTGCCGGGCTTCTTTCACATGAAGGACCCTGCCGACCCCTTCATGGTTCAGCTGGTCGAAGCCGCGCCGGAGCGCAGGTACAGCATCGACGAGGTGCTGGCCGCGTTTCCGGTGCCGGTCGGCTACCGGCCAGAGAAGCGAACAATCAGCAAGGGACCGAGCGTCAGCGGTACGTCGGTACGACGCCCAGCCAAGCGCAAATCTAAAGCTGAAGCCGTCGGCGTGCTCGAGCAGTTCCCAAAGCTGCGGGTCTTCAAATGGGCCGCAGACCACCCCGAAGACGTGAGTCACGAAGCCTGGCGAGGCCTGGCGACCAACATTGCCGCTGCGGTTCTGGGCAACGCCGACGCCGAACAGGCTGGCGAGAGCTTCTTTCAGCGTCTGTCGATTCTGGATGCCGCCCGGTACTCGGTTGAGGGGACCAGCAGGAAGTTCAAGGACGCGCTCAAGTCGGCCGCTGAGTTCGGCCCCATGCGGTACGACACACTCATCGCGGCAGGCGTGCCCGAAGAAGTGTGCGTGGGGGCGAGGGTCGCCGCCGCGCCGGTGGCCGTCGCAAAACTGCTGTTCACCCAACGACGAAGAAAGTCGTGAATGGCATCGAGCCTGGAGCTGGCGGCGGCAAGATGTCGGCGCCGCTCAAGCGCAACCCTGATGCTGCAGGTGGAACGACCGGCGGCTCGGAACGAGCGACCCCCAAAGCCGGTTGTTCCGTCGTTCCGCCGGACAAGACTTCAATGTCATTCTGTTTTTTCTGATTCTGACTGGTGGAACGACCGACTTTCTAAAAAGTCAGCTGGAGAAGTGAAGGTTCAAGATGAGAGAGAAACGGGCAAGGCAGGCATCTGCCAGGACTTTGTCGAAGTCGGTCGTTCCGGTCGTTCCAACGGTCTCGCTCAGTGCAACTTGTTGAGACTGCTATGGGAACCGGCGTCGGTGCTGGAACAACCGGCCTTGGGGCTGCGGTCGTTACCAAGCCCCCAGCAGCATCGGGTGCACGGCCACCGGCGGCCCACCGCCATGCCGTTCACCGCCGAGTCGCGTGCGACTCTCCACATGCCGAAAAACTTCAGACCGGTGTTCCGCCGGTGACGCTGACGTTGCTGCGAATAAGTTACCCAGTAAATCGCTTCGACTTTCGAGCACGCCACCGCAGGCAGGCGATGCAGCCCCAGCCGCGGGCATCGTTGAACCCAAGCGTCTGCGCCAGCCGACCGCACCCAGGACAGCGGAGCCACCTCCGCTGGCCGCCGTAGCATCGGGGCGCCGGGGTTTTCACAATTTCTATCTGCATCACCTCGGAGCCGCCGACGTGGAGCGAAACCGCGGTCATCGTCGCCCATCGCTTCCTCGGGAAGCGGGTGTTCAGCTGGTGCAGGCTGATGCGGGTTACCTGGTCGATGAACACGATTCACACCGACTCGATGCTGACCAGCACGGTGCGAAGGCGGCCCCGCTGCATTTCATCGGCATGCTCTCGGCGAAGGAACACCAGCCTGGAGCTGTAGCTGCGCAGCAGGCGGTCGAGAATTTCTACGGCCTCGAAGTCCCGCTGGGCCAGGGCCTGCCCGACCAAACCTTCGAGAAGTTCGACGTGACCCTCGGTCGTCGCAAGTCGTTTGGCGATGATGCGGCGCCGACCACCATCGGCGTCGGGACCAACCAAAACTTCGGCGCGTGCACGGACCTGCTCGAGGAGCGCCGCCTGGTCGCCAGTGGCGAAGGCGGTGACGGCCAGCTTGTCCACCACCGACAGACCGAGGCGACGTGGCTCGGAGGAGTGCTCGGTGACGCCGGTGGTCGCCAGCGCCAGATGACGATTCTCCGCGGGAAGTGACATACCGAATTGTAGGTCGGTGGCGACGGGTCGTCGGCCTGTTGGTGCAGGCGCTTCCTTGGTTTTCGAAAAGGAAGCGAGAAAAAGCGTTGAGCATTCAAAAATCATCGGGTAGCCCTCCACTCAACAAGAGGTGGGTCGATGGTCTGGGCAATGTTGGCTTTCGCGGTTGCTGCTGCACCGGCGGAGTCGAAAGCGCCCGGCAAGCTTCCGGAGAAGAAGATGGAATCAGGTTCAGTTTCATTGGTCGGCTATCAGGTCCGATTCACACCAACAGCTCCCTGGAAGTTCGGCCGAATGCCAGTGGCTGCCATGGGACCGAAGGCTGTGCCCGATTCGGTGATGGTTGCTCGCATGCTCGAAAAGCGAGTGAAGAACGTTCTTATTGCGCCCGGCAAGAAGGTGACCTCTCAGAAGTTTCAAAAAACGGTAGATGGAGAACTTCGCGTTCTTCGTCTGGGCGATGAGGGGACGTCGTTCATGCTGGGAGCGGGGGTCGAGGATATTTCTGAAGTAGGGGCAGCCGCCGCAGCAACAACTGGTTCCGAATGGTCGGTCGAGACCAGCTCATACACAGTTCGTTGGCCCGACGGGTACACGGTCGGCTCGGCAGACAACGGCGCACCTTTCCCCTTCTCGTTCGAGCGCGTTGGTGGCCCCAACGAGATGATCATTCTTCGTGGGCCTCTCGTCGGTGCAGAGCAGGTGCCGACGCCGGACGCACTTGTCGGCAAAGGGCAGGAACCCGTCGCGATGGACATGAAGAGCCCGACGCCATGGGTCGAGGTCCGGTACAAGGTTGAAGGCAAGGTCTGGCGACAACGGCACTACTACGCGGTCCTAAGCCCGAGACGATTGTGCTCGTAACGATTCAGGGTCCCGAAGAACGTGCCGAGCAGCTCGCCAAAGATGGCGACCTGGTCGCCGGGTCTGTGAAACCACGAGGAGCGCCATGACACGAGAAGAGGCTGCTGCCTGCTGGGAGGTGCTTACCCAAAAGAATGGTGACCCTGACCCTCGGGGATGGGGTGAACAGTTCATCGAACTCACTCGCATTCTGAGGAAGGGCACGCCGGTGGAAAAGGCCCAGCGACTGCAGCGTCTCTACCGAGTCAAGGCTCCACTCCCCGAGACCCATCAGATGATGGTGGCACGGTATGAAGATCAGTTCTTCGGTGACCTGGCCAAGGCGCTCAAGAAGTCAGCCGGGTCGATGAAGTCGGTGCTGCACCGAGAGCAGCCCGCTTTTGCAGGTGAGGCTCCGTTCCGAGCGAAAGAAAAAGTTCCACCCAAACCAGAATCCCTCAAGGCCTGGAGCGAAGGGGACGGGTTCCACGTTTACGGTTCTGGGATTGTGATGGGCGAGAGCACAACGTCTGGCGGCGACAACAAGGTGGGTGCCGGTGACGCCTGCTCCACTCTCTTCCGCCCGGCGCTGAATGGCGCCTGGCTTCTACTGCATCGCCCTCAGACGCAGACGGAGGACGGAGAAACTTACGAGGGCACTTTGTGGGTTGCCGTTCACGTTGAGCACGCTGACAAGGTCGATGCCCTGCTCGCCGGTGCCACGGAACTCGGCGATGTTTACGTCGAGGGTGGCACTTCAGCGGCAGTGGACGCAGAGGTTCGCGATGACCCGTGGTTTCGCCGAGACTTTGAAGCGGGCGAGACGAAGGGGCGAGGCTTCATCATCAGCCTCGGTGGTGACGGGGTTTGCACTTGGAAGGGTGCGTTCTCCGGCGACCAGCTTTGCCTCGTTGCCGCCGATGGAATGTGGGAATAGGCCGAAAATTGTCAGACGGGTCTACTGCGGTTTTGAAAAACTTTCGAAAACCACGAATAGCAACGGCGAGAGCGCTCCTCGTGGCCTTGGCAGTTGGTCTTGGGGGTAATGCGGACGCGATGTACATCAATTACGCGACCAAGGAGCTTTACTTCAAGGTTGCCTACTTCGGCACGCCTTCGAGTGGCTCACTGGATTCATTCTTTGCGCTTTACTCGCGCGTTAAAGCTTCGAGAACCAAAGGTCTTGATTGTGGCGCCATCGAGAGCGGCGCCACGGCCTGTTTGTTTGAAGTGGGTCTGGGTGATTTGCGCGGATACCGGACGCGATTTCATGTTGCTGCGCTCGAGTCGAAGTCTCCCACCGAAGCGGAAGACCGGTTCCTTCTCAGAGGCGCAGACGTCGTCGTCTTCACTGCGGCCGAAAATGAGACAATTGAGTCTTCTTCCGCTCGACTCCAGGCACTTCGGTCTCTCGTTGAACAGACTCCAGTAGTTGTGCAGGTGCGCGGGCAGAATGACCGGAACGTTCTAGAGAAACTCGCCAAGGCTTTCGGCGTGACCTCGAGCGAGATAAAGTCGATTCGCTCCGCGATGTCGCGCCAACAAGCCCTTTCTGGAGCTGACCCCGACGAGGAGGAAGGGGTCGTCGTGGCATTCAAGGCAGCCGCAAAACACGCCATGATGTCCGCAAGAGATGGTGTCCAGCGGCCAGTTGCCGAGCTGTTCCCAGGGGAGAGGTATGCAAAGGTTGGCAAGTACAAGATTTTGGTCCCCGAGCTATGGAAAGACTTCAAGACAATCGAGGCGCCACCATCCTTTCTTTTCCATGGCACCGTTGGTCGAGTTTATTTCGAAGTGACCTTCACTGAGGGCGGGTCGGAAGATCCCTCTGCATTGCTTCGCCGCTATTCGCAGCCTTTTCGAGCCGAAAAAACAGAATCGGCGACGGTGAAAATGGCCGGGATGCCGTTTGTTGGAGCGAAACTGAGCCGTCTGGAAACAGAGAAACTGCGAGATGCGTCCGTCGAGCTGTATGCGGGGAAGGTTGGCCGCGACACTGTCGTATTCGAGGTCGCGCTGCTCGACGGGACCGCCACTCCAGACCTACGGCGGCTGTGCTTCTCGATGGTGGACTCAGCCATTATTCGTCGAATGAACGAGGACCCGTCGCCGTGGACTGGCCACCAGAATGTGCCTGCCAAGCAGTAAGTCTGGTCGTGCAGACCTATGTGCCGACCTGCGCGGCACCTCCTTCAGCGGCTTTTCCCAACAAGAAGCGCCACCGCTTGAGCGATGGTCGGGTGGCTCTCGTCGGCCCCAAGCTCTCGCGCAAGGTCGAGCAGTTCCGCAAGGGCGTTTTCTACCATTCTACCATTCTACCAGTACCCGATGCTCGACCGACCTCAACGGCGGTGTTGTCGGCCGCTCCCTCGACGTAGGCCCACGAACTTCCTGGTAGCGCGGTGCCGGACTGAACTACACCAACATCAACCAACCTCACCTTGCGGGATTCGAGTCCGGGGAGGGCCACTGAAGTTTGCTTCACGTCGCACGGCTTGTGGGTGGCGGTACCAAGTCAGGTACCGAGCCCCCTGCCGCGGACGGGCCGCGATTGCACGCCAAAGGCGACCTCAAGATCCGCCCTCGAGAGTGAGAGATGAAGAAACGCAACCAGACTGTCGAGCTCATGGCCTTCAAGTGCGCTTGTGGAAAGGCGGCGATCAAAGCGACGGTGACGCGGCTTTCGGTCGGCGTCATGAGCGCGACGGTCGAGGATCAGGTGATCCCGTGTCCCTCCTGCGGTTCGAGCGACATCAAGGCCGCCCGCGCGGCCGCTGAAGCGGCGAAGGACAAGAAGTAGCGCCTTCACCCTGACCCTTCCCAGGGGGCGGGGGAAAGAGGTCAGTAGTAACAGTTGAGCGGGTCGTTATTTTCCATGCGCGGTGACTGGTACACGTGCTCGTGCGGCACGATGCACTGACCTGCGCCGGTGAGGGTCGCACGAAGTTTGCCCGCCGCGCCGCCGCCACCACCACCGCCCGCTTCGAAGAACGAATTGTTCCCGTCATCGAACTGCGTTCCCGCTCGGCCGCCGTACGCGGGGTTGTTGAGCGCTCCGCCCTGGCCACCGTTGCCACCGTTGCCGCTGAGGCCAGCCCCGCCCGCGGCGCCCCAGAAGCCGAACTGACGATCGCCGTCCGCGCCGTCCCGCCCGTACGCGAGGCGCCCGGCACCTTCACCACCACCACCGCCAACCGCGATGAGCCGCGAGTTGCGGCCGAAGATGTAGGGGCCCTCGAGGAGAATGGTGCCGCCTGAGCCTGCACCGCCACCACCGTTCGCGCCGATGCCGTTGGTGCCCAGCCCGCGGCCGCCGCGCCCGCCGATGCCGTTGGCGTAGATGCCCGCGCCGTCGATCGAGATGCCGTACGCCGAGCTGATCTGAATCGAGCCACCGCCCGCGCCGCCGATACCGCCTGCGTTGCCGCCGTTGCCACCCGAACAACCGCCCACGAGCGCGCCGGACGCTCCGGAGCGCTGCGCACCCGCGGCCGCGCCACCGGTGAAGGTGCTGCCACCGCCGCCCGGACCACCAGGGCCCGTGTAGCCGCCCGCGCCGCCGCCGCCTTCAGACGAGTTGGTGCCCTGAACGCCGCTGCCGCC
>JAYVFP010000128.1:0-14403 GCA_043773025.1 Archangium sp.
CGGTGACTTTGAGGGTTCCGTCTTTGAGCAGTTTGGTCAGGTGACGGTGGACGGCTTGCCGAGTGATTCCTGCGGCGTTCGCGAGGGCGGTGCTCGAGAAGGGTTTGCCGGTGTTGACGATTCGCTCGAGTGCCTCGTTGACGATTTCTCGCACGGCCGGCAGGTATCGGCTCGAGGACTCTCAGCAATTTCTTGGACTACCTTCTCTCTCCCTTCGGGGCCCTCGGGGAAAGGGAGCACTGGGGGGAGTTGCTGAACCCTGGTTGACGATTTGAGTATCGTCCGCGCCGTGAAGGACCTTCAGACGTTGGAGGCCGTCGAGATTCCGCGCGCGAGGCGTTGGCCTTGAAAACCTGCTGAGAGAAACGCGCTCTTGCTCTTTCCTCTCAGCTCCCCTCTGCGAGGCGATCGGCGAAATACGCGCGGGTCTCGCGGGAGACAGGCAGCTCGCGCAACTTCGCCGCCGTGCGTTCGTGGGGGTAGCGCACCCGGCGGAACGCGACGGTGTCCCCGTCGTAGAGCGCCCAGCTGGCGTCAGGGTTGCCGTCGCGCGGTTGACCGACGCTGCCCGGGTTGATCACCAGCTTGCGGCCATACAATCCCTCGAGGGTGCGGCTGCCTTGCGGCACGTAGAAGATCGCGCGCGGCCCCAGAAAGGTGAGGCGCCGGTTCCACTCGAACTCGATGGGAAAGACTTCGCGGTGCTCGTACGAGGTGAGCACCGAGGGCGTATGGGTGTGGCCCACGAAGGAGTGGGTGGCGTCGAAACCTGAGAGCAGCTCCACCAGGTATTGATCGAGCTGCGCGTTCAAGTGGAGGTGGTGCTGCGGGTGCCCCGGCCACACGTACTGCGCGAAGGGCTTCACCGCGGACGCGTGCACGAAGTGGAGCTTCTCGAAGCGGTACTGGGCGACCGCCTCCCCGCGCGCCTTCAGGTCGTCGCGCAGTCGCTCCCAGACGTCGAGCCCGTCCAGCTGCTTCACCGTCCAGTCGAGCAGCTCGCGCGCGTCGCCTTCCAGCTCATCAGGCTCTGGCAGCACCGCCTCCTTCTCGTGGTTTCCGGCGAGCACGATGTCTGCCGCGTCATTCACCAGCTGCAGGCACTCGCGCGGGTTGGGCCCGTAGTTGATGGTGTCGCCCAGGGCGACGACGAGGTCGGGCTTCTGGGCGTCCACGTCTCGCAGCACGGCCTCCAGCGCCTCGAGGTTCGCGTGTACGTCGGAGAAAAAGGCGATGCGACGCATCCACCTACGATGTCATCACCTCGGAGGGGATGCACATGCCACGGCGCCGACGTTCAGCCTGACGCAGTTCTTCAACGGCTCCTTTCACTGCGACCTCCTTGCGATTCACCAACGATCTCGACTGGTCCGCTGATTTTGCACGACACGAAAGGCCACTACGACCCGTCTCCTGCGGGTCGTGAAGTAGACGAGCACCCACCGCGCTGCTCCTCAGTCGAGGAGCGGGTCGATCGCGTCTGCCACGTCCGCGACGATCTCCTCGCGCCGGGCGTTGATGGCGTCGACGATCTTCTGCCGTCCTTCCCGGTGGACGCGTTGAGCTCCTCGAACTCCTCGTCGAGAGCATCGCATAGAGGAACCCCTCGGAGCCCCTTCGCGAACGCGGTGCCGAGCGCCGCCGCGCCTTCCGGGCCTGCCGCTTGCGAGCTCTCTCTCGGGCGCTGGTGGCGAGTTCTGGCTGGGGGGCACCCCCGCGTGAAACGGGGCGACCAGAAATCCACTCGACGGCGCGGCTCGAGGAAACCAACCCCCGTCGCGTCAACAGCCCGTTCGTGCGCGCCAAGCCGTGAACTCGGCCTCTAGATTCTTGTCTCGCGCGAAGCCGCGCGTGGTGATCAGCGCGAGCGCCGAGCGTGCGCAAATCAGATCCTCCTCCGTCACGACCCGCGCAAGCGCGTCGAGGTCGAGGTCGTCCTGGAGCCGACGAGGCGACCGAGCGAGCAGCTTCACGGCGACGAGGTGCCCGACGGACGCGACGGGCACATCACAGCCTTCGAAGAGTGTGAGCGTCGAGGCGTTCGCGACGATCTCGAGCTCGATGCCAGATGAGGCAAAGAGCAGGTCGCACAGCACGCTGCCTCCCGGCGGCACGGTCCGAACCGTCGCGAGCCGACCTGTCGCGTCCTGCTCGACCTGCGCTGAGATGCGGTACCCACGCATCACCAGTCCGCTCACGATTCGCTCGGCCTCGTCGTCACTGGCGACAGCCACCGCGAAATCCACGTCGCGGGTGAAACGAGGCTCGGCGCGAGCAGACACCGCGAGACCTCCAACCAGGGCGAGCCGTTGGGTCGCCAGGTCATCGAGCACGGAACGAACGGCGAGTTGGAGCGGCGTCATGGCAGCGGTCGGGAGCGCCCTGGTGCGTCGCCATGCTCAGCGCCGGGCCGCGTGTGCAGCCATTCGACGAACCGTCGCTCCCGTTCGGCGTCGGTCTCGTGAGGGAACCGGCGCAACAAGGTCTGCCGCATCATCGCGCACCCGAGCTCGTGCATCTCGAACGCGAGCTGAAGCTTCTCCTCGGCGGTCAACGGGATGGCCTCCATTTCCTGAAGCGTAGCACCGGCGTGCTGCTCAAGCGCCTCGAGGTGCGCCTGGTGAAGGCGGTGTTGAGGTGGCAGCGAGGCCAGGCGTCACGGCGCGACGGGCGCGTTGACGGGCGGGGGGGGGCTTCTGGCAGTGGTTCGGCTCGTCGCTTCAACTCACTCCTCACGTCCATCCTGGCCGCAGCGCAGAGGTCGCGCGCGTTCACGCACCGTAGACGAACGGCGCGACCACCCGGCCCCCACGAGCCTCGCTCACTTCTGCACCCACGCGCGGGCCACCGACTGCGCGAGAAGCCGCTTGCGCTCCACGGCGTGCGTCGCCTCGTGCTACCTTGCGTGTCATGAGTCGCCTCAATCTGACACTCAGTGAAAGCACGATGAAGGCCCTCAATCGGTACGCCCAGGGGCGACCCACGGCTCAGGCCGCGCGCGAGCTCCTCGAGGGCGCGTTGGCGCGAGAAGCGAAGGCCCAGGCCCTGCGGAAGCTGGCGCACGACTACGCGGCGGGCCGCCCTGACGCGCTGGAGTTGCTGGCTGACTTCGAGCCGCTCGCCCTGGAGGTGCTCGGTGAAGAGCGCGAATGAGTCCCTCGAGCTGCGCCGCGGCGATCTGGTGTGGGTCAACTGCGAGCCATCGGTGGGGGCTGAACCGAAGAAGGCGCGCACCTTCGTGGTCGTGTCGAACGACATCGCCAACCGGTTCGGCCAGGTCATCACGGCGATCCCCACCCAGCGCTTCACGGCCGAGCGGAATGGTCGCGCCTACATGGTGGACCTGAGGTCCCCGCGCTCGAACCTGAAGGCCGAGCGCATCGCCAACGCGTCGATGGTGACGACGTGGGACCGGGCGGGGGTGCTCAAGCGCGAGGGGCGGGTGACGCGCGAAACGCTGGCTCGCATCGACGCGGCGCTGCGGCTGCATCTGGGCCTCGACGACACTTCATGAAGAACGAGCGAGCCACTCGAGCAGCTTCGCGAAGACCTCTCGATGGTCCAGCAGGTCGAGGTGCGAGGCCGGGCTCACCGTCCACCGGTGCGCTTCGGGAAAGCCGAGTGAACGTTCGGCATGCACGCCCAGCGCGCTGTCCACCGGCACCAATCCATCACCTCGCCCGGGCCCCAGGCTCGCGGCGATCGCGTAGCACTCCACGCCCGCGGGCAGGCTGAGCTCACCGCGTGGATCCCCCTCGTGCGCGAAACGATCGCGCCCCTGCCAATGCGCGTCGAGCACGTTGCCGTACCGAAGGTCGGTCACGCCCGCACTGCGCAGCCGCCCCAGCTTCACCAGCGGCGCGCTGTACCGGCTCACCCCCAACAACACGTCGACCCAATTTCCACCACGCTCCAGCGGTGCACCGTGATGCGGCGTGCCCAGGGTCATCAACGTGCTGAGCTTCTTGCGCCAACCGTGCCCTGCTTCTTCTGCCGTGTGACAGGCCGCCCGCGAGACGAGCCCGCCCATGCTGTGCGCGAGCAGCACCACTTCATCGACCTCGCTGGCCCACGCCTCGAGCAACGCAGAGAACCTCTGCCCGTTCTCAGAGACGTGCAGCCCGCTGTTGTAGCGGAGGTACACCGGCACGAAGCCGAGCGCCTTCGCGAGCGCGGGCCCGTGGTCGTGGCCCTTGCGCAGCCACTGCAGGTCTTCCATCGACGAGCCGTGCACCAGCACCAGCAGACGTGTCCCTTCGGGAAACTTCTGCGTCACCGCGACGCCCGCGGTGCGCAGCTGCATCTGAATGGCGAGCGGGTTGCCCGTCTCTTCGAGGTAGTCGCCCAGCACGCCGTTGAGCGCCGCGAGCACCATGCCGCGTTCACTTCCGGAGCGCTCCAGCAACGGCTCGAGCTGCTGCAGGGCGAGATCGAGACCTGCGCCCACCAGCTTCGTCACGCCGCGAATGGTGGCGTACGTCGGAGCGCTGAGCAGCCTGGTCACCTTTTCCAGCGGCTTGCCCAGCACCTCGGGCCCACCGCCGATGGTGTGGTGCATCTGCTTGACGATTTCAGTGACGTTCTGCGTGGCGTCGATGGCGAGCTTCGTCGCACCGCGGAGCTGATCCACCAGGCTGGGCTTCTTGGTGTGCATGGACCCTCAGGGTAGCCGCCAGCTGTAGTTCACGTCAGGGACACACGTCGGCCCCAGCTTGAGCAAGGCCCAGGGCCCCTCGGTGGCGATGGTCTGCGCGCCGCCGTTGGGCCGGGTGATGACGTAGTTGAAGAAGCCGTGCTGCTGCGCAAAGCCCGGCATGTAGAGCGGCGCCTTCGTGTGCAGGTAGGTGATGCCGCCCGTCCACGCGAGGTGCGCGGCGTCGATGCGCAGCCCGCACACGTCGGGCTGCTTGCTGGCCGCCAGCATCAACCGATTGACCGCACCAAAATCGTCCCACGCGCTCGAGTCGGCGCGCTCGGGGTAGCTGCCCACCTCGCCCATCGTCAACGCCTTGTGATTGAGCGCGGAGACCGCCACCACCAGGCCCAGCAGCCCCAGCCCCAACCGCGCGGGTCGAGCCGGCAACCTCGAGAGCGCCAACGCAGGCAGCGCGCAGGCCAGCGGCAGCACGGGAATGATGAAGCGCAGCTCTTTGTGGGCGACGAAGAGGTGCAACGCGAGAAACGCTGCGAGCGTGAGCACCACCTGCCAATGCCGCTTGAAGCACACGATGAGCGAGGCCCCCAACGCGAGCGCGACGCCGGGCATCGAGCGGTACAGGTACACGAAGTAGTACGGCCACGGAGCGGTGCCCCACCCCGCGCCCCGGTTCTCCACGATGTTGAAGCGGTAGTAGACGACCGCGGAGTGGAAGAAGCCGCCTGCTTTGGCGGTGGGCAGGGAGTGCCACGCCGCCGCATCCCACGCGCCGAAGAGCAACGCCCAGACCACCAGCGTGACGAACACCTCGAGCACCGGCTTGGGGCCTGTCTTCTTCCAATGAACGAGGAGCGCCACCACCACCACCACGCACACCACCGCCGACTGCAGCCGCGCCAGCGTGGCAAGGCCCAGCAGGCTCGCCCCGGTGATGCGCCCTTCACGCGTGGAGCGCTCGTCGAGCACGAACGCCACGCCCCACACCACCAGCACGGCAGCGAGGTTTTCACTCATCGCGCGCGGCGAGAAATAGAGCGCGAGCGCGCAGAGGCTCCAGGTGGCGGCGGCGACGGAAGACTCGAGCTCACGCGCGCCCAGGCCGCGGGCCAATCGATACACACCCCACGCCGCGAGAACCGAGAGCCCCGAGAAGATCAGCTTCACCACCGGGATGTACGTGGTGGGTGAATCGGCGCCGACGAGCTTGCAGAGCTGGAGCCACACCGCGACGAAGCCGGGCACCGCCCAGGTGCGTGCACCTTCGAGGAACTCCCACGCGACGAGGCCGTGGCCGAACACCAGGCGGTGTGCGGGCTCGAACGATTGGTAGATTTCATCGGGCCAGTTGATGCCGTCGTCGGTGAAGACGATGCGCGCCCGCAGCAACAAACCCAGCACAAGGGAACCGAAGAGCACCGCGCGCGCCGCAGGCTCGTTCGGCAGCCAGGTCCTGGAAGGCACTTCAGAAGGCATGGGCCGGGAATTACCAGTCCTGCGCGGCTGTGCTCAGATGAACCTTTGTTTTTCGCAAGAGGTTCCCCCATGCGATGGCTCGTTTGCAGTCTGTTGCTCCCTCTCTCGGCCAGCGCCGCCTCCGTGCTGTTGGTTCCGGTCGACGAGAAGGCGCGGGTGCTGGCCGATGAACTCATCGAGCCTTTCGGCGCCAACAAGCTGACCGTGAAGATGGCCGGGCCCGGTTCGCCTGCCCTCAATTGTTTGAAGGACGCGGCGCGCGAGGCGTGCCTGGGAAACATCGGCGAGAAGGCGAAGGTCGTCGCCGTGTTCGTCGTCAGCGGTGCCCTCAAGGGCGGCAAGGGCACGCTCACGCTCGAGATGTTGTCCAAAGGCACCGTGCTCAAGAAGGACGCGACCCGGGTCACCAAAGGCAAAGTGAAGACGCAGATGAAGGGGCCGATCGCCAGTTTGCTCAAGCTGCTCCCGCCAAGTGAACCCAGTGCGCTCGTGGAATCGCCGAAGGTGACGGTGACCGAGACGAAGAAGGAACCTGATCAACCCGTCGAGCCGCAGCCCGTGAAGGTCGCTGATGCGCCGACGAAGACCGAGCCGGTCGCGCTCACGCCGACGAAGTCTGCTGATCCGCTCGCGCTCACGACGCCTGCACCCAGGCAGGTCAAGCCGAAGGTCGCGGCCTGGGTGATGACGGGGCTCGCCATCGCCGCAGCCGGTACCGCGGCCACGTTCGGCGGCCTGGGACTGTCGGGCAAGACGAAGTTGGAGACGGCCAACGAGGGCATTTCCACTCTCTCGTACAATGAAGCGGTCGCGCTGCAGCAGACCAGCAATACGCAGCTCACCGTCGCGCTCGGCACGGGCATCGGGGCCGGCGTGACGGGCGTCGTGGCTGCCATTCTATGGGGTGTCGAATGAGCCGGTCTTCGTGGGTGGTGCTGACGCTGCTGACGGGCTGCAACCTCGCGAAGCTGCCTGAGGCCGTCTTCCGCTGTGAAGTCGATGGGAGCTGCGCGCAGCCCGGCTACGTGTGTGATGGCGCTCGCGTGTGCCGGCCCCCTCGGGATGCAGGCGCGAATGCAGATGCGGGCGCTGAAGATGCGGGCTTCGACGCGGGAATGGATGCGGGCTTCGACGCGGGGATGGATGCGGGCTTCGACGCGGGCTGCATGCCGACGGCGGGCATCGACGAGCCGGATCCTGAGGGCCTCGACGCTGACTGCGACGGCTTCGATGGTGACCTGAGCCGCGCGGTGTTCGTCGATCAGGCGAGCGGACTCAATACGAATGCCGGTACGCGGGCAGCTCCGGTGCAGACGCTCGCGCACGCGGCGACGCTGGGGAAAGAGCAAATTCATCTGTCGACTGCTCCGCAGACCGGCACCGTGACGTTGGCCGACGCGGTGGGCGTGTACGGTGGTTACACGGTGGGCGGCGCGTGGGTTCGCACCAGCACCAGGTCGCTGCTCTCGGGGCGGCTGATCGCCAATCCGAGCGATGCAGGCCGGGTGGTGCTCGAACGCCTTCAGGTCGATGCGCCCGCGGAGACGGTGGCTGGCGCGGCTTCAGTCGCGGTCACCTTGCGCAATGTTGCGAACACCTCGCGCATCACGAGCTGCCGCTTTGCTGCTGGCGCGGGTGCGAACGGCGCCGACGGCATGGCAGCGGCCCCGGTGAACAACGGCAACACGGGCGGGCCTGGCCTCGGTGGTGACGGCGGCGTGGGTGCTGTGGGCACCAGCTGTGGTGATGCGGGGACTTCCCTTGATGGTTTCGCCGGGGGCGACAGCTTGAGCAACGGTCTGGGCACGGCGGGTCTCGACGCGGTGCAAGGTGGCGTGGGCTCGGCCGCGACCATCGTGGATGGCGGCATGTTCGACGGCATCGATGGTGGTGCGGCACTGGCGGGGCTGGCTGGTGCAGCTTCGAACACGCGCCCTGCGGATCCGCCCATGGGCTCGTTGGGCAGCATCGTGTCAGCTCAGTGGGAAGGCGTGAGCCTGGGTACGTGGGCGCCTGCGCAGAGCGGCCGCCCCGGTGGTGGTGGTGGTGCCGGTGGTGGGTTGATCGATTTGGGAAGTGCGCTGCTCGCGCAGGGTGGTGGTGCGGGTGGTGGCGGCAGTGGTGGGTGTGGTGCGCGCAGTGGCACCGCGGGTCAGACCGGTGGTGCATCGATCGCGTTGGTGTTGATCGACAGCTCTCCCACGCTCAGTGATGTGCAGCTGATCAGCACAGTGGCCGGCCGCGGTGGCAATGGTGGGATCGCGGGTTCGCCGGGTACGGGCGGGCTCGGTGGGGCGGGCTCGGTGGGGCAGACCATCGCAACGGGCACCGCGGGTTCCGGGCATCGAGGTGCGTCGGGGGGTGCCGGCGGTGCGGGCCGGCAGGGGCCCGGTGGCTGGGGTGGTCCTGTGGTCGGTTTGTTCTGCGGTGGAACTTCGGCTCCCGTGAGGGATGCGAGCACCACGTGGAGCGCGGGAACCCTGGGGTTGGCCGGCAATGGTGATCCGAACGGGCAAGCCGGCGGTCAGCCTGCGAGCGGCTACAGCGCCAACTGTCCCTGAATCGAGGAAGAAGGAAGGAAGAAGGGAAGAAAACCCACACCGTTCATCCCGAGCGGAGTCGAGGGATTACTTCCAATCCGCACGCTGGTGCCCCCTCGACTTCGCTCGGGGTGACCGGTGGATCCGGTGGTTTTTTTGCTATTTCAGCCAATCCACCCGGTCTGTGCCCCGGGCCAGCAGACGAAGCTTTCCCCAGTCACGTCTGATCAAGGCCTCCTTCTTCGCGCGGCTCCATCGCTTGATCTGCATCTCGCAGATCAGCGCCTCTTCGCGAGTCGTGAACTCGGTCGCGAACACCAGCCCGACTGGCAAGCGCTCAGACGTGTACCCACCGAACTCTCCGGACTGATGCTGCGCGACGCGACGCTCGAGGTCATCTGTATGGCCTGTGTAAAAGGCCCCATCGGCGCATCGGAGTATGTAGACCCAGAAGGGAATCACGGCGTCTCCTGAAGGGTGCGAGTGACCCCTCGACTGCTCTCGGGGGGAACGGTGGGGCTTTCAGCTCCGTGCGTAGAGCGTCCCCGCAAGCCGCCGCTCTGGGTGCCCCTCGGTTTCCTCGATGAAAGCGACGAACTGTTCCAGCAACACCTCCGCGTCCTGCGCGGACTGCAAGGAGCAGTACTCGAAGAACAACGCGCTGGTCAGCACCCCCAACACCACCATCGGCGCCGACCGCTGCGCTGCCGGCCGCTGCACGAAATGATTGATCAGCTCGACCACCAGGTCCGCGGTGAGCCCGCCCATCAACCGGCCCACTTCAAGCTGATGCGCACGGTCACGCCGCTCGTCCTGCTCCACGCGCGCGCGCCCCTGCTCGGTCAAGTCCTGCACCACTTCCCACGTGGTCACCGCACTGCGAGTGGGCCGAACCGCAGCGACCTCGAACGCATCGCGGTAATAATTCTCAGCCCGCACCGCAGGCCGGCGCTCGCGCGGTTTCCTGCGTGTCTCGACCGTGACCCGTGCCCCGCCGCTCTTGATCCGCATCGCCTGCTCCTTCGTCGCGCGAGCGGAATGCCCGCGGCAAAGAAGACGACTGCAAGGCGACGGCCCACGTTCCTCCGTGCGACGCGCGCTGAGAAGGGCGCTGAGCGCGAACGGCGTACACACGCTCCACTGAATTTCTCGCGCGCAGAGAGGTGGCCGCGCGACTGGTATCGACCTTCAGAGTCGGCGGATTAACTCACGCAGCCCCGCAGGTGAAATTCGGGCCAGCTCGCGTTTGGCGGCGATGCGGCCTGGCTCGTCGAGCGTCGAACGAGTTTTCCGGTACGCCCGCAGCAGCCCCGCGGCGCGCAGCGGGGCCGACGTGTTCACCTCGAGCTCACCCAGCGCGTGTTTGCCCGAGAGATCCGCGAGCACCGCCAACCACGCGAACGGCTCTTCGATTTCAAGCTCGTCACCCAGGTCGAGCAGCTCCAGCACCGGCTGACAACTCACGTGCGCCTGATCAACCTCGCCCACCAGGCTCGCCCGGCAGTAGGCCTGCAACGCGCTGAACGCATCACCCTGCCCCCACGCGGCTTCACCCAGGTAGCCCAGCGACCGCGCATCCCCCCGGCTCGAGAGCAGCCGACGGGCGAGCACGAAATCACCTGCGACGAGCGCGAGGTAACCCGCTGGCCTTCCATCAGCGAGCGTACCCGCAGCGCCGAGTCGAACGGCCGCCCGCACCAACGCGGCCGTCCGAACCCGCTCGAAGAGGAACTGCGCCATCGAGGGAAAACGCTGAAGCGAAAGCAGCGCCTCGGCAGAAGCCGACGAGAGCTGCTCCAGCGCGGTGGCCCACGCGGGTGCTTGCGCGGCCCACGTCTGATCACCGAACTGAACGACCAAGTCGGCGTGCGCGGCACGGAGCGCCGAAGCCTCGAGCGCCACGCACGCATCCTCGATGCGAGACCTCAACGTGTGCGCACCCGAAAGCAGTTCCTCCTGCCGTGGATCCACCGGCAGCCGGGGCGGGAGCTCCACCGGTTTCTCCGGCTCTTTGGGCCCCTCGGGCGTGCGTTCCCAGAGGCCCAGAATGTTGAGCTGCTCCGCCATGGGGCTTCAAATACCTCAGTCCTCGGGCTGAGGGGTGGGTTCACGATGGCGCGCGTGACGCGCCACATGCACAATCACTGCGTGCCTACCGCCCTGCAGATCCCCGTGTCGCGCTTGCTCGCTGACGAGCAATACGACCTGAAGCTCGAGCTCGTCGCAGGCCACGAAGGCCTCGAACACGCCATCAGCTCGAGCCGCATTCAGAAACCGGGGCTCGCCCTCACCGGCTTCACCGAACACCTTCACTCTGAGCGCGTGCAGGTCTTCGGCAACACCGAAATCAGCTACCTGCGCACCCTGACCGAAGAACAGCAGACCGCGGTGCTCTCCAAGCTCTTCGAGAGCCGGCTGGCCTGCGTGGTGGTGACCAAGGGCCTCGAACTGCCCAGCCCGCTGCTCGAGGGTTGCCGCCGTTCACGCCTCTCGTTGATGCGCACGCCGCTCGTCAGCTCGGCCTTCATCAGCCAGGTGCAGGCGTTTCTCGAAGAAGCGCTCACCGCCACCGGCAGCTTGCACGGCGTGCTCATCGACGTGTTCGGCGTGGGCGTGTTGATGCTCGGCAAGTCGGGCATCGGCAAGTCGGAAATCGCGCTCGACCTGGTGATGCGTGGTCACCGCCTGGTGGCCGACGACATCGTCAACCTCACCCGCCGCGCGGGCGACGTGTACGGCCACGGCAACGACCTCATCCAGCACCACATGGAGATCCGCGGCCTGGGCATTCTCAACATCAAGGATCTCTTCGGCGTCGCCTCAGTACGCGACCGCAAGAAGATCGAGCTCATCATCGAGTTCGTCGAGTGGACCAACTCGGCCGAGTACGACCGGTTGGGGCTCGACGAGAAGTTGATGCCGCTGGTCGGCGTCGAGGCCCCGCTCTCGGTGGTGCCGGTGCGACCGGGCCGCAACATGACCACCATCGTCGAGGTCGCCGCGCGCAATCACCTGCTCAAGCTGCGCGGTCACCACTCGGCGCAGGAGTTCGCTGAGAAGGTGACGCAGGCCATCTCGGGCACCGCCAACCGCATCGGCTCGCCGCAGACCAGCAGCTCGGTGGTACGGCGCCACCACGACGAAGAAGAGGTGGAGTGAAGTGAAGAGCATCATCGTCATCACCGGCATGTCGGGCTCGGGCAAGTCGACCGCCATTCGCGCGCTCGAAGACGCGGGCTGGTTCTGCATCGACAACCTGCCGGCGCCTTTGTTGATGAAGGTCACCGAGCTGGGTGAGACGCGCGACCTGCTCGCCTTCGTGGTCGACGTGCGTGAAGGCCAATTCCTCAAAGACGCGCCCCGGGCCATCGAAGAAGCGCGCCGCGCAGGTCACAAGGTTGAGGTGCTCTTCCTCGACGCCTCCGATGACGCGCTCACCCGGCGGTATTCAGAGACGCGGCGGCGCCACCCCCTCTCGGGCTCGGGCTCGGTGGCCGAAGGCATCGCTCGCGAACGGGGCGCGCTGCAGGCGCTGCGCGAGCAGGCAGAGCACGTGGTCGACACCTCGTCACTGACCGTGCACGAGCTGCGGCGACAGGTGATGGCGCGGTTTGGCACCAGCTCGAGCGCGCAGTTGTCGATCAGCGTGATGTCGTTCGGTTTCAAGTACGGAGTGCCCAGCAACGCCGACCTGGTGCTCGACGTGCGCTTCCTGCCCAACCCGTTCTTCGTGCCCGAGCTGAAGGCCTTCACCGGCCGCGAGCCGAACGTGGCGGCCTTCGTGCTCGAGCGCCCCGACTCGGGGGTGTTCCTCGACAAGACGTACGAGCTGCTCGAGTTCCTGGTGCCGCGCTACCAACGCGAAGGCAAGAGCTACCTCACCGTGGCGATCGGCTGCACCGGCGGCAAACACCGCTCGGTGGCCATCGCGCACGCCCTCACGCAACGACTCAAGCTGGCGCCCTTCGGGGAGCACGCGCAGTTGTGGGATCGCGACATCGAGAAGGAGTGAAGATGAGTGAACTGACCCTGTACGTCGACGCGAACTACGAGAGCCCGTGGGCGCTGGCGGCGTTCGTCGCGCTCGAAGAGAAGCAGCTGCCTTTCGAGCTGGCGACCATGCAGCTCTCGAAGAAGGAGACCTTCCATGCGGGCTTCGGTGCGCGCACGAAGAAGATTCCCGCGCTGCGGAGAGGCGACTTCTGGCTGGCCGAGTCGATGGCCATCACCGAGTACCTCGCGGAGTCCTTCCCGTTTCCCAAACACCCGCGCCTGTACCCGGAGAACCTCGAGGAGCGCGCGATGTGCCGCGAGCTGCAGCTGTGGTTGCGCACCGACTTCATGCCCATTCGGCAAGAGCGCCCGACCTCGACCCTCTACTTCGCGCGCGCGAGCACGCCCCTGAGCGACGACGCGCTGGCCGCGACGAACAAGTTGGTCGAAGCGGTCGAGCCGCTGCTCGCGCACGGCCGGCCGACCCTGTTCGCGCAGTGGTGCATCGCTGATGCAGAGCTCACGGTGATGCTGCAGCGGCTCAACTTGAACGGCACCACGTTGCCGCCGAAGTTGAAGGCCTACGCCGAGGCGAACTGGGTCAGGCCGTCGGTGGCGAAGTGGAACGCGCTGCCGAGGGGCACAACACCAAGGTAACGCCCTCTCCCCTTTGGGGAGACTGGTGAAATAGGTGCCTCGGCACGAACGGAACCGGCCGAAATCCGTTCAGCCCGACAGGGTTGATCGAAATAAGGAGCGCCCACCGTTCATCCCGAGCGGCGTCGAGGGATTACCTCGCCTTCGGGCGGTAAGTGCCCCCTCGACTGCGCTCGGGGAGATCGGTGATTGGAGTCGTTTCTATTTCGGCCAACCCTGCGAGCGGAGTCGAGGGATTGCCTTTCTTTCGCACTGCAAGTGCCCCCTCGACTTTGGCTCGGGGAGACCGGTGATGGAACCCGATTCCTATTTCCGCCGACCCTCTGAGCGAAGTCGAAGGCGTCCTTCAACAGTCTCTCGCGCAGGGAAAGGTGGAGCTGATCAGTTTCCTGCGTCGCCGTAGCCGAGCACCTGGCGTTGCCACTGCGCCTCGAGCACACGATCCGCGAACGCCACACACTCGGGATCTGCCTGAGCCTGCAGTTGCGCGAACCCCTCGCTCGAGCTCCCGACAATGCGCGCACCTGGCAGTTCATCACCCAGCCGCCCCGCATCACGCGACGCCTGCTGCATCGACTGCTCCCTGAACACCTGCGACTGCGACATCACCGCCTGCACCCAATCGAGCGGCACCTCGACGTCCTGCTCCAGCACCACGCTGACCCGCTGGGAGTGCTCTTCACCGCGATGCTTCAAGTTCCGCGTCGCGTAGCTCGGGCGCGCTGCATCGAGCCGGCCCTGCACCAACCCCAGGAGATCGAGCGGGAACGGCTGCGTGGGCACCAGCACCACGTCGAGGGTCGCGTATGGATCCACCGCTTGCCGCGCTTCGATCGCCCGCAGCAGCTCCGCTCTGCGCCCGAACAAATCTTCCCCCCGAAACCACAACGCACAGTGCTGAGCACCCGGCTGCGCAGCCGCGTGGCGATCCGCCGCCGTCGCGCAATCGAGATCGAGCTGGAACACATCGATCGCCTTCGGCCCGCGCTCGACCAGGTGCGGGCGCGGCTTCTCATCGAGCCGCCGGCCCAGCCGCTCCTCCGCCGCGCGCAGTGAATCGTGAATCGCCTGCTCATCCATCGT
>JAYVFP010000129.1:0-4631 GCA_043773025.1 Archangium sp.
TCTCCGCCGCGTTCTTCGCGCCGCAATCCTCCAGCAGCTCATGCGCAAAGCTGCCCGGCCCTGCGACCACCAGGGGCGCAAAACCCACCACGAACAACAAGTTGAAGCGCGCGGCCGCACCTTGCGAAGCGATGCTGCCGGCACCGTCGCCGCCCAGTCCGGCGCCAGGAAGCCGAAGCGACCGCGGCTCGACTGGGCGACGGCCTTGCCGCGCACCTTCGGCATTGACGTGTGGACCTGCCACTGCGGCGGCCGTCGCACCGTGCGCGCCATCGTCACCCACCGCGCCACCGCCGAGGCGATGCTGCGGAACATGGGGCTGTCGGGCGAGGCTGACTCGCGGCGCACCCGCACGCCCGAAGCCCTGGAATGCGCCCCCGTCAGCTGCTCCGCCGCCCTCACTCCTGAGGCGACCGACGAGCTCGTTGCGCTCGGCGCTCCCCTCGGGCACTCCTGCCTCCTCCCGATTTCGCCGGGTTGTTCTTCCTCTTTCTCGAGGTGGAGCTGAGCTGGCCTTCAGAAAACAGTCATCAAGAGTGAAGCCAAATACTGTGAGTGTGTAGCCGCCGAAGCCGGATCGCGAAGTACCGCGCGCCGATGATCGGCGCGCTCATCGAACCCAAGAGCCTGCTCAATCTGCCCGACGCGGGCCGGCCCGACGGCTTCGAAGAGTGGGCCAGAGACATGACCGCGGCCGAGCTGGACGCGGAGAGCTGTTCGTTGTGGCAGCCGGGCTACTCGAGCGCGCTCTTCTTCAACAACGCGGGCGTCATCGAGGCACGCCAGCCCACCGACCCGGACCTGCTCGCCATCAGGGCGCTCGTCCAGACACAGGGACTGATCACCTTCCTGCAGGTCGCGGGCACCCCGGGCCTCCCCTCGGCGACCCCGCGCACGACGCGCTTCAACGGCCTCTTCAACCTCGACGGCGAGCCCACGACCGGCGGCAACTGGTACCCGCTGCCGGTGCCAACCGAAGTCCCGGCGCTCGCGCACGCCCTGGGGACGTTGCCTGACGCGCTGGGCTACGCCGCGCCGACCATCTACAGCTTCTGGCAGGAGCCCGGCCACACCATCGACGAGCTCGCGTCACCGACTGCGTCGATCACCCGGTACACGAACTTCTACTCGCTGCTCAGCCACGAGCTCGTCACGCAGTGCCGCTGGCAGCGCTGCCCGATGGCGGGGGCCCAGCTCAACTCGAACGACGGTGACCGGCTCCCGCTCGATGGCTTCCGCTACAAGCAGTTCATCGACGAGCTGCTCGCGCGCCGAGCAGCGAGCCCGACGCTGGAGATGCCGCTCGACGCCTTCACCATCCAGAACTACTCGTCGCAGTGGAACGACAACATCATGGCGAACAGCCGCGTCGCACTGGGGACGTCCTTCGCCTGGACCGCGGTGTTGATGAACGAGTGGGACTACTGCGTAAACACCCGCGCCCAGGACGGCTGCACCAACGCGGTGGGCAACTTCACGAAGCGCTACGAAGGTGACGTGGGCAACGCTACGGCCCCGCTCACCGCGCTGGCCTGGCTGGTGGACTCCATCGATCGCCCCGACGTCTCCCACGTGCTGCTCCGCGAGAGTGTGCTGCAAGACAGGGGGAGCGATGGTGGGCTGTCCTACCCGTGGACGCAGGTGCCCATTCTCTTCCTCGCGTCGATGAGCGAGTTCAGGCGCCCAGCGCGCTCCGGATACGCGCAGGTGCCGCTGATCGCCACGGGTGATGCCGACCAGCTGCGGATCATCTCGTGGAACGAGGGGAACGTCAGCCGCACCCTGCCGCTCGAGCTGCGGAACCTCCCGACGACATTGCTGGGCCGGGTGCTCAGGGTGAAGCGGATCAGTAAGCGCATCCGCGAAATGAACTGCCCGGCGCCCGCCGACGTGATGGACGTGAACCACGTCGTCACCTGCTGGGAAGACGTGGTCGCGCCTGAGATCATCTCCGGCTCGACCCAGGCAGTCACCGTCACCATCGCCCCGGGCGAGGCCGTGATGATCTTCGCGGGCACTCCACCGGCGTACACCTCGACGCTCTTCGACGCGCACTATGTTCGTTCCGCGGCACTGGTGAAGCGCGACGGTACGGTCGCCGCGCCGCTCGGCCTCGCTCACTTCGACCCGCGCACCGGGAGCGTCACCGTGGCCGTGCGCAGCGGCGGCGTCGCAGCCGAGAAGCTGACCCTGAAGAACGTCCCCGACACGTTGACGCTGTCCACGCGGCTCGCCTCAATGGGCGCGCCCGGCGCCCCCCTCGTCGCTGGCGTGCGGGTGGACTACCTCGACGCCAACAAGCTGCCCGTGAAGAGCGTGTTCTTCCGCGACGCGCGATGGACGACGGCCGCTGCGCCCTGGGCTCAGCTCGAGTGGCCCCCGACGACCTCGCACACGGAGCTCAGCAGCGACCTCTGCGGGGCGGGCTGCACGAGCGGCGAGGGCACGAACGTCACCCTCAATCTCCTGGCCGCTTCACCAAGCGGATGGGCCAGCGGCAGGGACGTGGTGGTGGGCGTGGTGTTGACCGGCGCCACCGACGACACGATCTATCGGGTCGATTTTCCCTGACGGGAGGGCTTCCTCGAAGTCTCACTCGAACTCGAGCCCCGACCAGTCGCAGCCCGGCTAGTACCTGGCCACAGTGGTTTTGATCGGTCGGCCTCGGCGTTGGCCGAACGCTTGTCGCTCCTCGAAGAAGAGCCGTCGCCGGCCCTCCAACACTCGCCCACCAGCCCCGCTTACTTCCCACCCCTGACATCTCCGTGCCGTTGGTCGAGTTCAGGTGGGGCGCACGTCTCGAGATCGGCGCCCGCAGGTCAGCGCTTGCGGAGGAACACGGTGCCCGCCGAGCGCGGTGGGAATGTCGTCTTCCCAGAGGTCGACGTGGGTGGACCGGCCCAGCGAGTTGATCACCGGCTGCGGCACCCAAGCGCCGTAGTGCAGCGCGATCATCTGAATGCTCGTCTCCCCGCACCGGCCTTCCTCAGGGGCGCCTTCGGCCCATCGCCGATCAGGTATGGGCAGCAACACGACCTCGGTGACGGGCTTCACGCTGACTCGCTCGGGCACCGCGAGCAGCAGCATCATGAGCAACATGCCGCGCATCGTAGCGCCGCCGCAGAAGCGAGGCTGGCTAGAAGCCCTGGCCGTCGCCACCGGCACGGCCTTCGCGGCCAACCAGACGTGCCCCAACGGCCTGCCCTTCTGCTTCGCGCCCGACTCACCAGCGCTCGCGGGGCAGGTGAACATGAACTTCATGCAGCTCAAGGAGTGGGTGGAGACGAAGGTGGGGCCCGTCAGCACTGGCGGCGTGAGCAGCGGCACCGTCACCGCGGCCACTGTCACCGCCAGCGGCACCGTCACCGCGGCCACCGTCACCGCCAGCGGCACCGTCAACGCGAACGTTGTGTCGGCGAACGTCGTGTCGGCGAATGGTGTGCTCCGCGCCAACGCTCTTGTGGCCGCGCGCGGGTTGGAGATCGACTGGAACCGCACGGGCGGCGTCGGGGAGACCGACTTCTCCAACTTCCGGGAGGGCGGCGTGGGCGGGTTCAACTTCTACAACGGGGCAAACACGACCAGCGCTCGGACTCTGGTCATGGCGATCGACTCGGCTGGATCCGTGTCGGTGCCCGGCACGGTGACGGACAATTCTGCCGCGGCCCGCAAATTTCTCCTCGCCGACATCTGCGGAGACGTGGCTCAGACGACCATGTGCCCCGCCAACATGTACGTGTGCGGCCTGGGCATCTGGAACGGTGAAGGCTGCAAGCGCGTGGTGTGCTGCCGCCTCGGACACAATGGGGTGTCGCTGTGAACGCGGTTGCCCCCTCAAAGGGATAGCGGACGGCATCAGGCGCACCGGAAATGCGGAGCCCACCGCGAGAGGTGACAACATGCCGCTGCGTGTTGCGGCTCATCGTGATTGGCGCCCTGCTCTCTTCCTGCGTCACCGCGCGGCTCACGGTCGCCGACACGCAGACGTGCGACGCGTTCGGCCCGGTCGACAACGCGGTGCGGGCGGAGCTGGACACGCTGCTCGCCTCTGCGCCGGGCGAGGAGCTGGTGAGGGAGTCGTCGCGGGGAAGAGGAAGAACAACCCGGCGAAATCGGGAGGAGGCAGGAAGGCCCGAGGGCAGCGCCGAGCGCAATGGGCTCGTCGGTCGCCTCGGAGTGAGGGCGGCGGAGCAGCTGACGGGGCCGCATTCCAGGGCTTCGGACGTGCGGGTGCCCCGCTAAGTCAGCCTCGCCCGACAGCCCGGGCCGTCACATCGACAACGAGAGCTGAGGTGGTGACTGGGAGGCGGGCTGCGGAGTCGGCGCGCCAGCCAGCCCCATGTTCCGCAACATCACCTCGGCGGTGGCCCGGTGGGTGACGATGGCGCGTACCAGCCAGGCGGCCTCCAGCTCTGCCCAATCCTTCTTCGCCTCCCGCAGCACTCGGGCCAGAATGCGTGCGACGTCTTCGTCACCGGGCGGGGCCACCGGCACCACCGTCCCGTCCTGCTGCCACACGGCCTCCGGCACGACGAGGTGGAGGTGCGGCGTGAGTTGAAGGGCTGAGCCGAACCACTGCCAGAAGCAAACCCCACCTCCCGTCAGCGCGCCGAAAGCGCCGTGACGCCGGG
>JAYVFP010000130.1:0-43338 GCA_043773025.1 Archangium sp.
GCCCTCTCCCCCTCGGGGAGAGGGCGCGCTGAAGAGTGACGCGCATGAGTTTGACTGATTGACCCAGCAACTCGGCGGTGGAGAGCCGCGGGGCGGGGCGATAGAAGCCGCCCGCCATGCTCGAGTTCATCGATACCTTCCTGCGTCGTCACGTCGGCCCCTCTTCCAACGACATCGAGGAGATGCTGAAGACCGTCAACGCGCCTTCTCTCGACGCGCTGATCGACGAGACCGTGCCGAAGCAGATTCGGGTGAAGAAGCCCCTCTCGCTGCCCCCCGCGAAGGGTGAGAGCGAGCTGCTCGCCGAGCTCAAAGGCATCGCCGACCAGAACCAGATCTTCAAGAGCTTCATCGGCGCCGGCTACTACGACACCATCACGCCGGGCGTGGTGCTGCGCAACGTGCTGCTCAACCCGGGCTGGTACACCGCCTACACCCCGTACCAGGCCGAGATCGCCCAGGGCCGGCTCGAGGCGCTGCTCAACTACCAGACGGTGATCGCCGACCTCACCGGCTTGCCGATCTCGAACGCCTCGTTGCTCGACGAAGGCACCGCCGCCGCCGAAGCGATGCACATGCTCCAGTCGGCCGGCAAAGACACCGACGGCAAGGCCTTCTTCGTCAGCAACCTCTGCCACCCGCAGACCATCGAGGTGGTGAAGACCCGCGCGAAGCCCCTGGACATCGAAGTGATCGTCGCAGACCACACCACCTTCGACTTCGCCAAGAAGTGCTTCGGTGCGCTGGTGCAGTACCCGGCCACCGACGGTGGCGTGCACGACTACAGGGCGTTCATCACGAAGGCCCACGCCAGCGGTTCGCTGGTGGTGATGGCGACCGATCTGCTCGCGCTCACCATGCTCACGCCCCCCGGCGAGCTCGGCGCCGACGTGGCGATCGGCTCATCGCAGCGGTTCGGCGTGCCGATGGGCTTCGGCGGCCCACACGCGGCGTTCATGTCGACCAAGATGGAGTTCGTGCGCTCGATGCCCGGCCGCCTCATCGGCGTCTCGGAAGACGTGCACGGCAACATGGCGCTGCGCATGGCGCTGGGCACCCGCGAGCAACACATTCGCCGCGAGAAGGCGACGTCGAACATCTGCACCGCGCAGGTGCTGCTCGCCGTGATGGCCTCGATGTACGCCGTCTACCACGGGCCCGCGGGCCTCAAGGCCATCGCCGCCCGGGTACACCTGCTGGCCAAGAGCTTCGCCGCGGGCTTGAAGAAGCTCGGCGTGAAGGTGAAGCACGACGCGTTCTTCGACACGGTCTCCTTCCTCACGGCCGACCCGCGCGCCACCGACGAGCTGATGGCGAAGGCAGAAGGGCTGCGCATGAACCTGCGCCGCATCGACGCCACCACGCTGGGCGCCTCGATGGACGAGACCACCTCGGCCGAGCAACTGGAGACCCTGCTGAGCCTGTTCGGCAAGGCGAAGGCCGAAGAGCTGGCCACCGCGGCAGCGAACACCAACATCGTGCCCGAAGCGCTGCGACGCACCAGCAGCTACCTGGCGCACCCGGTGTTCAACAGCTTCCACACCGAGCACGAGATGCTCCGCTACATCCGCAGCCTCGAGGCGAAGGACCTCTCGTTGTGCCATTCGATGATCGCGCTGGGCAGCTGCACCATGAAGCTCAACGCCACCGCCGAGATGGAGCCGGTCACCTGGCCCCAGTTCAACGCGCTGCACCCCTTCGCGCCCGCCTCGCAGTGGAAAGGCTACGCCACGATCTTCGCGCAGCTCGAGGGGTACCTCTCGGAGATCACCGGCTTCGCGGGCTGCACCTTGATGCCCAACGCCGGCAGCCAGGGTGAGTACGCGGGCCTGCTGGTCATCCGTGCCTTTCACGAGGCGCGGGGCCAGGGTCATCGCAAGGTGTGCCTCATTCCCGCCTCTGCGCACGGAACCAACCCGGCCACCGCGGTGATGGCGGGTTACCAGGTGGTCGTCGTCAAGACCGACGCGCTGGGCAACGTCGACGTGAGCGACCTCAAGGTGAAGATCGAGCAGCACAAAGATCAGCTCGCCGCGCTGATGGTGACCTACCCCTCGACGCACGGCGTGTTCGAAGAGGCGATCACCGAGATCTGCGACCTGGTGCACGCGGCCGGCGGTCAGGTCTACATGGACGGCGCGAACATGAACGCCCAGGTCGGGCTGTGCCGCCCGGGCGACTTTGGCCCCGACGTCTGCCACCTGAACTTGCACAAGACCTTCTGCATCCCCCACGGTGGTGGCGGCCCCGGCATGGGCCCCATCTGCGTCGCGAAGCACCTGGTGCCGCACCTCCCCACGCACCCGATGCAGAAGGTCGGCGGCGAACGGGGTACGGGCGCCATCTCAGCGGCGCCGTACGGCAGCGCGAGCATCTTGCTCATCTCGTGGGTCTACATTCGCCTGATGGGCGGCGAGGGCCTGACGCACGCGACCCGCACCGCGATCTTGAACGCGAACTACATGGCCGAGCGGCTCGAGCGCAGCTTCCCCGTGCTCTACCGCGGCTCGCACAAGCGCGTGGCTCACGAGTGCATCATCGACGTACGCCAGCTCAAGGCCACCAGTGGAATCGAGGCGGCAGACATCGCCAAGCGCTTGATGGACTACGGCTTTCACGCTCCGACCGTTTCTTTCCCCGTCGGCAACACCATGATGATCGAACCCACGGAGTCCGAGTCGCGGGCCGAGCTCGATCGCTTCTGCGAGGCGATGATCTCCATCCGCACCGAGATCTACGACGTGGAGAAGGGTGTCTTCGACAAGACCGACAACCCCTTGAAGAACGCCCCGCACACCGCCGATGCCGTCACCGCCGACGAGTGGAAGCACCCGTACACCCGCCAGCGCGCGGCTTACCCGTTGGTCTGGGTCAAGAAGCACAAGTTCTGGCCTTCGGTCGGCCGGGTCAACGACGTGCTGGGTGACCGCAAGCTCGTCTGCAGCTGCCCACCCATCGAAGACTACATGTGAGGTGGGTTTGGGCTTAAGGTCCGGCCGCTCCGATGGCCCCCTCAGAAGCGAAAAAGCCCATCCGTTTCGGTAAGTACACGCTCATCGACCGCATCGCGGTCGGTGGCATGGCCGAGATCTTCCTCGCGCGGCAGGCGGGTCTGGAAGGCTTCGAGAAGACCATCGTCATCAAGCGCATTCGACCGCACCTGTCGAAGCAGTCGAACTTCGTGAAGATGTTCCTCAACGAAGCGAAGCTGGCCGCTCAGCTCAATCACCCGAACATCGTTCAGATCTACGATCTCGGGAGGATCGGCGAGTCGTACTTCATCGCCATGGAGTACATCTTCGGGCGCGACATGCGTCGCATCATCCCGAAGGCTGACGCGCTGGGGATCCCGTTCCCCATGGTGTACGCGCTGAAGATCGCCTCGTCGGTGTGTGAAGGCCTTTATTACGCCCACGCCCGCACCGACATGTACGGCAACGCGCTGAACATCGTTCACCGCGACGTGACGCCCGAGAATATTTTCGTCTCGTTCGACGGCACCGTGAAGGTGCTCGACTTCGGCATCGCCAAGGCCGCCAATCAGATCGAGCAGACGCGCGCCGGCGAGATCAAAGGCAAGCTCTCGTACATGTCGCCCGAGCAGTGCATGGGCAAGCCGCTCGACAACCGCAGCGACATCTTCTCGCTCGGCGTCGTGCTCTACGAGTGGCTCACCGGGTTCAAGCTGTTCACCGGTGATTCAGAGGTCGCGATTCTCAAGTCGATCACCGAGGGGAAGATCTACGCGCCCTCGTACTTCAAGGCCGACATCCCCGAAGGCGTCGAAGCGATCCTGATGAAGGCGCTCGAGAAGGACCGCGAGAAGCGGTACCAGACCGCGTGGGAGATGCAGTACGACCTGGATCAGTTTCTCAGCCAATACGAGTTCACGCCCTCGAACATCCACCTGTCGAACTTCCTCAAGCAGCTCTTCAACGATGAGCTCGAAGAAGAGAAGAACAGGCTCCAGACCTTCCGGCAGCAGAACATCATCGGCCCCGATGAGGTCATGCAGGAGGAGGAGGACATCGTCTCGGTCATCGAGGCGATCTCCGACATGGCAGAGATGGATGCAGAGCCCACGAAGCTGGGGCCGGAGCGGTCGCTCACCTTGAACCTGCCGGGTGGGGTGATGGATCAGCTGGCCGCGATCGCCAAGCGCAACGGGATGACGGTGAACTCGCTCGTTCGCGACGTGCTCGGTGGGTTCATCAAGTACCGCTGAGCTCCGAGGCTCCCTCTCCCCCGCGGGGGAGAGGGTCGGGGAGAGGGCTATCGCCGTTTCTACGCCTGCCCCGGCTTCTGCTTCCACGTGCGGCGAGTGGCCCGGGCGACACCGGCTTTGCCGTGCCAGCGCAGGTCGTGAACCGAGCCGACCCCATCGCCGTCTTCGCGCACCTGGAGCGCCGGCATGTCAGCCATCGGAACCGTATCGAGGGTGATCACCCACTCGTCGCCCTGCGGCTTGAGCGTCATCACGCTGTGCAGCACCGCGTTCGACAGATTCACGGCGCACTCAGGCATCACGGGCAGGGGCGGCGGCGCCTTGTTGCGCGAAGGAGGCAGGCAGAACGCGACCGGCGCGGTCTCTTTCTCGACGGGGGCGACGTCTTCACTGACGAAGAACAGGAGCGAGGCCACGAAGGTCAACCCACTGCTGGCTAGGACGAGGAAGACGTCAGGTGGCATCGCGAGGCCTCTGACAACGCACCCCGCAACCCGGTTCCATGTGGGATAGACACTGGGCCATGCCCCGCGTGAAGTTGGTGCTCGAGTACGACGGGACGAACTACGTGGGCTGGCAAATTCAGGACAATGGCCCGTCGGTGCAGGGCCGGGTGCAGCGGGCCGTGCAGGAATTGCTGGGCGGGCCGGTGACCTTGATGGCCGCGGGGCGCACCGACTCGGGCGTTCATGCCAGGGGTCAGGTGGTCGCTTTCGATTCACCGCGCCAGCTTCCGTTGAAGGCGTACTGGATGGGGCTCAACTCCCTGCTGCCCGACGACATCGCGGTGGTGAAGGCCGAGCTCGTTCAAGACGACTTCGATCCCCGAAGGTGGAGTGGGGGAAAGCGCTACCGGTACATGGTCAACAACAGGCGGTCTCGGTCACCCCTGCGGCGGTTGACGCACTGGGAGATCTTCCTGCCGCTCAACGTGAACGCGATGGTCGAGGCATCGCAGCACCTGCTGGGTCACCATGACTACTCGGCGTTCCGCGCATCAGATTGCCAGGCCGCGCATGCCACTCGAAAGTTGTCGCGCGTCGAGGTGATCGGCGCGCCGGGCGATGAGATCAGCTTCATCGTGGAGGGCACCGCGTTCTTGAAGCACATGGTGCGCAACCTGGTCGGCACGCTCGTCGATGTCGGCCGCGGCAAACACCCTCCCGGGTGGGTCAAAGAAGTGCTCGAGGGGCGTGACCGCACGAAGGCCGGGCCGACGGCGCCGGCGCACGGGCTGAGCCTCGATGAGGTCTTCTATGGTGCCGGGCCACGGGAGACCGTCGATGACGACTGAGCAGAAGGCCCCTTCCGCATACATGCGGGCCGAGGCGGGATCGCGGCAGGTCGTGATTCAGATTGGGCTGGGGGTGGTGGCTTTCATTCTCGGCAGCATCTTGTCGGTCGGCGCGTCTGCTCGGATTGGCGAGCGGCTTGGGCCCATCGAAAGCGACTGGGGCACGCTGGCGTTCAGATGGTTGTTCGAGCGGCTTTGGCTGGTCGCCGTGTTGCCGGCGTTCGGGTACGCGATTGGGCGGTTTACCGAGAGCACTCCGAGCCGGTTTGCGCTCACCGGGGGGATCGCCGGGGAGACTTTCTCGGTGCTGCTCGTCACCGCCATCAACGGGTTTGATTATTTGTTGGAGGACACCGCGGGGTTGATTGCGCGCGGGGTGACTTTGTTTCTGGGGATGGTGATTACGGCCCGGGCCGTGATGCTCGGGCGGGAGGTTTCGGGTGAGGCTCAGGTGGAAGCGGACGCCATCGCTGAGGCTCGGAAGGCTGAGTACGCGGAATTTCTTGCTGCAGCCGAGGGCACTTCCGCCCCTCACCCCGACCGTCTCCCCGCTTCGCAAGGAGAGGGAGAACAACCTAAGCCCTAGGTTGCACTGAGAGCTTGAGGCCTGTGGCGGTCGCGTCGATCGTCACGTGATCCCCGGGGACGAACTCGCCGCCGAGCAGCTTGAGGGCCAACGGATCCTGAACGTGCTTCTGGATCGCTCGTTTCAGCGGCCGTGCTCCGTAGATCGGGTCGTAGCCCTCGAGCGCCAGGAACTCGCGGCCCTTCGGGGTGAGCTCGAGCGTGATGCGCTTCGCTGCGGCCAGTGACTGCAGCCGCGCCATCTGCAGATCCACCACCTGCGCGATGTCGGTCAAACGCAGCGGCTCGAAGATCACCGTCTCGTCGATGCGGTTGATGAACTCAGGCCGGAATTGCTGCTTGAGCTGATTCATCACCTCCACCCGCGTGGCCGCGTCGATCTCCTGCTTCTGGGCCACTGAGTCCTGCAGCGCCTGCGAACCGATGTTCGAGGTGAGGATCAAAACGGTGTTCTTGAAGTCGATGGTGCGGCCCTGGCCATCGGTCAGCCGGCCCTCATCGAGGATCTGCAAGAGCACGTTGAACACGTCGTGGTGCGCCTTCTCGATCTCGTCGAACAACACCACCGAGTACGGGCGGCGCCGCACGGTCTCGGTCAGTTGACCGCCTTCGTCGTAGCCCACGTACCCCGGAGGCGCGCCGATCAGCCGCGAGACGGAGTGTTTCTCCATGTACTCCGACATGTCGATGCGAACGATCGCCTGGTCGGTGTCGAACATGAACTCGGCCAGCGCCTTCGCGGTCTCCGTCTTCCCCACGCCCGTGGGGCCCAGGAAGATGAACGAGCCGATCGGCCGATTGATGTCCTGCAAGCCCGAGCGCGCGCGCCGCACCGCGTTCGACACGGCCTCGAGCGCGCTGCGCTGCCCGATGACGCGTTTGGCGAGCCGGTCTTCCATGTGCACGAGCTTCTGCAGCTCACTTTCGAGCAGCTTGTTCACGGGGATGCCCGTCCACTTGCCGACCACCTCGGCGATGTCTTCGGAGTCGACCTCTTCTTTGAGGAACTTCTGGCGGGTCTGCAGCTCACCCAGCCGGGCCGAGAGCTGCTCCTGCTCCTTCTCGAGTGAAGGCAGCACGCCGAATTTGAGCTCGGCCGCCTTGTTGAGATCGCCGCGCCGCTCGGCGGTCGCCTGATCGTTGCGCGCCAGCTCGACCTTTTCCTTCACCGCGCGGATCTTCGCGATGGCCGCCTTCTCCGATTCCCACTGCGCCTTCATGGTGCTGAACTGCTCGTTGAGCGAGGCGTGTTCCTTCTCGATCACCGCCAGGCGCTCGCGCGAGTGCACATCGGTCTCTTTGCGCAGCCCTTCACGCTCGATCTCGAGCTGCATCACCTTGCGGCGCACCTCGTCGACCTCGGTCGGCATCGAGTCGATCTCGATGCGCAGCCGCGAAGCCGCTTCGTCGACCAGGTCGATCGCCTTGTCGGGCAGGAAACGGTCGCTGATGTACCGATTGCTCAGCGTGGCAGCGGCGACGAGCGCGGAGTCTTGAATGCGCACGCCGTGGTGCACCTCGTAGCGCTCCTTCAAGCCGCGCAGGATCGAGATGGTGTCGTGCACCGTGGGCTCACCGACCAACACCGGCTGGAAACGCCGCTCGAGGGCCGCGTCTTTCTCGATGTGCTTGCGGTACTCGTCGAGCGTGGTGGCGCCGATGCAGTGCAGCTCACCGCGCGCGAGCGCTGGCTTGAGCATGTTGCTCGCGTCCATCGAGCCTTCGGCCTTCCCCGCGCCGACCACCGTGTGGAGCTCGTCGATGAAGAGGATGATTTCCCCGTTCGCCGAAGAGACTTCTTTGAGCACCGCCTTGAGCCGCTCTTCGAACTCACCGCGGAACTTGGCGCCGGCGACCATCGCCCCCAGGTCGAGCGTGACGAGCTTCTTACGCTTGAGCCCTTCGGGCACGTCGCCATCGATGATGCGCCGCGCGAGGCCTTCGGCGATGGCCGTCTTGCCCACGCCGGGTTCACCTATCAGCACCGGGTTGTTCTTGGTGCGGCGGGAGAGCACCTGGATCGCCCGGCGGATCTCCTCGTCGCGGCCGATGACCGGGTCCAACTTTCCGGCGCGCGCCAGCTCCGTCAGATCCTTCCCGTATTTCTCCAGCGCCTTGTAGGTGCCTTCAGCGTCCTGGCTGGTGACGCGCGAGCTGCCGCGCAGATCCTTGATCGCCGCCGAGATGCGCTCCTTGGTGACGCCCGCAGATTTGAGCAGCTCACCGGCCGTGCCCTTGTCCTGCGCGAACGACATCAGCAGGTGCTCAGAGCTGGTGAACTCGTCTTTGAGCGCCTTCGCGTCGTCCTCCGCGCGCTCGAGCAGTTGCACGATGCGGTTGGACAACGAAGTGTTTGCGCCCTTGATCACCGAGAAGCGCCCGAGCGCTTCATCGACGCGCTGACCCAGGAGCTTCACGTCGGCGCCGATCTTCTGAAGCATCGGCTGCACCACGCCATCATGTTGATCGAGCAACGCGCGGAGCAGGTGCTCTGGCTCGTAATTGCCGTGGTTCGCGCGGCGGGCGAGCGATTGACCTTCTTGAACGGCTTCCTGCGCCTTGAGCGTGAACTTTTCGATCCGCATGGCTTCGACAGTAAGGGCCGATCACCCACACGCAAGGCGCGCCCCCCCCACCCAAATGGCCGTTGCAATCCATGAGCTTGGCTACTCACGGCGCGTTGCGTCACAAATAGCGAAGGAAATCGGAGGGTTTGGGCCTGTCTGTGCTTGTAGTGAAACGGGTCCTCGGGTAAGGGCGGCGCGACTTCTGCAACCGGCCCTTGGGGGGACCACTTTGGAATCGCACGGCGGATATTTGTGCCAGTACTCGGACGTTGACGCGGCGTGGCTGCAGCACATCGCCCGTCTCGCGCTCGAGGAAGATGGCCAGTCTGGCGACGATGCCGGCCTGTTGGTGACGGTGCTGGGCGGCCCGCGAATCGCACGCTTCGCCTGGGATGCGCCGTTCACGTACGGACGTCAGGGTGCGCGGTGGTACCTCACGCACCATGCACTCGCGCGGCGGCTCTCTGAGCACCTGCGCGTCACTGTTCACGCGTACGCCTTCGACCCCGATGCGGTCGAGCAGGTGATCGCGTACGCCAACGGCAGGCGCGTGGGTGGAGAAATGCTCCGCTACGAAGACGCCGAACTCCCCGAAGACGAAAACGACGACAAGGCGTTCGAGAAGCTGCAGCAGAAGTGGCCGCTGGGCTACGTCGCGCGTGTGCTGGGCATCGATCGCGCCGAGCTGCTGCGCATTCCGCGCAAGTCTTCAGCCCTCATCGATCTGAACCGCTACCAGGAGCCCAAGCCGTTGTGGCAGCTCTTCCCGGAGCGGGTTCAAGCCCTTCGAAGCCCGCAGCTCTTCGAAGCCCCCTGAGCCGTCGAAAGCTCAGGGTTCGGCGCGCGCCAAAGCGGCGCGAAGAGCCTCTGAGCGAAAGTAGTTCCCGAGCAGCATGAAGCCCGCGACGATCACCAGCGTCCACCCGGCGCTGGCCGCGGAGCAGATGAAGAGCACCACGCCCGACATCGCCTCGGCGTCGTGCACGCCTTCACGCACGATCGCCTTCCCGACCTCTGTAAACACGGTGCGAACGATCACCAGGTTCTCCGCGCCATCGATGGAGCGCAGCGCCGCCGCAGCCAACGCAGCGAGACCCAGCTGCTGAGCGGTGCCGGGCCTGCGTTCTTGCGTGACGCGCAGCCGCATGCCGAGCACGAAGACCAGGCCCGAGGCGATCGCCAGCAGCAGCGAGCTGACGATGCGCCAGGGCACCAACGACTCGAGCGCGGTCTGATGGCCTGACGCGGCCGCGAGCACGATCTGCCGCTGGGCGAGGGGAGAGAGGCCCAGGCCAGGCAGCGCCGACTCACTGCCCGTCAGAGGCGGAGGCTCGGCGTGGTTGAAGGCGGCCTGCACGTCGAAGCCAGCGGCCAGGGAGACCTGAAAGCCGATGACCACCGCGGCCACGAGGGCCCAGCGATACGAGCCGGGGAGGGGCGTGTCGGTGCTGCTCACTTCAAGGCTTCGTGTTGCTCTTCTCGACGAAGCGCAACCGGAGGTCGGCCAGGACGGAAGAGTAGAGCTGCTCTTCGTCGGAAGTGAGGTTGCCGCGCGTCTTTTCCCGCAGCAGCGCCAGCACGTCGATCGACTCGCGCGCCTGCACGAGGTCGACCGTGAGCTTGCCGGTGTCGGGGTTCTGATGAACCCCGAGGTGAATGAGGGCCGACGAAGCGAGACCCAGCACGAACGCGCTGAACGTCAGCTGCTCGCCGCTGTGCTGCATGGTGAAGGTCTCGCCCGCCTTGCCCGCCATGGTGGTTACTCAGCGCCTTCGTTCAGGTCTTCGTCGAGGATGTATTCGTCAGCCTCGGCCTGCACGCGCTCGCCCTTTTCGGCGACGTCGGGCAACGTCTTGAGGTGCTTCTCGAAAGCCTTCTCGTCGACAAGGCCGAACTTCATGTAGCGCTCCACGGTGCGCTTGTCGGTGTAGCGAGGGTCGACGTCGGTCACGGGGTACTTCTCCTTGGGTGAGGCAGAGGACAAGGGCTTATAGCAGGGGCGAATGCCTCACAAGCTCCCTCGTGGGCTGTACGCCCTGCTCGATGACTCAGTCCGCGCCGAACTGCCGATGCTCGAGAAGGCGCGCGCGGTGATCGACGCTGGCGTGGGCGTGCTGCAGCTTCGCCTGGAGCAGACGGCCGACCGGGTCTCGCTCCCCGTGATTCGGGAGGTGGTCGCGCTCGCCCGCCCTCGAGGCGTGCTGGTGATCGTCAACGATCGGGTCGATCTGGCCCTTGCGGGTGGCGCGCACGGGGTGCACCTGGGCGCGGATGATCTGCCGGTCGACGTGGCCCGCAGGCTGCTGGGGCCCGACGCCCTCATTGGAGCGACCACGCGTTCGCTCGAAGACATCGAGCAGGCGAGGGTGCTGGGCGCGGATCACGTGGGGCTGGGCCCCCTTTTTCCCACCACCACCAAGCGCGTCGACCATGCCCCGCTGGGCCTGGAGCTCTTCGGAACGATCGCCCGCAAGGCCTCGCTCCCGGTGGTGGGCATCGCGGGGATCACGCTCGAAAACATCGGGCAGGTCGCGGCTGCGGGTGCGTGGTGCGCCGCGGTGGCGGGTGATCTGCTTCGTTCGGAGGACCTGGTTTCTCGCGCTCGTGCGCTGCAGGGGGCATTCTCCGGGGCCAGATGATGAAGCCCCACGCGCACCCCCGGCGGCCGTCGATCGCCATCACCCCCGATTCGAGCGTCGCGACCCCAGAGTCGCCGTTCGTGAAGTACGACCTCAAGGCGGCCTACGCCGACGCCGTGCTGAGGGCGGGGGGCCTGCCCTTCATTCTTCCGTACACCGACGATCGTTCGCTCATCGAGCAGTACCTCGATCGGGTCTCGGGGCTGTTGATCACCGGCGGCGCCTTCGACATTCCGCCCGAAGCCTACGGCGAGCAGGGAAAGCCGGGCCTGGGGGTGCTCAAGACCGGGCGCACGAACTTCGAGATGGCGGTGCTCAAGCTCGCCTTGCAGCGCAAGCTGCCGGTGCTGGGAATTTGCGGCGGTATGCAGCTGCTCAACGTGGCCTTCGGGGGCACCCTCATTCAGGACATCGCCACCGAGCTGCCCGCCGCGAAGCCCCACGAGCAGAAGCACGACCGCACCCAGCCGCACCACCCCATCGAGGTCAAAGACCAGACGGTGCTGGCGGAGTGCCTCGGCGGCAAGGGTCAGCTGATGGTGAACTCGACGCACCACCAGGCCGTGAAGGATGTGGGGCCGGGGCTGATCTGCAGCGCCAGCGCACCCGATGGCGTGGTGGAAGCCATTGAAAGCACTGCGAAAGACCAGTTCGCCCTGGGTGTTCAATGGCACCCTGAGCTGATGCTCGACACGGTGCCGCCGCAGCTGGGCATCTACAAACTCTTCGTTCACCGGGCCCGCGATCGCCGTCACTGAGCGCAGACCCTGAAGATTTCAGGCCCGCACCACTGTAATACTGCACCCCGGTCGTTCGGGGCCGACGACCTGAGGTTCACCATGCACGGATTCAACTTCGCGTCGCGTTCACGTCTGCTTGCGGCGTGCGCGATCCTCTTCATCGCCGGCTGTGAATGCAAGCCGGTCAATCCCGACGTCAGAGACAGCGGCACGGGTGGCACCGGTGGGGGCTCCGTGGTGGGCGGCGGCACGGGCGGCAGCGGCAACGGCATCGGCGGGGGAAGCGGCCAGGATGATGGCGGCACCATCGACCCGACCGACCCCGCCAACGCCACGAAGGACTCCGACTGCGACGGCCTGAGCGATCAGGACGAGTTCAGCAACATCTACGCGGGCGGCAGGCGCACCAACCCGGGTAACCCCGACACCGACGGTGACGGTATCCTCGATGGTGTGGAGGCCGGTCGATTGACCTCGGTCAACCCAGCTTGTGTGTACGCGGGCGACCCAGATCCCCTCTCGCGCACCAACCCCACCGTGGTCGACAGCGACGCCGACGGCATTCCCGACGGCGTGGAAGACACGAACAAGAACGGCCGCGCCGAGCCGACGGAGACCGACGCGACCAACCCCGACACCGACATGGACAGCCTGGGTGACGGCGTCGAAGACACGAACCGCAACGGCGTGCAGGACAGTGGCGAGACCGATCCTCGCAAGCGCGACACCGACGGCGACTTCATCGGCGATGGCATCGAGCTCAACACCACGATGACCAACCCGCTTTCGCGCGACAGCGATGGCGACACCTGCTCCGACGGCGCGGAGGACTTCAACCAGAACGGCACCCTCGACGTGGGCGAGTCGAACCCCAACCTCGCGGGCGACTGCGGCCCCTCGGTGAACCCCGACACCGACATGGATGGGCTCCCCAACCGCATCGAAGATCGCAACGGCAACGGCATGGTCGACCCGGGCGAGACCGACCCTGCGGTCCCCGACACCGATGGCGATGGGCTGAGCGACGGCATCGAAGACGCGAACCGCAACGGTCAGCGTGAGGGCAACGAGACCAACCCGCTGCGCCGCGACACCGACTGCGATGGCCTGCTCGATGGCCCCACCGCGGGCGCGGTGCGAGGCGAAGATCAGAACGCCAACGGCATGGTCGACCTGGGCGAGACCGACCCGAGGCGGGCTGACTCCGATGCCGACGGTGTTTCGGATGGCGTGGAAAGCGGCCTCATCACCGCCAACATCGCCGACGCCACCAACTGCACGAACGTGCGCGTCGACGCCGACCCCACCACGACGACGAACCCTTCGAACGCCGACAGCGATGGCGACGGCATCAACGACGGCGCGGAAGACACCAACCAGAACGGCCGCGTCGACCCAGGTGAGCTCAACCCGAACAACCCGGCTGACGGCGTGTTGCCCGATGGCGGCGTGGCCCCCGCGGGCGCGGTGTGCACCGTGATGAACCTGCGGCCGGTGCTGTTCAAGGCCGAGGGCGATCCCGACATTCAGCTCGGGCTGCCTGCCGGGTTCACCGAGGTGAACACCCTGTCAGTCGCGGGCGTGAAGAAGGGCCTCATCGGCTTCGATCCCACCACCAACGTCGCCTTCATCGCGTGGCGTCAGGCCGCTCCCACGGGCGCCACCAACCCCACGGCAGACGAGAACGCCCTGCGGCCGACCTTGAACGGCATCGGCGCGTTGACCAACGCCACCACGCAGACCTTCACCAGTTGGGACAACCTGCCCGCGCTGCAGGCGTTCTACGACATGGCCGGCGGCGCTGACTTGAAGGCGCGCGCCAACGCGATCGCCGACGGCCTGGTAGGCGCCGGTGCAGGCACGTTGTCAGGCATGGCCGGCGTGACGGGCCCCTTCAAGATGCAGGTCGAGTACCTGCACCGCACCAACGCGGCCGTGGTGGTCATCGTCGCCTTGACGCCGCTGGCCAACTACTCCGGCGCGGCGCTCTTCAACATGAGCGACACCGCGGGCGGCTCGGCGCTGGCGCAGTTCGGAGATCCGAACGCGTACCAGTGCGAGGTCTTCGCGCCGGGCAACGGCAAGGTCGACTTTCTCTTCGTGGTCGACGACAGCTGCTCGATGGCCACGTTTCAGAACGCGCTGGCCAGCACGGCGGCCGCGGTGCAGACGCAGCTGGCCAACTCGACGCTCGACTGGCGCATCGCGTTGGTCTCGTCGGCGTATTCGTACGGCGGCACCACCCTCAATCAGAACGCGGTGCGCGGCTTCACGCGCGATGTCGATCAGTTCAGATCGTGGCTGACCACCAATTCCACCTGCATGGGCATGGTCTGCAACAACGTCACGGGCGCGATGCCTGCGTGTTGGGGCAGCGGCGCGAACGGTGGCTGCTGGGTGGGCACGGGCGGCAATGGCGCCGAGCGCATCCTCGAGTCGAGCGCGCGCGCGATGGACACGCTGACCCCGGTGCCTGCGGCAGGCCAGCCCGACGTGGCCGGCAAGATCCGCAACGGAGCGCAGGTGGTGGTGGTGCTGCTGGGCGACGCCGACGATCAGTCGACTTTCAGCGCGACGCAGCTCTCCGACTTCTTCGGCACGCTCAACGGCACGCTCGGCACCCTGACCAACCGCATCGGGCCGGTGCCGGTGCACGGGATCATCTGCCCCAACGGCCAGGCCTGCGGCGAAACCCAGAACACGCCCCGCCGTAACCCGGCGGTGATCACCGCTCGCGGCGGCATTCGAGGTGACATCACCACCCCGGCTGCGATCACCAACGCGGTGGGGCTGATCATCAACTCGGCCATCGCTTCAGCCGGCTACCGCATGCAGAAGCCGCCCATCGGCGCGTCGGTGAAGGTCGCGATGGACTCGGTTGGGAACAGCGCCCTGTGCAACAAGGACAACATTCCCCGCAGCCGCGCTGACGGCTTCGACTTCGACGGCATCAACCGCTCGCTCTCGTTCTTCGGCGCGTGCCGGGCTGGCTCTGCCACGACCGTCGCGGCCGTCTCGTACCGGTACTGGATCGACACCACGCCGAACGCAGGCGGCAACCCGCCTCCGTGCAGCACGGACACGACCTATTACGATCCGACCGATCCGGACTTCTGCCGTGGGCGGCTGGCGTGTGATCGCGCCACCAACACCTGCGAGTGCCCGGCGGATTGCGGCGGCAACGCGCCCCCCGGCAAGGTGTGCGACACCAACAAGCTGGTCTGCAACTTCGTGTGCACCAGCGACTGCGCGGGCTCGTGCAGTCAGTTCCAGGTGTGTGACGTGGCGAACTGCACCTGCAACTGCCGTCAGGCTGCCTCGTGCCCGGTGGGCTACACGTTCCAGAACAGCGGCGGCACCTGCGGCTGCGCGTGTGACACCGCAGCGCTCAACTGCGGCCCGACCTACACGGCTGATCCGCTCTCCTGCAGCTGCGCGTGCAAGTCAGACTGCGGCGGCTGCGCGGTAGGCACGACCTGCAATCAGTCGACGTGCAGCTGCTCGGGCGGCATCAACTGAGCTGAAGAGATTCCCTCTCCCCACCCCACCGAAGACTGGTGAATAGGTGCCTCGACTCCGCTCGGCACGAACGGAACCGGCCGAAATTCGTTCAGCCCGAGCGAAGTCGAGGGCGTACTTCAACAGTCTCCACCGGGGAGAAGGTCAGGGGGAGGGGCCAGCTAGAACACGTGCCGCGAAGCCGGCAGGAGCGTTCGATAGCTCCTGTTGGTCTCGCGCAGCAAATCCTCGCTCGTGCGAACGGGCTCAGCCGGGAACACGGCCCCGCCACACCGCACGATGACGCCGAGCGGCCCATGGGGCCCATCGGCCACGATGTCCTTCATCACATCGAGGATCCGCTGCGCGACCAACCGGCCGCCGGCAAGATCCGTCTCTGGCAGTAGAATCACGAACTCGTCACTGTCGATGCGAAACAGCCGGTCGGCCGAGCGCAAACACGACAACACGCCCTGGAAGAGCCGGGTCAGGTACGCATCACACGCGTCGCGGCCGAGCTTGTAGCGAAGCCCCGCGTAGTCATCGAAGCCGAACATCAAACACGCGGCGGGCCGCCCATACCGCCGGCTGCGAGCGAGCTCTGCGTCGAGGGTGGCCTTGAGCTGCGAGTACGTACCTGCACCCGTCACGGGGTCGACCGCGCGGAACTGGGCCAGCTCTTCTTCCGCGTCGAACAACCGCCGCCGGTACTCGCGCACCATCAGCGCCGAGTTGATGCGCGTCTGCAGCTCGATGAGCTTGAAGGGCTTGGTGACGAAGTCGTCGGCGCCGAGCTCCATGCCGCGAATCTTCCCGTCCATCTCGCCCATGGCGGTCAGGATGATGATGGGCAGGTCGGCAAAGCGGGTGTCTTCGCGCGCCCACTTGAGCACTGAGAAGCCGTCTTTGAGCGGCATCATCAGGTCGAGCAGCACGAGGTCAGGCTTGTGCTCTGAGATCTTCTCGACGGCCTCGAGGCCATCGGCCGCGGCCATGACCCGGAAGTTCGACGACTCGCAGAGATCCTTGAGCAGCATGCGCGTGGGATCGTCGTCATCGACGACGAGGATCAGGCGGTTACTGAAATCGAGGTCCTTCCTGATCGGGCTCACCACGCAGCCACACTCATATCAGGCATTCATCACTGCGCCTTCAGGCACCGAGTCGGCGATCCGGCGCGTGCGGCTCTTCAGGAACTCGATGATCTCGGCATCGGTGCGCGCATCGCCGGGCAGCCGCACGAACGCCTTCGCCAGCCAGTCGTAGCGCTTGAGGAAGAGGAAGACCGAGACCATGGCGAAGTCGATGCCTTGAAAGACGATGCAGCCTTCTTTCAGGTAGCGCTCGGCGTTGGCCTCGAAGTCACCGGGCATCTCCGTCCAGTGACGGGTCTGCTTGATGTGGTGACCGATGTGGTACCCGTCGTTGAAGCAGCGCTTGTTGTAGCCGCTGTTGATGCAGGTGATCGAGTTGACGTAGCTGTCACCGGGGCGGCTGGGGTCGATGAAGGCGTGCTGCCCCCAGTTGCCCAGCATCATGGCCAGGCGCATGAAGAAGTAGGGCACCACGAAGGCGGCCAGGGTCGCCTGCCAGTCGACGATCGACATGCCGATCATGAACAGCACGTGGAGGCCGTCGCTGGTCATCGCGCGGCGGGCCATCGCAGGGCGGTTCTTCTTGAGGAAGTACCGGGTGAGCCCGACGTGCGAGGTAAAGATGAAGCGCAGGAAGTACATGAACCACTCGGGGAAGCTGTCCCGCTGGTAGCTCATGGTGCTCGACAGATCGTTGCGCAGGTTGTTCTCGGCGTGGTGCATGCCGACGTGGTGCTCCATGTACCCGGTGGGGATGCCGAACATCAGGCTCATCGTGTACGGGATGACGCGGTTCAAGATGCGCTTCGACTTGATGAAGGGCCGGTGCATCGTGTTGTGCAGCATCAAGATGGCCGGCGGCGCGAACCAGGCGATCTGAACGGCCCAGGTGGCGACCGCGAGCCACCACGAGAACCTCACGTAGAGCGCTACCTGCAGCGGTAGCACGATGGCCACGCTCATGATGGCGGTGCGCACGAACACGGCGTCACGGGGCTCGTACAACATGCCCTCGATCCAGCGCTGCCAGGGGGTATTGGCGTACTTCGGTTCAGCCTTCGGATCGGTGATGACCGGGAGCGTCGTAGACATAGGCAGCCGAGCACCTAGGCCACCCCCGGGAACGGATCAACTGCCCTGCCAGTCCTTCACGCGGCTCTCGAAGCGGGTGTACTCGGCGAGAAACACGAGGTCGACGGAGCCGATGGGGCCGTTGCGCTGTTTGGCGACGATCAACTCGCAGGGGATGACGCCGCCCCGGTTCTCCTGGGGGGGGGCTCCGTCTTCGCCGCCTTCGTCTTCTCGGTGGATGAACATCACCACGTCGGCGTCTTGCTCGATGGCGCCCGACTCACGGAGGTCGGAGAGCATGGGCTTGCCGCCTTTGCGCTCTTCGACTTTTCGGTTGAGCTGGGAGAGGGCGATGATCGGGCAGTCGAGCTCTTTGGCGAGCTGCTTGAGCGCGCGGCTGATCTCGGAGACCTCGAGCTGGCGGCTCTCGACCTTGCCCTTCTGGTGCATCAGTTGGAGGTAGTCGATGACGATGAGCCCCAGCTTGCCTTCCTTCTGCTTGAGGCGGCGGGCCTTGGCGCGCAGGTCGAAGGAGGACAGACCGCCTGAGTCGTCGACGTAGAACTTGGTCTTGAAGAGCTCGTTGGCCGACTCGCTGATGCGCTCTTCGTCGGCAGGTGACAGTCGCCCGCCACGGAGCTTCTTCATGTCGACCTTCGCGTGGGTCGCCAGCAGTCGGGTCATCAGCTGCACCGAGGGCATTTCGAGGCTGAACACGGCCACGGCGAGGTTCTCAGGGCCAGCCGCGTGCAGCGCGAAGTTCATCGCCAGCGAGGTCTTGCCGATGCCGGGGCGCGCCGCGAGGATGATGAGCTCGCCGCCGTGGAAGCCGGTGAGTTGGTTGTCGAGGTCGACGAAACCCGAGCCGACGCCCGTCACGCCGCCGCCGGTCTGCTTCATCTTGTCGAGGAGGGTCAGGGCCTCTTCCATCAGCTCTGACATCGGCCGCAGGTCGCCTGCGCGACGCTTCTCGGCGATGTGAAAGACCTTGCGCTCGGCTTCGTCGAGCAGCTCGGCGACGTCGCCGGTCTCTTGCGTGGCGAGGTCGAGGATCTCGCGGCCGGCCGTGGCGAGCAGGCGCCGGGTCGACTGGTTCTTGATGATGTTCGCGTACTCGACCGCGTTCTGCGCGAAGGGCACGGCCTGGTCGAGCTGCGCGAGGTAGCCGGGGCCACCTGCCGAGGCGAGCTTGCCGTCGGTCTTGAGCTGCTCGGCGACGGTGAGCGGGTCGACGCGTTCATTGCGGGCATCGAGGGCGCAGATGGCCTTGTAGATGTCAGCGTGGGCGGGCACCGCGAAGTCGTCGGCGATCAGAACTTCCTGAACGTTCGACAGGATCGCGTTGTCCATCAACACACAGCCGAGCACTGCACGTTCGGAAGCGACATCCTGCAAAGCCGACGGCGAAGTCATTGCGATGCGTGTAGCCGACGACGGGGACTCGCGGAAGCCAGGAACCTGATGCAGCACCCCTGCGACCCGGCGGCAGGTTTCGGCAGTCCGCGCACTTGCAACCACGAGTCCCCTGCCACCCGTGCCGCTGGGTCTCGCGAGTCGCTATGGTTTCGATTTCCCCCGCCCTTTGGAACTCGCACTCATGTCGACCTGGCCGCCCGAAGACCCCGCCGATTCCCAGCTTTTGACTTCGCCGGGCTCGATCCCACGGATCAAGTTTCAGCCCAGGCTCGTTCAGCTCAGCGGAGGCCGGGGGGAAGTGGGCCGGGTGTTGTTGCTCGACCGCGATCAGCTCGTCATCGGCCGCGGGAGCGAGGGCGTACAATTGTTGGTGAACGATCAGGGCGTCTCGCGCCGCCACGCCGCGGTCGAACGTCACGCCGACGGCTTTCGTGTCGTCGATTTCGAGTCGCGCAACGGAACTTTCGTCAACAACGTGCGGGTCAAGACCGCCGAGCTGCGCGACGGAGACCGCATTCAGCTCGGCGGGGCGACCCTTCTGCGCTTTACGAGCGCTGGCACGGACGACGAGTGGCTGCACCAATCCCTGGACCACGGCAGCGTCGCCTTGTGGGATTACGCGTTGGGAAGCCGTGAGGTGACCTGGTCGGAACATGCCGACCGTGCACTCCATCTGCCGGCGGGGACGCTTTCCAGCCGGCGCATGCTCTTCTCCTCGATGCTGCACGCCGACGATGAGGCGCAGGTGACGGCGGCCCTGCTGCTCACCATCAATGCCCGCCAGCCCTTCGAGCAGGAGTTTCGGCTGGTGGTGGGCCCCGAGTTTTCCCGCTGGGTGTTGTGTCGGGCTCATCTCCTGCGCAACGGGGCCGGGCTGCCGGAGCGCATCACCGGAACGGTGATCGACGTGAGCGACCGGAGGCGGCGCGAACTCGACCTGCGGCGCATGGCGCTGATGTTCGAGAGCTTGTCCGACGGCGTCTTCCTCATCGACGGCGCGGGAGCCGTCGTGGATCTCAACAGCGGGGCTCAGCGCCTGTTCGAGGTGAGTAAGCCCAAGGCATTGGGCGCTCGGCTGTTCGAGTTGCTCGGTGTGCCGAACGCAGCCGAGTTGGAGGTTCAGGCGCAACGCACCTTCACAGCCGAGGGGCGATGGTCGATCGACCTTTGTGTACCCGCCGCAGGGGGTGATCGTTCTTTCGAGGTGGTTGCTTTCCCGCTGCGCAATGACGCGGGCAACCTGGGGGCTGCCTTTCTCTTTCGGGACATCACCGAGCGTCAGCGGCTCCAAAGTCAAGTCGCGTTCTATGACCGGCTGTCGGCCCTGGGCACGTTGAGCGCCGGCATCGCGCACGAGATCAACAACCCACTGTCCTTCGTCCTCGCGAGCATCGAGTTCGTGCTGACCGAGCTCTCAGAGAGAAAGGAGGGCGCGTTTCACCTCGAGTTGGAGGCCCTCGCTGACGCGCTCGAAGGAGCAAGGCGCATCGCCCACACCGTCAGAGACATGAAATCATTTTCGCGCGACGACGCCTCTCCGCAGCCCGTGCCCACCGATGCGCGCGCCCCCCTCGAGATGGCTTTCAAGATGACGCAGAAGCTGACGTCGAGCCGGGCAGTCGTGATCCGCGAACTCGAAGAGGGGCTCCCGCTCGTGATCGCGACCGATTCGCGCCTCTCCCAGGTGTTCATCAACCTTCTCGTCAACGCAGCTCAGGCCATCCCCGAAGAGAAGCGGGGGAACATCACCGTACGCCAGCGGCTCGAAGGTGACTTCGTCTTGACTGAGGTCGCTGACGACGGCGTGGGCATTCCTCGGGAGCAGCTCACCCGCATCTTCGACCCCTTCTTCACCACGAAGCCCGTCGGGGTCGGCACCGGCCTGGGCCTGTCCATCTGCCACAGCCTGGTGACCGGCTTCGGAGGGGCGCTTTCCGTGCGGAGCGAGCTCGGGAAGGGAACCACCTTCACCGTGAAATTGGGTCTCTCCCGCGAGGTGCCCCGCACCCCCAGCGCGATCCGCAGGGAGGAGCAGCGGAGGGGGCGTATCCTCCTCATCGATGATGAGCCGCTCGTGCTGCGCGCTCTGTCGCGAACGCTGGGCGCCGTGCACGACGTCACGACCGCGCGCAGTGCAGACGAGGGGCTGGCGCTGCTCGAGGATCAGGATTTCGACGTCATCCTGTGTGATCTGATGATGCCCGGACGCTCGGGAATCGCCTTCTACGAGCAGCTCACCAAGGAGCACCCGGAGCTCGTCACTCGCGTGGTCTTCGTCTCGGGGGGCGCCTTCACCGATGGGGCACGCGAGTTTCTAGCCCGGGTGACGAATGCCGCGCTGACCAAGCCCGTCGATGGTGTGGAACTCGCGAACTTCGTCCAGGCGAGGCTGCGCGACAGGACCGGAGGAGGTCATGTGCCCTGAGCACGCAAGACGTGAAAAAGCCGCGCGCACCCGAAGGAACGCACGGCTCTTTCCAAGCAGACCTACGACTCAGGCCTGCGCTTCGCCCACGACAGTGACCGTCAGCTTCGCGGTCACTTCACGGTGGAGACGAATCTCCACGGCGAACTCACCGACGGCCCGGATGGGCTCGGGGAGGTGAATCAGGCGGCGGTCGAGCTTGTGGCCCGCGGCAGCCAGCGCTTCGGCCAGGTCGAGTGCAGTGACAGAGCCGAACAGCTTTTCCTGCTCGCCCGTCTTGCGCTTGATCGTGAGCTTGACGCCCTCGAGCTTCTTGGCCTGCTCCTGCGCGCCGCCCTTGAGCTTCTGCTGGCGCAGCTCGATGACCTGCTTCTCGTGATCAAGCTGCCGCACGTTCGCGGAGCTCGCCAGCATCGCGAGGTTACGCGGCAGCAGATAGTTGCGCGCGTAGCCCTCTTTGACGGTGACCAGCTCGCCCGACTTGCCCAGGTTGTACACGTCTTCTCGGAGGATGAGCTTCATGGGTCAGCTCGCCAGAACGAGGTAGGGGATGAGTGCGAGGCCGCGTGACTGCTTGACGGCCTTCGCGACGGCACGCTGGTGCAGCGCGCAGTTGCCCGAGATGCGGCGGGGAATGATCTTGCCGCGCTCGGTCACGAAGTACTTGAGGGTCGACTGGTCCTTGTAGTCGACCTTCGCCTTCTTATCGGCGCAGAAGCGGCAGACCTTCCGGCGGGCGAACCCACGGCCACCGCGCTTCTCGTCGCCACCTTCCATGTCCCCGTCGTTGTCCTTCTTCGCGGGGCGCTTCTTCTCAGGGCTCATCGTGCTCATGCGCTGTAACCACCTTCGTCGTCCATGTCGTTGTCGAAGCCGCCGAAGCCTTCGCGCTCAGCGCCGCCGAACGGCTTGTTGTCGTCCTCGCCGGCCAGCTTGAGGTCTTCCTGCGGCTGGTGCGACTCAGGGTTCACGTCGTCAGCGAGGCGCTTGGACATGAAGCGGGTCACTTCGTCGAAGTTGCGCATGTTGCGCTCGACTTCGGCGACCATCGCGGAGTTACCCAGATAGTGAGCGTGGATGTAGATCGCGCGGGGCTGCTTGGCGACCGGGTACATGGTCTTCTTCTTGCCCCAGATCGTGAAGCGCAGGAACTTGCCGCCATCGCGATTCACGATGCCGCGCAGCTTGTCCTTCACCTTGTCCACGTTCTCGTCGGTGAGATCGGGCTTCACGAGGAAGACCGTCTCATACTCACGCAGCTTCGCTGCGCTCTTCACTGCTTCTGCCATCTGATGCCCCTTGGGTTCTGCCCATCGCCTGAGGCTTTGAGCGGGGTGTTCGACCACGGAATGTGACCGAAGGGCGCCGCTCGTACGTGCCGGACCCCCTGGTGTCAAGCGGCGTGCCCTCAAGCCGTTGGTTTCCCTCGGCTGGAAGGGGGGACAATGCTATGGCGCCGCGGCCGCAGTCGAGGGCTTACGGGGACTACGCACATGAAATCGATGATTCTGGGCCTGGCGCTCTGCGCTGCCATGCCGGCGTTCGCGCAGACCGATGCGGGTGCACCCTCGGTCGAGCCGAAGGCTGCAAACCCCGGCGATGACGTCAACCCGTCGCTGCTGCGTGAGCTGGGCCCCGCGGGCGACGACGCTGCCGCCGACGCAGGCATGGCTTCGCCGACCCCGATGCAGGTCGATCTGCCTCTGGCGGCACCCGAGAAGAAGGCGGAACTCAAGAAGGCCGATGACCCTTCCTGGGAGATCTCGGCGAAGTTGGCCGCCTCGATTCGTCTGAGCTACGGCGGCGCGACGCGCTTTCCGTTCGACTCCGATCGCACCACTTCGGCGATCGCGCCGCTCGTGACCCGCGTGCGTGTTTCACCTGAGATTCACCTCGGAGGCCTGGGGCTCATCGTCGAGGCCGACGCTGCGACCGGCGCGATCCTCGGCATCCCTCCTGATTCGATGGTCGGTGATCGCCAGCCGACGCCCGCGATTCGCGCGCTCGAGCTGCGCAAGGTCTACCTCGAGTACAAGTGGGCCAGCGGCGCCTTCCGCGTGGGTCAGCAGACCTCGCAGTGGGGCCTGGGTCTGCTCGCCAACGACGGCGGCCAGGATCCACAAGCCGGTGACTTCGGTCAGCAGCACTTCGGCAACCTGACCTACCGCGCGCTGTTGGTGGCCCGGCCGTTGTTCGGCAAGGGCGGCGCCTTCCGTGCGTTCGAGACCGCGATCGCGGCTGACCTCATCGTGCGCGACAACTTCGGAGAATTCTCGCGCGGCGACCGCGCCTTTCAGGGCGTGCTGGCGGTGCGTTTCAACAAGGATCTCGAAAACAACTTCGGCGTGTACGCGGTGTACCGGAACCAGCGGAACATTTTCAGCACCGACGGCGGCAAGGCGACCGACGTGGTGGTGATCGACTTCGCGGGCCGCTGGCAGTTCCTCAAGCGCCGCAACCGTGAGTTCAAGATCGGCTGGGAAGTCGTCGGCCTCACCGGCACCACCACCCAGGCGCGCAACGAGAACGCGGCGCTGCTGAAGGTCGGCCAGTTCGGCATGGCCATCAAGTCGCAGTACCGAATCGGCCGCACGTCGATCTACCTCGATGGTGGTTACGCCTCGGGCGATCAGAACGCGGCCGACGATCGTGTGGACAACTTCCGCTTCGACCGCGACTACAAGGTCGGCCTCATCCTCTTCGACCAGGTGATGGCGTATCAGTCGGGCCGATCAGGTGTGCGCGCGAGCGATCCTTCGTTGACGGGCGTCGCTCCGGAAGGCGCTGACCTGCTGGGCACGGCGGGCTCCATCACGGGCGCGTGGTACCTGTTTCCCCGCATCAAGATCTCGATGTCGGACTGGCTCGACGCGTACGGCGGGCCGCTGTTCGCCTTCAGTACGGCGAGGCTCGCTGATCCGTTCAACACCCGCATCGGCGGCGGCACGCCGTTGAATTCGCTCGGTGGCCAGCCCGGCCTCTACCTCGGCACCGAGGTCGATCTCGGGGTGCAGGCGCGCTTCAAGCCGATCCCCGAGCTCATCATCTCGGTCACGGCCGAGGGGGGCTTGTTCCTGCCTGGCGATGCGTACACCCTGCCGGGCGGCGGCGTGATGGCTCCTGTCGGGTTTGGTCGTCTGCGTCTGGGCGTCGCAATTTAAAGGCACTGCACAATGAACAAGAACTTCAGCTGGGCAGTGGCAATGGCTGTGGTCGCGGGCTGTGCCTCGCCCGAAGGCAAAGGCTTGATGGAAAGCGGCCCCGGCACGGGCTCCGAAGTCGTGTTCGACGTGTTCGCAAAGCCGTTGCCGAACATTCCGCTGCCCAATGACTTCGCCACACGCTTCGACGCGAGCTCGGTGACGAAGAGGCGCATCAACGCCTCGATGATGGCGTCCACCAAATGGGAGCGCTCGACGCGTGAATCGCTCGATCAGCTCGACGGGTGGGGCACCTACCAGAGCATCACCGTGGCCTTCAAAAAGCCGCTCGATTTGCACAACATCATCCGAAGGCACCAGGGCGACGACTACGACGCGCGGGATGACGCGGCGTACCTGATCGACATCAACCCCGACTCGCCCGACTTCTGTGAGCGCACGCCGCTCGACATGGGTGAAGGCAACTTCCCCATCGTGCTGGAGCGCCCGGGCTACTTCGACAACGACCGCGAAGGCGATCAGTTGCTGTTCGACGATCGTGAAGAAGACCTGAACCGCAACGGCAAGCTCGACCTCGGCGAAGACCTGGACATGGACGGCGTGCTCGACCACCCGAACACGCTCTACCCGGGTGACTCGTCGTTCAAGGCGCTCACGTTCTACGAGCGCGAGACGAACACGTTGATCATGAAGCCGGTGATGCCGCTGCGGGAAAAGAACACCTACGCGGTGGTGCTCACCAAGCGCCTGGTCGACGAAGACGGCCGCCCGGTGAAGTCGCCCTTCGCGTTCATCAACCACACCGCGCAGACGAAGGCGCTCGAGCCGCTGGCGCAGTGCCTGCCGAACTTCGGGCTGAGCCTCGAAGACGTGGCCTTCACCTGGCCGTACAGCACGCAGAGCGTCAGCGACGACTACGTGGCGATCCGTGACGGGCTCTACGGCCTCGGGCCCATGAATCGCCTGGCCACCGAGTACCCTGCGGTCGCCAAGCTGCTGACCCTGCGCGACAGCACCCCGGGCTCGTCGGTGAACGTGCGCCTCGTCAGCGGGGAACAGTTCCGCTCGGCGGCCATCGACCTGCTCAAGCAGCTCAACGGCGGCGGGCCGCTCACGCCTTCGATGGCGGCCGTGGCCGAGCACCACAAGTTCATCGACTTCCACGTGGTCTTCCAGTTCGTCTCGCCGCAGTTCTTCCCGCGAAAGGACTCCGAGGAAAAGCCGCTGCCGCTCTACAGGCAGCTCTTTCAAGTCGATCCGGTCAGCGGCGCGGCCTTCACCCGGCCCGAGACGATCACGGTCTGGCTCACGGTGCCGAAGGCGCGAACGACGGGCCCCGCCCCCGTGGTGATCCTCGGTCACGGCTACACGGGCAACAAACTCGACCCGCTCTTCTACGGCGGCTTCTTCGCGCGCTACGGCCTGGCCACCATCGGCATGGAGAACGTCAGCCACGGCGTGGGGCTCGACAAGACCGACCTCGAGCTCGCGCGTGGGCTGCTGGCGGGCAAGGGCCTGGGCAACATGTTCGACGCGATCGCCAAGAACGATCGTGCGTTCGATCAGAACGGCGACGAGATCAAAGACTCAGGCGCCGACTTCTGGACCTCGTACATCCTGCACACGCGTGAGGTCGTGAAGCAGTCGGCGCTCGATTACATGCAGCTCGTTCGGCTGCTGCGTGGCTTCGATGGCTCGACCCGTTGGGACTACGACGCCAATCGCGACGGCAATGACGATCTCGCTGGCGACTTCAACGGCGACGGCGTGCTCGACGTCGGTGGCACCGCGCCCATCCACATCACCGGTGGCTCGCTGGGCGGAATCATGAGCGCGATGATGTCGGGCCTCGAGCCGCAGATCGACGTGGCGGTGCCGGTCTCGGGTGGCGCGGGGTTGCCTGACATCGGCGTGCGTTCGATTCAGGGCGGCGTTCGCGAAGCGGTCAACCTGCGTATGCTGGGGCCGCTCTTCACCACCACCCGCAACACCAGGGGCCAGCTCGAGGCGTGGCAGGTGCTGCCGAACTTGAACGATCTGGGCCGCGTGAAGCTGGGCCCGGTCGGCGTTGAGTTGATCGAAGGCGACACGGCCGTGCTCTCGAACCTCACCAGCGGCGAACACCGCTGCGCGCGCGTGGGCGCCAACGGGCTGCTGCGGGCCGCGATCAGCTCGGATCAAGACGATCAGTGGAAGCTCGACGTGTACTCGGGCGCGCTGCCGCCGCAGGAGCGTTCGGGCTGCTCGGTGCCGCAAGGTGCCACCCCGTACTGGACGATGGACACCTTCGGCCTCGACGCGAAGTTCCAGGCCATCGAGCACAAGGCGGGCGACCCGCTGAAAGCGTTGGGCGACGGCTTCGGCCTGCGCCGTCAGTCACCTGAGATTCGCCGGTTTCTGGGCCTCGCTCAGCTCGCCATCGAGCGCGGCGACCCGGTGAACTTTCTGCCGAACACCGAGCGTCACCGCATCTTGAGGTACGGCACGGGTGAAGAGGTGGGCACGCGCATGGTGGTGGTCAACACCATCGGCGACATGAACGTGCCCGTGGCCACCGGCGTGTCGATCGCGCGCGCGGCCGGCATGGTCGAGCTGTTCTCGGCTGATCCGCGGTACGGCAAGACGCCCAACCGCGTGCTCATCGACACCGGCGTGCTCGAGTCAGTGGAACGGGTGGGGCGCTACAAGAACTCTGCGGGTGGCGACGTGCTGATCGACGTGGATCACTTCTCGGCGCTCTCGGGCGATGGCACGCAGGATCTGTTCGACGTGCCGCGGCTCAACCCGCCGCTGCGGTTGGTGAAACCGAACGATCGGGTGGGTGGGGTGACGGGCGTGATCTTCCCCATGGTGGTGCCGACCGGCCGCCACGGCTTCGACACGCCAGATCCATCGCTGCCGTTCAATCTGGGCTCTGTGATGCTGAACATGCTCGGGCGGTACTTGCAGACGGGCGGCGCTGAGTTCCCGATGGAAGGGTGTCTCGAGTCGAGCAGCTGCAGCTTCGTGCCGCCGATCCCCGCTGACTGATCTGTGCTCAGGGTCGGGGTGAGGGGCCGTCGAAGCTCCTGACCCTCTTCAACTCAGCGACTGATAGACGACCCGGTTCCTGCCCTGATCCTTGGCGGCGTACAGCGCCTTGTCGGCCGTCTCGAGCAACTGCACATCACCCGTCGCCGTACCCGCGGCCAACGAAGTCACCCCGATGCTGACGGTGATCCCCACCCGTTGATCCGAGTGCATCAAGTCGAGCTGCTCGACGCTCTGCCGAATGCGCTCAGTGACCCGCTTCGCCTCTTCATCGGGGCACTGCCGCAAGATGAGCGCGAACTCCTCGCCACCGATTCGGCCGAAGGTGTCTTCGCTGCGAATCAACGTGCTGACCGCGCGCGAGAAGTGCCGCAGCGCCAGGTCGCCCGTCGCGTGGCCGTGCTTGTCGTTGATCTGTTTGAACAGGTCGAGATCCATCATGGCGAGGCTCAAGTGCTGCTTGTGCCTGATGGCCGACGAGACATCCTTGCGCAGCTGATCGAGAAAGTAGCCGCGGTTGTACGCCCCGGTGAGCGAGTCGCGGATCGCGTTGTCGACCAGCGTGCGATGTGCGGCCTCGTCGAGCTGATCCTGGAACACGAAGCGCAAGATGTGGCTCGGGCCGATCTGAACCAGGTCGCCTTCCTTGAGGTCGGTCTGCGTGATGCGCGTGCCGTTGACCCAGGTGCCGTTGCGCGAGCTCAGATCAATGAGCTGCGCGGCGTCAGCCGTGCGCACCAGCCGGGCATGCTTCCGGCTCACGCCTTCTTCATCCAGCCAGGCGTCTGCTTCGCCGGCGCGACCGATGAGCAGGTCTTTGTCGAGCGGGTAGGCGCGGCCGATGGAAGTGCGGGGGCCCCCCACCACCAGCAGCACCGGCAGCCGTTGGCCGTTCGAGTCGGGCAGGGCCGGTACGGGGAGGCCAGCGGTAATCTCGTCAAACTCGCTCACGCAACTTCTGACTGTAGCCACATCCAACCCGAACTTCGATGAGCTGATCGTTTGCGCCTCCGAGTTCCAGAAGCGCCGAGCTTTCCGCGGGGTGAGGTTGCAGATAAGCGGCCGAACATGTCTCGCGTTCAGTCACCCTCGAACTCGGGCTCCGCGCGCGTTTCCTGCCCCTCAGAGGACACCTCTGCGAGCGCGTCGTCGTTCGATCTCAACGGTGCGTTCGGGGTGATGCTGCACCCGTGATCGCGAGCAGCTCGCTGACCACCCGACGCGCCCCCCACGCGCACGCCGGCACGCTCTGGCCGGGGAACACCGTGTCGCCCACCCGCGCCAGGCCGCGAACGCCCGTGCGGCCCGTCGGGTACCCGCGCCGAAGGGTGGCGAAGTCGAACGCGAGGCCACCCACCCGACCGCCCCATCGCCCGGTAAACCCCTGCCAGGTCTTCGGCGTGCCGGGCAGCACCACTTCGCGCAGTTCTGGAACCGCTCCGTGCAGCTCGGCGCCCGCGGGTGGGGGTTGATCACGCAGCTGCACTTTCCACCGCGGGGCTTTGGCGATCTCCTCGGAGCCGCGCGCAATCCGCGAGCCTGGGGCTTGCTGCCTGCTCTGCTCCAAAGCACCGCTTCGAAGCTGGCGGGCCCAGGCATCAGCGCTGACACAAGGGCCATGCTCGACGAACTGCTGCTCGTCTCGACCCAGGCGCGCGCGGCGAACACCCCGTGGCTCTTCGGGTCCGCGCCGTGAGCCCGGGTGAGGGCCTCGGTGTTGGCGTGCGTGTCGCCAGAGAGGGTCAGCGGCTCACCGCGCTGCCAGAGGCTGATGTTCTTGTGTGCGATGGGCGCGGCGAAAGGCACGTCGAGCTCGGCGAGCACACGCCCCAGGGGCATCTCCGGCTCGAGGCCAATCAACGTGGTGGCGCCTGAGAGGAACCGAAAGCCCGCCATGGGAAAGGCCGAAGCGCACCCACCCACGCGCGCCTTGCTCTCGAGCAACACCACGTCGTGACCGGCCTGCTGAAGGTAGAGCGCGGCGAAGAGACCACCCGCACCGGCTCCGACGACGATCGACGAGCGAGTCACCGTCATGTCTAAGAGTTCCCGCGCCTGTCCGCTCGCTTGACTACTCGGTCGGCTTCTCGATCCCAGACGGGGACGGCCAGTCGAGCCCGCTGCACTTGAAGAGGGTGCCGGGGGGAAACGAGAGCGAGAAGTGAGTGGAGAGCACCTCGAGCAACTCTGACGGCGTGGAGATCGTGCGGGTGACGGACTGACCGCCACGTTTGCGCAAGGTCAGTTCGCGATTGAGCAGCGTGGCCCGGCCCCCGTCGTCGAGAGCGCGCGCCACCAGCAGCCGGTTGAGGAAGTGCGACGTCGGGTGAGCGCTGGTGAACCAGTTCGCGACTTCACGATCGATGGCCGGCATCTCCTCGAGGGTGAATTCGCAGACGTCGCTCCACACCTCACCGAGCTTCACCTGATGAAAGTGGAGCGCGCCTTCTCGAACGATCCGCCGGGGCTCATGCGGGGTCGGCTGCTCGTCGGTGGTGTCGAGGCGGAGCGCGCAGGTCGGTGCGAGCCCGCCCACCCCCACGTCGGCCAGCCAGGGTTCACCTTCCAGTTCCACGCCCACGAAGACGTGCGTTCGCGGCGGCGTGAAGTCGCGCGGCCGCTGCAGGCGTACGCGCGCTGAGAGCGGCCGCACCACGAAGCCCATCGCCTCGAGCACGCGGAGGAACAAGACGTTCTGCTCGAAGCAGTACCCACCGCGCCCTTCGTGGATGAGCTTGCGATCGACCGCCTCGTCGCTGAGGTCGATGACGCGGCCGAGCAGGAGATCGAGGTTCTCGAAGGGCACCGCCTTGACGTGGGCGGAGCACAGCGCATGAAGCGTCTCCAGCGTGGGGCTGCGCGGGCCGGCGTAGCGGATTCGGCGGAAGTACGAGTCCAGGTCCATCGTGGGCTGCATACACTCCGTTTGCATCGAGCGCAGTCGAGGGATTGCCTCTGCTTCGCACGGCAAGTGCCCCCTCGACTCAGGCTCGGGGAGACCGGTGATGGCACCGCCAACCCTCTCGGGAGGACCAGTGTGGTCCTTCACTGTGGCGAGGTACTCGCCGCTACGCCTCAGTGGCCGGCGCGCGCCATGAGCGGAGCTCGGCCAGCGCGGTTCCGATGATGAGCACCGCCAGCATCCACGCGACGGCGTAGCCTTCGGTCAGGCCGCGGTTCAGGTGTTGGTACAGGTAGAACACCATGAACACCGCGTGCAGCCCAAGGAGCATGCCGAATGACGGGCGTTGCTGTGGCCGCTCTGATCTCAGCAACAGGCCCAGCGCGAGCAGGCCGAGCATGTTCCAGTAGTACATGTTCACGGTCAGCCAGGTGAACACGAGCAAGGGCCCGAGCAGGAACGCTTCGACATCGGTCGCGCGGCGAAGCAGCACGAGCAACAGCAGCGAGAACAACCCGCGCGCGACCAGGAAACCCAGGGCGTAGTCCGTCGGGTAGCTGCATTCTTTCTCGAACATGCGCGTGCGCTCTGCCTCGCTCTGCGCACAGGGGAGCTCGCGGGTGAACGTGCGGGTGCTCACTCCATCGCGAGTGCAGGTGCACTGGCCTTCAGCGGAGCAACTCAGGGCAAAGCGGTGGCCGTCACCGCAGCCCTCGAGCTCCTTGCTGCAGACCGAAGCCGTCGACGACTCCGCGCTTTCTTTGCAGAGCTCGACGTCGGCCCGGCCCTGCGCGACGTCTCCGGGAAAGATCGTCTCGATCCATCGCCTCACCGGGTTCGCCGCGTGCTGCAGGTAGACCGATCGGAACGAGTACTGAATGGCGTAGAACTTCTCGACCTGCGCCACTTCGATGCGCTGCGCGTATTCCTTCCACGCGCCGGCACCGAACATCGCGGTGCTGATCACCACGCACGCAGCGCCGGTGGCGGCGGCCGAGATGCCGAAACGCAGGTACTCCTTCTTGAACGTCTTCGTCTGCTGCCACACGAAGAGCGCGCGGAGGCCGAGGGCGACTCCGAAGAAGACGGGGAAGAGCTTGGTGGCGAGCGCGAAGCCGAAGAACCCGCCGGCCCAGGCGTAGCGTTTCTGTTTGAGAAAACACGCCGCGAGCCCGACGGCGAAGAGCCAGTCCCACCTCAGGAAGCTGCCGGAGAGGTAGTCGAACACCTGCGGCGCAGCGGCCCACATGAAGAGGCCCACGCTCGCGGCCCGGTGCCCGAAGCTCTGCCACACGGCCAACCAGAGGCCGAGCATGAGCAGCATGTCGAGCCACCCGATCAACGCCTGCCCGCGCGCAGACAAGGGAATCAGCTTGGCGATCGGCGTGGCGAGGATCGCCCAGGCGGGCGAGTTCGAGTTGCCGTGATCGTTCATCACCGACGTCCAGTTCATCGGCCAGAGGCGGGCCATGGTGGCCCAGTCGTCTTTGAAGGCCTTCCACTGGTCGTCACTGAAGCGCGCCCGCACCTGGCCTGCGTCACGCAGGGCCACGTCGAGCGGCACCTGCTCGAAGTTGGTCAGGTCGCGCGTGGTGGGCATCGCGCTCAGCACGTTGACGGTCTCCTTGTCCGCCAGCACCGCCGCCTTGTAGAGATTGAACCAGCCGACTTCGCGCTGGTACTTGGCGCCCAGGTAGAAATGAAACTGTTCCCACTGGTGAATGAGGGGCAGCTTTCCCGCCGCGACGCCGCCACCGACCCAGGCGCCCGAGAGGATCACCACGAGCGCCACCGCGAGCGGCTTCGAGACCCGCTTGGCGGCCGCGGCCCGAAGGCCCTTCCACGCAGCGACGCGTTCGTCACGCTTCGGGTCGAAGGCGAGGCCGATGAGGAAGCCGCAGAAGAGAATCAACGGAACGCTGGTGAGCACCTGCAGCACGTCGACGTCGTGGCGAAGCGAGCCGTAGTTGCACCACGCGAAGACCATGAGCCCGGCCAACACGCCGTGCGCGCGCGAGCGTTGCTTCTCGAACCGATCACCGGCGACGGCGTCGATCAGCAACAGGGCGATCGAGCCCTCCAGGAGGACGATCTTCACAATGCCCGAGATGAAGTGATTCATCGGCTCCCGACTGTTCGGACGCTTGCTTAGCGCGGCCCCCGCCCGTATTGGACGGCTGGCCTTTAGCGGAAAAAGGAAAGCGAGCCACCATGAGCGTGCAGGAACGAGATGTTCTCGCGGCGATGTCGACCGTGATGGATCCCGACTTGAATCAGGACATCGTCAAGGCCGGGATGGTCAAGGATCTGAAGATCGACGGGAGCTTCGTGCAGCTCCGCATCGAGCTGACGACGCCCGCCTGTCCGCTCAAAGAGAAGATCAAGGGTGACGCCGAGACCGCGCTCAAGAAGGTGGCGGGCGTTGAGCGCATTCAGATCGACATGTCGGCTCGCGTGCGCGCGCAACCCAGGGGCGCCTCGAAAGACCAACTGCTCCCGCACGTGAAGAACGTGCTGTTGGTGGGCGCAGGCAAGGGTGGGGTCGGCAAGTCGACCGTGGCGATCAACCTGGCCTGTGCGCTCGCCCGGCACGGCGCGACCGTTGGGCTGCTTGACGCCGATTTCTACGGCCCTTCGATTCCCGTGATGACGGGCATCAACAAGAAGCCGGTCTCGAAAGACGGCAAGCTGCTCGAGCCGCTCGAGGCCCACGGCATCAAGGTGATGTCGATCGGGTTCCTGATCGAGGCCGATCAGGCGCTGATCTGGCGTGGGCCCATGCTGCAGGGCGCGCTGATGCAGCTCGTTCGCGACGTGAACTGGGGCGAGCTCGACTACCTGGTGGTCGATCTGCCCCCGGGTACCGGTGACATTCCGCTCACCGTCGCGCAGCAGCTCAAGAGCGCGGGCGCGGTGCTGGTCACCACGCCGCAAGACGTGGCGCTGGCCGACGTCATCCGCGCCAAGCAGATGTTCGACAAGCTCAACATTCCCATCCTGGGGATCATCGAGAACATGTCGCAGTTCATCTGCCCGCACTGCGGCAAGGGCACGCACATCTTCGACACCGGCGGCGGCAAGAAGGCCTCTCAGATGATGGACATTCCCTTTCTGGGTGAAGTGCCCCTCGAGTTGTCGATTCGCGTGGGTGGCGATCGCGGTCTGCCGATCGTGGTGGGCAAACCTGATGGCGTCGAAGGCATGTCGTTCATGGAGCTTGCCCAGAAGGTGGCCCAGCGCGTGTCGGTCGAAAATGCGTCGCGCACGGCTCCTTCTGTGACGATTCAGTCAGCCTGAGTCAGACTGGAGCCAAGCACATGAGCCCCGACGACCTCCCTCCAGACGATCCCCTCGATGAGGATGCAGACGACGGCGACGAGAAGAAGGGCTTCGTGCCCGACTTCGTGCGTCGCATGGCCTGGGCTGGCATCGGCGCCGTGTTCATGTCGGAAGAAGGTATTCGGCGGCTCGCGGGCCAGCTGAAGTTGCCCAAGGAAGCGCTCGGCTTTCTCTTGTCTCAGGCCGAGAAGACGAAAGATGAGATCGGCAAGACGGTGTCCGACGAGGTGCGCAAGCTGCTGCAGTCTGATCGACTGCGCGACGAGATGTTGCGGATGATCGCCGGCATGACCATCGAGGTGCGCGCTGAGGTGAGGCTCGTGCCAGATCGCGTGAAGGGCGAGACGTCGTCGTTGCTCCCCAAGGTGAAGGTCAGCGAGCTCAAGACCTCGTACGACGGGAAGAAAAAGAAGAAGAACGAGGAGCCTGAAGGGGAGTGAAGAAGCGCTCTGGAAGGTTGCTCGTGATGGCGGCAGTGCTCGGTGGGGCGCTCCTGTTCTGGCGCACCGGGCTGTTTGGTCTGCTCCCCACGGATCGCACGGTCGTCTGGCGCTTTCCCGTCTCATACGGGGAAGTGCGCAAGCTCGAGCTGCAGGTCTGGGAAGACGCGGAGTTGCTCAAGCGCGAAGAGCAGCTCTTCGAGGCGGGCATCGTGGGTGAGCCGAGCCTCAAGGTGCCACTCGCGAAGGGGCCGCACCGTGCGATCGCAATGGTCTGGCTGATGAACGCAGGGTCTCCGGTGGGCTTTCAGCAAGACTTCGATCCCCGGTCGGATGAGACCGTGGTGATCGACATGAAGAAACCGTGAAGCACCCGGCGGGGTGACCCGGCCGACAATCTGTTGGTGCGCTCTTTGTTTCTGCTGGTGCTGTGCGGTTGCCCCATCGTCGTCACGCAGGTCACTCAGGACTACAACACCCTGTGCGCGCGGCTGATCGTCACAGGTCAGCTCGATGAAGCCGATGCCGCCTGTGATCATTCGCTCGAGTACCAGCCCAGCTATTGGGACGCGCTGCACAACAAGGGGCTGATCGCCCAGACCCGGGGGGACAAGAAGGCCGCGAAGAAGTTCTACGTTCTCGCGCTGCGCGCCAACCCTCAGATGATGAGCTCGCTCAACTCGCTGGGGGCGATCGCCCTGGAGGAGGGCAACCACGAAGAGTCGATTGGCTATTTCCGCGCTGCGCTGCGGGTGAACCCCGAGTACCTCGAGGCGCGCCGCAACCTGGGCGCTGTGCACCTGCAGCAAAAAGACTTCGCAGAAGCGATACGGCAGTTTCGGCTGCTGCTGCAGAGCGAACCGAATTTGGTCGAGGGGCACCTGGGGCTCGCTTCCGGGCTGATGGCGCAGGACAAGTTCGATGACGCAGCCGTCACGCTCGAGCGGGCCACCACGCTCGACGTCAACGACGATCGCGCCTGGCTGATGCGCGGCGCGTGCGAGCAGGCGAGGGCGCGGTTGCCTGAAGCGAAAGACGCCTTCGAAAGATGTCTGCTCGCCAACGAGAAGAACCTCGAATGCCAGCAGGCGCTCAAGGCGATTGATCGGGGCTGACGCGGCACCTACAAAGCCGCGCATGTCCATCAATCACATCCTCGTCGTAGGCGCCGGGCAGATGGGCGCGGGTATCGCGCAGGTCGCGCTCCAGGCTGGGTTTCAGGTCACGTTGAGCGACGTCTCCGAAGCGGCGCTCGCCAGGGGCAAGGCCGGTATCGAGAAGGGGCTCTCGAAGCTGGTCGAGAAGGCGAAGATCGACGCGGCCGCGAAAGACGCTGCGCTCAAGAACCTCTTTCTGGCCACCGCGATCCTCGAGGTGAAAAACGTCGACGCGGCGATCGAAGCGGTTACCGAGAACGAAGATCTGAAGAAGAAGATCTTCAAGGATCTCGATCAGGTGGTGCGACCGGGCGGCCTGCTGGCCACCAACACCTCGTCGATCCCCATCACCCGCATCGGCGCTTCCACCAAGCGGCCTGAGGCGGTGATCGGCATGCACTTCATGAACCCGGTGCCGATCATGACGCTCGTCGAGATCATCCGCGGCGCGGCCACCAGCGACGAGACCTACGCGATCACCCGCGCGATGGCCGAGAAGATGGGCAAGACCACGGTCGTCTCGAAGGACTTCCCAGGCTTCATCATCAACCGCATCTTGATTCCCATGCTCAACGAGGCGTGCTTCGTGCTCGCTGAAGGCATCGCCAGCGCCGAAGACATCGACGCGGCCATGAAGGGCGGCACCAACGTGCCGATGGGCCCGCTGACGTTGGCCGACTTCATCGGTCTCGACACCGTGCTGTCCATCGCCGAGGTGCTGCACAAGGGGCTGGGCGACAGCAAGTACCGCCCGTCGCCGCTGTTACGGCAGTACGTGGAAGCGGGCTGGTTGGGGAAGAAGTCGGGTCGCGGTTTCTACCAGTACTGAGGGGGACACATGGACTTCGTCAAACTCGAGCTCGACGGGCAGTTGGCTGTCATCACCATCGATCGGCCCAAAGCGCTCAACGCGCTCAACCGGCAGGTCCTCACGGAGTTGTCAGACGCGATCGGTCAGGTCGCGGCGAACAAGACCACCCGCGCGCTGATCATCACGGGTGGTGGTGAGAAGGCGTTCGTGGCGGGCGCCGACATCGCAGAGATGGCGGGGCTCTCGCAGGCAGAATCCACCGCGTTCGCCGAGCTGGGCCACCGGGTGCTCGATTCGTTGGAGCACCTGCCGATTCCGGTGATCGCGGCGGTGAACGGTTTTGCGCTGGGCGGCGGCACTGAGCTCGCCCTGGCGTGTGACTTCATCTACGCGTCAGAGAAGGCGAAGTTCGGTCAGCCCGAAGTGGTGCTCGGCGTGATCCCCGGCTTCGGCGGCACGCAGCGGCTGACCCGCCTCGTGGGCCGCGCGCGCGCGAAAGAGATCATCTTCACGGGCGACATGCTCGACGCTCAGAAGGCCAAGGAAATCGGGCTCGCGCTCGAGGTGCTGCCGGCGGCTGAGCTGATGGCGCACTGCAAGAAGGTCGCTTTGAACATCGCCAAGAGGGGACCGCTCGCCGTGGCCCAGGCAAAACGAGTGATCGATGCGGGCGCCGATCTGCCGCTCAAAGACGGCAACTCGATCGAGCGAGAGGGCTTCGCGAAGCTCTTCGGCTCGGCGGATCAGAAGGAAGGCATGGCCGCGTTCATCGCCAAGCGTCCGCCCGAGTTCAAAGGCGACTGATCGCAGGATCAGGGTGATGGGCTCACCTGGCGAGCGCGGACTTCATCGCCTCTTGCACCTTGACGGTGGCGAACAGACGACCCAGTCGCGAGGCGCCATCCAACGCGAGCAGCGGTGCGATCGAGAGCAGCCCGACGTCGACCAGCCGCAGCTCGGCGCCTTCAGCGAACATCGAGAAAGCCTGCCAGCCCAACATCACCAGGCTGGTGATCGCCCCGATCCACGCAGCAGCCGGTGAGAACCGTCGCAGCACCACGGCCGCGCAGATCACCGGCACCATCCAGATGATCCACTCGGCAGGGAGCTCCTTGCCGCGCTGCACCCAGAGCGCTGCGCTGCCAATCAAGAACATCGGCCCCAGCAAGAGCTTCCACGCCACGCTGCGGGCGGTCGACGGCAGGTGTTCCTTCATCACCATCAACGCGCACGGCTCGCACCACGCCTGACTCAGACAGTCCTCGCAGCAGAACGACCCGCATCGCGCGCAGGTGGCACCCGCCGCAACGTGTGGGTGGCGAGCACACTGGGGCACCGTTTCAAACCAATTGCTCCACTCAGCCGCCATGACCGCGGCAGACACTACCCAGTCCCATGAGGTTCCCTCGCAGCGGCCTCGCTCGGGCTGCTGTACGGCGTTTCCTCCCGTTGATAAGGGCAACCTCATGAATTTCGAGCTGACCGAGATCCAGCGGGACATTCAAAAGATGACGCGTGAGTTCGCTGCCCGCGAGCTCACCCCCAACGCCAAGCGGTGGGACGAGCACCACGAGTGGCCGACCGACGCGATCAACAAGCTGGGCGAGCTCTCGCTCCTGGGCATCGCGGTGCCTGAAGCGTACGGCGGGGCCGGCCTCGACAACGTCAGCTACGCGCTGGCGATGGAAGAGATCAGCCGCGGCTGCGCCTCGACGGGCGTGATCATGTCGGTGAACAACTCGCTCTACTGCGACCCGGTCGCAAAGTTCGGCACCGAGGCCCAGAAAGAGAAGTTCCTCAAGCCCTACGCCGCCGGTCAGAAGCTCGGCTGCTTCGGTCTGACTGAACCGCAGGCCGGTTCCGACGCCGCCGCGCAGGAGACGGTCGCCGTGAAGAAGGGCGACCGCTACCTCATCAACGGCTCGAAGAACTGGATCACCGTGGGCCCCAAGGCCGACGCGATCGTGCTCTTCACGATGACGAACAAAGAAGCGGGCAACCGGGGCATCACCGCCTTCATCGTGCCGACCGACACCAAGGGCTTCAAGCGCATGGCCCCCGACAAGAAGATGGGCATCAGCGCTGCGTGGAGTTGCACCATGTACTTCGAAGACATGGAAGTGCCCGCAGAGAACCTGCTCGGCAAAGAAGGCGAAGGCTTCAAGGTCGCCATGTCGACCCTCGACGGCGGCCGCATCGGCATCGCCAGCCAGGCGCTGGGCATCGCGCGCGCGGCGTACGAAGAGGCGCTGCGCTACTCAGGTGAGCGCAAGTCGTTCGGCAAGTTCATCCGCGAGCACCAGGCGATTCAGTTCATGCTCGCCGACATGGCCACCGAGATCGACGCGGCGCGCCTGCTGGTGCACCGCGCGGCCGTGATGAAGGACAAGGGCCTGCGTCACTCGACCGAGTCGGCCATGGCCAAGCTCTACGCCTCAGAGATGTCGGGCCGGGTGACGAACAAGGCCCTGCAGATCTTCGGGGGCATGGGCTACTCGAAGGAGATGGACGCCGAGCGCCACGTGCGCGACGCCCGCATCACCGAGATCTACGAAGGCACGAGCGAGATTCAGCGCATCGTGATCGCCGCCAACCTCCTCAAGGATTGAACATGATCACTGCCCTCGTCATCGCCTTGTCGCTCGCGGCTGATCCCGCGCCGAAGAACGACACCATGAAGAACCTCCTCAAGGACGTCGCGACGGACAAGCCGAGCGAGGGGCCCGACGTGAGCAAGATGCCGTTCACGGCCGACTCGATCAAGCAGGTGGTCATGGCGTACCAGCCGCGCATTCAGGGCTGCTACGAGGATCACATCTCGGACAAGAAGAAGGCGCCCGAGGGCAAGCTGAAGACCGCGTTCATCATCACGCCCGACGGCGTGGTGAAGTCGGCCAAGGTCGATCGCAAGGGCAGCACGCTCAAAGATCCCGCGCTGCACGACTGCGTGGTGGCGGTGCTCTCGACGATGACCTTCCCCAAGCCGCCCGACTCGAAGGATCACCCCATCGAGTTCCCGTTCAACTTGAAGGCCGTTCACTGAGATGAACTTCGATCTCAGTGAGACGCAGTTGCTGATTCGCGACACCGCGCGCAAATTCGCCCGCGAAGTCGTCGCACCGAAAGCCCGCCAGACCGATCGCGAGGAGCTCTTCCCCGCCGAGGCCTACCGCCAGATGGGCGAGCTGGGCCTGCTCGGCGTGAACGTGCCCGCGGAGTACGGCGGCGCGGAAGCGGGCGTGGTCTCTTATGCCCTCGCCGTCATCGAGCTCGCGGCCGCCTGCGCGTCGACCTCGGTCGGCATGTGCGTGACCAACATGTGCGCCGAGCTCATCTGCCAGTTCGGCACCGAGGCGCAGAAGAAGCGCTTCGTGCCCAGGCTGTGCAGCGGAGAATCGATCGCGGGATCCTTCGCGCTCTCTGAAGCGCACGCCGGCAGCGATCCGGGCGCGGGCAGCACCAACGCCGTGAAGAAGGGTGATCGCTGGGTCATCAACGGCAGCAAGCAGTGGATCACCTCAGGCGCGTACGCGGGCGTGATGGTGGTGTGGGCCCGCACCTCGAGTGCCGGCAACAAAGGGCTCTCCTGTTTTCTCGTCGAGCAGGGCACGCCCGGCCTCACGATTGGTAAGGCAGAAGACAAGATGGGCCTGCGGGGCTCGAACACCGTGCCGCTCGTGTTCGAGAACATGGAGATCGGTGAAGACCAGTTGCTCGCCCGTGAAGGTGACGGCTTCAAGCTGGCCATGGTCGCGCTCGATGGTGGCCGCGTGGGCATCGCTTCGCAGGCCTGTGGTGTCGCCCGCGCGGCGATCGAAGCCTCAGTGCGCTACGCGAAAGATCGCCACGCCTTCGGTCAGCCCATCGGTGACTTCCAGGCGCTGCGCTTCATGCTCGCCGACATGACCACGCAGCAGCAGACCGCTGAGCTGCTCACCTTTCGCGCTGCGTCGATGAAGGAAAAGAAGCAGCCCTTCACGCGCGAGGCCTCGATGGCCAAGCTCTACGCGTCTGAGATGTCGAACCGGGTGTGTGATCACGCGGTGCAGATTCACGGCGGCTACGGCTACATCGACGAGTTCCCCGTCGAGCGGTACCTGCGTGACGCTCGCGTGCAGACGATCTACGAGGGCACCAGCGAGATTCAGCGCATCGTGATTGCCCGCGAAGTGATCAAGGCCGCCGGGTAGTCCGCCTTTCCCAGGAGTCGTCATGTTCCGCTTCTTCACCTGCTGCCTGTTCTCGGTCTGCCTGCTCGCTTGCGGGCCCCGCCCCAAGCCGATGTTCGACGCCGGGATGGAAGAAGACGCCGGCATGGAGGTCGACGCCGGCCGTCAGCGCGGCGACGATCCGCCCACCGGTTGGCATGTCGCCCTCGAGCTGCCCGCGGGTGCCGCGCCTTCCACCAGGCTGGGCGTCTCGGTGGCTGCGATCGGTGATCAGTTCAGCCACCCGGTGATCGCCGCGCTCTACGAAGATCCCAACGGCGACCTCAACTACGACGACAACCGCATCGTCTACACGCGGTGGGACGGCGTGGCGAAGGCGTTCGAGCCGATGAAGACCATCGAGGTGGTGGGCGGCGCGGCGTTTGCGCACCCCAACAGGCAGATCTCCATCTCGCGTGACCCACAGAGCGGCCGCATCGGCATCGCCTACGTCAAGCCGCAGAACAACACGGTGCGCCTGGCGATCTCGGATGACGAAGGCGTGAACTTCTCGCTCTCGAACATCTCCGACCCGAACAACGCGGCGATCGTCTCGAACCCCTCGGTGGTGCTCACAGGCGGCGCCACGCACCTCGGCTGGTTGCAGGGCACTGAGGTTCGCTACGGCAAGAAGACCGGCACTGCCGCGCCGATGGAGCAGAACCCGGGCGCGCTCGTCGCCGGCGGCAAGTCGCTCTCCCTCGCGGTGGACTCTGCGGGCAACCCCGGCGTCGCCTTCTTTCAGGCTGTGGCGGGGGTCTCGGCTGACTTGATGTTCTGGCGGCCCGGGAACACGGCCACCGCCATCGCGTCGGCCGACATGCTCGATCTGACCGTGGTGGGGCGCGAGCCTTCCGTCACGCTGACCTTCGTGGGCACCACGCCGCACCTCGCGTACCACCTGCGCAAGCTGGCCGACGCCGATGCCACCGAGCTCTGGTACCTGAAGTCGACTGATGGCGGCGCCACGTGGGCCACTCCCGTCGCGATCCCGCGCAACAGCAGCAGCGCCACCGAGTTTCATTCCACCCGGTACTACCAGGCGCTCGCCATCGAGCCCTCGGGCCGCGTGTCGATCGCAGCGCCGTGGTCGGCCACCGGCACGCAGTCGAACTGCAATGGTCCCAAGCTCTCCCGGGCGCCCGACGGGGTGAGCTTCACCACCTGTTCGCCCATCGCCTCGCCTATTCAGAGGGGGGGCGAGTGGATCAACCTGTGGACTCACAAGCCTGGGAAGCAGACGCTCGTCTTCCATTACGACGCTCGGACCAACCCGAGCATCAAGGCGGGCGTGGTGCTGTGGCGTGAGCTGTAGAAAAAGCGTGACCAAATGTTCTGTCTTTTCGCTGGCCCCGCTCCGTAGTGGTTGGGTAGTTCGCAGCACCACTCCGGAGGTACCCGCGTGTTGCACCTTCATGCCCTCGGGCACTTCCATCCTGGCAATGTGATCGACAACGCCTTCCTCGAGGCGCTCGGCATCGAGACCAACGACGCCTGGATCATGGATCGGGTGGGCATCAAGAGCCGGCACACCGTGCTGCCGCTCGACTACATCCGCACCACGAAGAACCGCGATCCACGCGCGGCGATCGAAGCGGCTGAGCTGTCGAACGCTCAGACCGGTGCTCAGGCCGGGCGCATGGCGCTGGAGCGTGCGGGGCTCAAGGCCAGTGACATCGGCATGGTGATCGCCGGGAGTTGTTCCCCCGATGAGTGCATTCCCGCTGAGGCCAATCGCATCGCGGCCGAGCTGGGCATCGACGCGCCTTCACTCGACATCTCGAGCGCGTGCTCGAGCTTCGCCTCGCAGCTGTATTTCCTCGAGGCGATGCGCCCGGAAAAGCTGCCCGATTTCATCATGGTGGTGAACCCGGAGAACTCGACGCGGGTCGTCGATTATTCGGATCGTTCGGCGTGTGTTCTGTGGGGCGATTGTTCGAGCGCGGCCATCGTCTCGCCGCGCATCCCCGGGTCGTGGAAGATCACCCAGACGTACTTGAAGGGGGATCCGTCGGGGGCTGACAAGGTGAAGGTGCCGCGGTTCGGGCACTTCGTTCAGCAGGGTGCAGAGGTGCAGAAGTTCGGCGTGAAGCGCGGGTGCGAGACGTTCGAGGTGTTGCGCGAGGCGTGGCTGAAGGGGGGCGAGGGGCGTACGGCCGACCAGCTCCACTTCATCGGGCATCAGGCGAATCTGCGCATGCTCGAGGCGGTGGCGCGGCGGTCTGAGGTTTCGCCGCAGCGGCATCTGTACAACGTCGATCGCCGCGGCAACGTCGGTGCTTCGGGCGCGCCGTCGGTGCTCAGTGAGTACTGGGGCAGCGAGAAGCTCGGCGATGCGATCGCGATGTGCGTCGTCGGCTCGGGGCTGACCTGGGCGGGCGTGTTGTTCGAGCGCTCGTGACGTGTGGCTCCCTTTCCCCGAGAGACTGTTGAAATAAGTGCCTCGACTCCGCTCACAGGGTTGGCCGAAATAGAGATGACTCCAATCACCGGTCTCCCCGAGCGCAGTCGAGGGGGCACTTACCGCCCGAAGGCGAGGTAATCCCTCGACTGCGCTCGGGATGAACGGTTGGGGGCTCCTTCTTTCGATCAACCCTGTCGGCACGAACGGAACCGTCCGAAATCCGTTCGGCCCGAAAGGGTTGGCCGAAATAGAAATGACTCCAATCACCGGTCTCCCCGAGCGCAGTCGAGGGGGCACTTACCGCCCGAAGGCGAGGTAATCCCTCGACTCCG